>JAQBPK010000109.1 GCA_028287565.1 Vulcanimicrobiota bacterium
ACGTCGGAGGTCGGTTCGACGCCGCACTCGTACGCTTCGGACTTCACGGCGTTCGGCTTCTTGCGGGCCATCAATCCCGGAAGGATGCAGAATCCCAGGGATGCCGCGAACGCGACGGCGAGATAGATAGCGACCGGACCGTAGGGAGACATCGACTTGACACTATACACGAACTTGACCCGGCGCGCCTCCGTCATCGGTCTGTTTGCGGTGCTGGCCGCCTGCGCGCCCAACCCGAACGGCCAGGGCGTCACCGACACCGGCACGATCACCGGGCGGCTGCTCGATGCAAAGACCCAGCAGCCGATCAACTCGGCAACGGTGGCCGTCGGGGCGCAGGCAGTCCGCCTCAGCGCGAGCGACGCCGGCGGGTTCACGCTGACGGTGCCCATCGGCACGCAGAGCGTCGACATCAACGCGATCGGCTACGTCCCGGCGCACCTGCGCGTGGTCGTTCACAAGAACCAGCAGAGCTGCATCACCGACGGCTGCGTGCCCTACGGCCTGGAGCCGCAGACCGGGCTCTAACCCCGGCCGGCCGCTACCTTCACGGCCAAGGGCGGGTCTAACCGAACGTGATCGTCGTGAACGTCGTGGCGGGGTTCGCCGGCGCCGCGCTGGTGCTGTCGTCGCTCGCTGACCTGTTCGCGTCGGTCGTCGTGCCGCGCTCGGTCGGCGGGCGCTACCGTCCCAGCGCGCTCCTGTCGCGCTTCGGCTGGCGGCTCTGGCGGGGGGCCGCGATGCGGATCGCCGACCAAGAGCGGCGCGAGGACACGCTCGCCGTGTTCGCGCCGACGCTGCTGGTGACGCTGCTCGGCTACTGGGTGCTCTCGCAAGTGATCGGCTACGGGCTGCTGTTCTGGGCGCTGCGCTCGGGACTGCGACCCGAGCCGCACATCGGCGGGGCCGTGTACTTCGCCGGCGCCTCGCTGCTGACGATCGGCTACGGCGACATCGTGCCGCTGCACTGGTACACGCGCGCGCTCTCGCTGTTCGCCGCGGGCGGCGGGCTCGCGACGTTCGCGATCACGACGACCTTTCTGTTCCAGACGTTCGGCGCGTTCCAGCGCCGTGAGTCGTTCATCGTGACGATCTCCGAGCGCACGGGCGCGCCGCCGAGCGGCCTGGAGTTCGTGACGCGGCACGTCAAGCTCGACATGATGGACGACGTGGGTGCGATCCTGCGCGAGTCCCAGCGCTGGATGGCCGAGGTGCTCGAAACGCATCTCGCCTATCCGGTGCTGACGTACTTCCGTTCGAGCCATGACGATGAGTCGTGGGTCGGCACGCTGGGCGCGATCTTGGACGCGTCGACGCTGCTGGTCACGACGCTCGACATGGACCATCGCGGACAAGCCGAGATCACGCTGCGCATCGGCACGCACCTCGTGCGCGACTTCAGCTCCTTCTTCCGCCTGCCGGCGGGCGACGCGGCGGGCGTGGAGTACGACGAGTTCGCGACCGCGTACCGCAAGCTGCGCGAGCTGAGCGCACCGCTGCGGCCGCTCGAAGACGCGTGGCCGGCATTCGCGGAAAAGCGCGCACGCTATGCGGTGCAGCTCGACGCGATGGCGCGCTGGTGGCGCATACCGCCGGCACGCTGGATCGGCGACCGCTCGCGCGTGCGCATCCACGTCAACGTGGGCGTGCCGCGGTAGCGCTGCTCTAGGACGTCGCTTTGTTGCCGCCGAGCACGGACTGCAGCGCGGTGACGATCGTCTTGCGCCCCCGCGCGCGCTCGCCGACGTTGACGTCCTGGCCGCCGCGCTTCAGCCATGCCATACAGGCGGCGAAGTTCGCGGACTCGACGTGGGATCGCGACAGTTTTTGATGAGGAACACCTGCACCTGCTGCACCTCGTCCGCCATGAACACCCCGAAGTCGGTGTCGATGTAGGTCGCGTCGTCGACGCCAAGCAGCTTGCGGGCCTGGCCGCGCGTGACGCCGCGATGGCACGCGATGAAGTGCACCGGCCCGTGCACCTTCGCATCGCCCGGCATCGTGAGATGATCGTCGCGAAACACCTGGCCGACCAGGTCGCGCGCCGGAGCGTAGCTGAGCGCCTCCGGGACGGCGTGCACGCGGCACAGCGTGCGCGTGCCGTCGAACTCGAGATGGACGTCATGGCCCGGCGCCGCGAGCGATTTGATGGGCGCGGTCGTCTCCTTCAGATACGCGGTCGCGGCTTTACGGATTGCGTTTGCGCGCGCGCGCAGGTCCATGCTCTCCCAGTTGAGCGACACCGTTGACGAGCGCGCACCCGTGCGCCCGGCGGTCACGCCGCCTTGCGTCAGGCGGACGACCGCGTCGACCATCGCCGCTTGCGCCGAAACCACCGCCTCGTCGCCGTCGGCAACGTCGGTTTTCCAGATGGCCAGCTCTTTGATGTAGCGTCGGAAGCGTTCGTTGGCTGCGAGCTGCGCCCGTGTATATGCCGGCTTGTCCGGCGGCGGCACCCCGATCAGGTAAACTTTCGCCGGCGAGTCCTCGTACGCGGCCTGCAGCTCGAGCTGACAGATGCCGTCGTCGGTGTCGCCGACCACGAAACCGCCTTCTCCGTTCGTGATGGCGATGAACACGTCGCATTCCGCGGTGCGGCGTTTGCACCGCGCGATCGCGGACTCCGACGCCGACTCGGCGGCCTTCTCGCTTCTCCAGACGACGAACGGCTCGCGCCCGAACAGCTCCTCGTGAGCGATCAGCTTGTGCAGAGCGGCCCGCACGTCGACGAGCTTCGCTTCTTTACCGCCGAACCGAACCGGCGCGTTGATGCGCGAGGAGATCAGCACCCGGATTCTCTCCGGAGCAGCGTCCGTTGGAGCAGTCATGGCGTCCCTCCCGTTGCGGGACGTTTCGGCACGCCGGCAAGCGGTTCCTCAGGTGGGCACTATGACGGGTGGCAACGGTGTGCTATCGTGATCGCATGAGCCGTGCGCAATACCAGGTCGCGATCTTCGACGCGATCGGCGGTTGCGCGAGCACGCTGCGCCGCACGCTCGAGCGCAAGGTTCTCGAGCTTGACGTCGACCCATCCGAGCTGCGGTTCTTCGATGAGGACTCGGCCGCCGCGATCGACCAGCTGCTGCCGCGTGTCGGCGTCCTCTTCAGCGATGACGAGCGCGGGCAGAAGTTTGCGCCGGCGGTTACCGCGTTGACCGAGAACGCGGCGGTTGTGATCCCGGCAGTCCACTCCGTCGAGGACTTCGCGTCGAAGGTTCCCGAGTCGTTGAGACCGGTCAACGCGCTCGCGCTCGATCGCGCGGACGAGCAGCTGGAGGCGGTCGCCTCGCTCGTGCTGGAACTTTTCGGGTTGCTGCGCAACCGCCGGCGGGTGTTCATAAGCTACAAGCGCGTGGAGTCGGCAGACGTAGCGCTGCAGCTGCACCACCAGCTCGACGCGCGCGCGTTCGAGGTGTTTCTCGACACGCTCAGCGTGCGAGCCGCGGACACGTTTCAAGAGACGCTTTGGCACCGCATGGCCGACTCCGATCTCGTTGTTCTGCTCTACACCCGATCCGTCTTGGAAAGCGGCTGGGTGGCGCAAGAGCTCGAACGCGCCAACGGGATGGGGATCTCGGTGCTGCAGGTGATCTGGCCCGGCGTCGCGCGCGACCGGCGCACCGACCTGTTCGAGCCGTTCTATTTGCGCAAGCGCGACTTTCGGTTGTGGCGGCGCCGGTCCCTGAACGATCGCACAGCAAGCGAGATCGCCGTCGCCGTCGAGAAGCTGCGCGCGCGCTCGCTCGCGGCGCGCGAGGCGAAGCTCGTCGGAAATCTGTGCGAGCTCGCCCGCAGCCGGCGGATCCAGCCCGTCGTGCAGCGGGCGCGCTACGTCGATCTGCTTTGTCCCGGAGACGGTCCGGTGACGCGGGTCATCCCCGCGCTCGGCGTCCCGGACGCGCAGGCGGTCCAGCGCTGCACGACGTTCGTGCCGCCGCCCAAGGCACCGGAATCCATCGTCCTGCTGTACGATTCGGTCAGCGTGGCCAACGAGTGGCTGGGGCACCTGGCTTGGCTCGACCGATACCTTCCCGTGAAGACGGTGAAGACCGCCGACCTCGCAACATGGCTGGGGACGATATGTCCGTAGCACCGGTTTTCCTGAGCGCGAGCGTGCCGGATCCCAAGCGCGATCCGCAGTATTTCAGCACCGGCAACACGGTCGCGATCCGCGACGCGGTGATCGCTCTTGCGCAGGTGGTTTTGCCGCGCACGAAGCTCGTGTTCGGCGGGCACCCGGCGATCACGCCGATGGTCAAATGGGTCGCGGACCAAGAAAATCTGTTCGGTAACGTGCGGCTGTTCCAGTCAAAGTTCTTCCAGAAGCTGTACATCGCGGACGTGAAACGGTTCGCGTACAAGGAGGTCGACGCCGTCGGCGGTCCGGACGCGACGGCCGCGCGCGACGCCAGCCTGCTCGCGATGCGCAGCGCAATGCTCGCCAGCGAGCATTTCTCCGCGGCGTTCTTCATCGGCGGCATGGAAGGCGTCGAAGCGGAGTTCGAGCTCGTGCGAAAGCTGCACTACCGCGTGCCGTGCTACCCGGTGGCGACGACGGGCGCCGCTGCGGCAAAGCTCTGGAAGCGCATGCAAGCCGACGGCACGGGCGCCGAGGGCTCCCACTTTCGCGACCTACCCACAAAAACGGCCTACACGGCGCTGTTCACGGAGATCCTCGAAACGAGGCTCTAACGCCGTGCTGCTTGGGTGCGTGGGTGTAGTGCCAGAAAGCGGGTTGCGGTGTCGATCGGGGTCGCGAAGCCGATCGCGCGCTCTTCGTCGAAGCGCGACTCCGCGATGCCGATCACCTCGCCGGTCGTTGCGTCGAACACCGGGCCGCCGCTTTCGCCCGGGATGATCGGGACGTCGAGCTCCAGCGCGCCTTTGCGGATGCTTGCGATGCGGCCCGTGTACAGCGAGACGGTGCGGCCCAGATTCTCGTCCTGAAACGCGTCCGGGATCGGATAGCCGAGCACACCGATCGCCGTGCCCGCAGACAAATTCGCGACGCTGCCGAGCTTCACGGCCTTTTGGTTCTTCAGCGGGACGTCGACGATCGCGAGATCATCCGCGTCGCCGGTCGTCGCGACGATGCGCGCGGGCGCGTGCGGTCCGTCGCCGATGGTCGCGACGAGATGCCGTGCGCCGGCGATCACGTGCGCGTCGGTGAGGATGCGCGAGCCCCACGAGCCGCTCTCGACGACGACGCCGCTGCCGTACGCTTCGTCCCACTCGCCGCGGCGCTTGGGATCGTCGGCGGGAATTTGCATCGTGAACAGCACGACGGACGGATGAAGCTGCTGGTACGCCGTCACGTAACGGTCGTTCTGGGCAGAGGTGGTTCGCTCACCGTGCGACGTGCAACCGCCGAGCACGGCGGCGAGCGCGGCAAGCGCCGCGAACAACCGAAAGCGACTGCGAACGGCCACAATGGCCGGCTGCGTGCGGCCGGCCGGGATCGCCTTGGGGTGCACGTGCGCGTTCAACTCGCGCGCAGCCGCTCCGCGATGGTGGCGCGCAGGACGTCGATGCCCTCGCCGCTCGACGCGCTCACCTCGATCGCGCCGGCCGGCAGCGTCGCGCGCGCTGCGGGATCGAGGCGGTCGACTTTGTTGAACACCGCCAGCGACGGCTTTTCGTCGAGCTTGAGCTCGCGCAAGATCGTCTCGACGGATGCTTTCTGGCGCGGCCAGTCGGGGTTCGACGCGTCGCTGACGTGCAGCAGCAAGTCCGCGGCGTCGAGCTCTTCGAGCGTGGCGCGGAAGGCGTTGACCAGCTCTTGCGGGAGCGCGGTGATGAACCCAACCGTGTCGGCGAGACGCACGTTCAGGTCCGCGGCGACGTACGCACGGCGCAGCGTCGGATCGAGCGTCGCGAACGGCTGGTCGGCGACGAACGCGCCTTCGCCTTGCCCCGAACCGGCGAGCCGGTTGAGCAGCGACGACTTGCCGACGTTCGTGTAGCCGACGAGCGCGACGAACGGATCGCGCCCGCGTCCGGCGCGGCGCGTCTCGCGCTGCTTGCGAACGTCCTCGAGCTGGCGCTGCAGCAGCGAGACGCGCTGCGCGATGCGGCGGCGGTCGGTCTCGAGCTTGGTCTCGCCGGGGCCGCGCGTGCCGACGCCGCCGCCGAGCCGCGAGAGCGCGGCGCCCGCCCCAATCAAATTCGACTGCCGGTAGCGCAACTGCGCGAGCTCGACCTGGAGCTGTCCTTCGCGCGAGCGCGCGTGCGCCGCGAAGATGTCGAGAATGAGCATCGTGCGGTCGACGATCGGGAGCGGGATGACCTTCTCGAGGTTCGTGCGCTGACGCGGCCGGAGATCGTTGTACACGAGCAGCACGTCGGCTTTGAGCTCTTCGGCCCGCTCGGCGATCTCGCGCGCTTTGCCGCTGCCGACAAGCGTCGCGGCATCGACGTGCGCAAGCTTCTGCACGACCTCGCCGACGACGTTCGCACCGGCAGCTTTCGCGAGCGCGATGAACTCGGCCAGCTCAGGCGCGAGCGGCCGCTGCGGATCTTGCAAGTCCACGGCAACGACGAGCGCACGCTGCGGGCCGGCGGTGGTTGGGTAGAGTCGGCGGTCTTCGTTCAAAATCAGCCTTGGATCGTATCAGGAGGGTGGATGCGAACCCGGGCAGTTCACCATCCCCGCCGTCAACCATGCCCGCATCGCGCCTGACGTTGATCGACTGGCCCAAGGGATCGGCAAGCTTGCGCGATAGCCTACCGCCATGTTCGGATGCAGTGAGAACTCGGTCGGCAAGCGCTTTGCGCACGCCGTGACGGAGTTTTTGAACGGCGACGGGCGGCGCCGCGAGTTGCGTGCGCACGACGCCATCGCCGAAGAGGCGGTCAACGAGCGCTACGAGGGGTGGCGCATGTCGCGCGCCGCCGCGCTCAAAGCCGGCGGGGCGGCCGCCGCCTTCGCGCTCGCCGATACGGTGCTGCCCGACGCCGCCGCGGCCCCTCCCACCACCGCGCAGGCGACCGATGAGTGGACCTCGAGCGCGAAGCCGGTGCCGCTGGGCCGCGTCCATACGGTGACCTGCAACGCCGAGACGACACAGCTCGGGCTGCTCGATCCGACGCGCGCGCCGCTGTTCACCGTGGATTCCGGCGACGTCATCTCGTACCAGAACACCTGGACGCATTTTCTGAACCGGCTGCAGCCCGGCGTCTCTGAGTCGACTTCCGAATCACGCAGATGGTCGACGTGCAGAACGGCGTCCACGCGATGATCCCGAAGTCAATGTTCGCGGCGGACTACCGCAAGACGATCGCGCTGGCGTAGCCGTACGGAAGCCCTTGATCAGGGCGACCTCGCAGTTAAGTATGGTGTGCGCCGGCGGCGCGTGCTAGCCTCTTCAAGATGGCAACGAGTCGTTTTGCGGTCCTGTTGGAACCGGACGAGGAAGGCGGGTTCACGGTTCTCGTTCCGAGCCTTCCTGGCGTCGTGACGCAAGGTGAGACCGTCGACGAAGCATTGGAAAATGCCCGCGACGCAATCGGTTTGACGTTGGCCGACGACATCGCACCGCGTGCGTTTGCAGACCGAGCGCAATTGTTCAAAGTCGATGTCACGGTATGATCGGCTCGGTCCAGCCGGCACACACGCCAGTCATCTTCTCGCCGCTCAGACAGCCGCGTATCACGGCCGGGCAAATCCTCGCCGTATTGCGCCGTTCCGGATTTCACGAGGTTCGGCATTCCGGAAGCCACATACGGCTTCGGTCGGCGAACGGCAGCCGCGCCGTTACCGTGCCGTACCACAGCGGCCAAATCCTCAAGCCCAAGACGCTCGAGGCGATTCTCGACGAAGCCGGCATGACGGTCGATCAACTGCGCGACTTGCTGTGATTATTGCGAGGCGCGGTTGAGCGTTGTGATCAGCCAGGCTAGGCCGTCGTTGTAGCGGGGGCCTGGGCGTTCGAGGATTGCTGCGTTTGGGAGGGTGTAGACGCGGTGTTGTTTTACGGCTCGTAGTGCGTTCCATGGGGGTTGGTTCAGGACGTCGTTCAGATGGACGTCCGGATCGACGATCAGGAGATCGGGTTGGCGGGCGACCAGCGCTTCCGCGCTGTAGCGCGCGTACGGTGCATTCACGTCGGATGCGGCGTTGCGGCCGCCCGCCATCACGATCAGGTTCTCGATGTACGAGCCTTTGCCGACCGTGAAGACCGGCGCGTTGCCCAGCACCACGAACACCGACGGTTTGCGCTTGCGAGACTTCACCGAGCGCACCAGCGCGTGGGTGCGCGCGTGCAGGCGGCCGACGAGCGCGATTGCGGCGTCGCGGTGGCCTGTGATCGTGCCGACCGTGACGAGATTGCGGAAGATGTCCTCGTAGCTGTCGTCGTGCAGCAGCAGCACCGGAATGCCGGCGCGGCGCAAGTCGCCCGAGAGGCGGTCTTGCGCGTCGATACCGAGCGCGAGGTCCGCGTGCAGCGCGACGACGCGTTCCGTGGCGATCGAGGCGAACGACGCGACGACCGGCAGATGCTTCGCCTGCGGCGGGTAATCGGTGAACGACGACACGCCGACAACCGCGTCGCCCGCGCCCACGGCGAACATATCTTCCGTCATCGACGGCACGAGCGAAACCACCCGGTGCTTTGTCGGAGCGTTGACGTCGGTGGTGAAACGCGCGGGGCTGCACGACGCGACCGCGACGAGTGCGGCGAGCGCGAGAGCGCGGGCACGGAGGATCACCGCCCTGCGATACGCCGGAGCGGCAGTCACACCTGGCTGCGCATCCGCCGGTCGCCCAACAGCGCGCCGGTCACACCTCGTTCACCGGCGTGCCGATCGCGCGCAGATCGACGGCATAGCCGGCGACGACCAATTCGACGCGGTCCGCGCGCAACGCGAGCGTTTGCGTCAGGCGGCCCAGTGCGTCGCGGAAGATTCGGCCCAGCGCGGTCGGCGGCACGACGCCCCAGCCCGTTTCTTCCGCGACGACGATCGCGTACGCGCGCGTGATCGCGAGCGCGTCCGCGAGCGCGGCGCCCTGCGCGTCCAGCGCGGCGAGCGCCGCGACCGGATCGCGCTCGGCGAGGTCTTCCGATTGCAGGAGCAGCGCCGCGAGCCACGTGCCGAGCGCGTCGATCAGCACGCACGTGTCGTCGCCCGCATGGTGCAGCAGCGCGACGAGCGACGGGCTTTCGGGCTTCGCGGTTTCGACCAGCGTCCACGACGCGGGGCGGTCGCGGCGATGGCGTTCGATGCGCTCGCGCATCTCGGCGTCGGCGGGATCGACCGCCGCCGTCGCGGCCAGCACGACGCGCTTGCCGGTCGCCTGCGCGAGCGCGGCGGCGCGGGTGCTCTTGCCCGCGCGAACGGGGCCGAGGATCAGGGTCAGCATCGCCGGCCCTTTCGCCGCGGCCACCGCCGCAACCAGGAGTCATGGCGCGGTTCGCCCGAACAACGGCGGCAGAGTTCGCGTGCGCGGGAAGCCGGTGTGAATCCGGCACGGTCGCGCCACTGTCAGCGGGGAGCCGCTGCGGTCACGGTCCGGAAGGGCTGGAAGGCCGCGGCACGAGGCACCGATCCGCGAAGTCAGGATACCGTCGCGCGGACGTCTGGGCTCGCAATCGGCGAGCACGCTGCACCTCACCCCTCGCGCCAAGGGAAAGGACTCTAATGACGTTCCGCACGTATGCGGCGCTTTTGCGCCGCACTTCAGCGCTCTGCGCCGCCAGTTCGGTCTGCGCCGCTTTTGCGCTCGGCGCGCCGCCCGCGCTCGCTCAATCGGTTCCCGCACAAGCGGATCCAACCCGGTCGCCCGGCCCGGCAGCGAGCGCTGCACCCGCGCTCAGCGAGATCGGGCGGGTGAGCACCAGCGACCGGCACGACGAGCCGGCCGGTGCGACGAGCAAAGCGACGTACGTCGTCACGAAAAGCGACATCGTCCGGCGCGGGTTCACCACCGTCGCTGCCGCGCTCGAAGACGTTCCGGGGGTTGTCGTGACGCGCACCGGGCCCGTCGGCTCGTCGGCGGGCGTCGCGATCCGCGGCACCGGTGCGAACCAGACGCTGGTGCTGCTCGACGGGCGGCCGCTGGCCGGCGCGCAGATCGGCACGCTCGATCTGGGCGCGCTGCCGACCGCGGGCGTGGAGCGAATCGAGGTCGTCGAGGGAAGCGGTGCAACGCTGTACGGCACCGGCGCGATCGGCGGCGTGATCAACATCGTCACCACGCCGCGCAACCGCCGCGACACGATCGCGACGCTGTCGAACGCGACGTTCGGCGAGAGCGCGTTCGTCGTCGACGCGCCCAACTTCGCGTTCGAGCGGCGCGTCGCGCGCAGCGACTTCGGTTATCCGGCGTTCGGCGGCGATCCGGCCGGCGTGCGAAAAGACGTCGATCTCGCGTCGACGTCGCTGCGCGGGCGCACCGCGACGCATCTCGGCGCGCTGGGGCTCGCGCTCGATGCGGGGATCGTCGCGCGGCATCTCGGCGTCGCGGGGCAGGTTCCGTTCACGACGCCGAACGCGCGGCAGGACGACGTGGACGGCGACGCGCGCGCGTCGCTATCGCACACGACCGCGCGTTCGGCGACCACGCTCGATCTGAGCGGGACGCGGGACTCGGTGCTGTACCGCGATCCCGTCGCGGCGGAGAGCTTCACCGGCGCGCCAATTGCGTTCCTCAACGTCGAGTCGCGCGTGCAGGCGTCGCTGCGCAACGTCGTGCAGAACGACGGCGGCGCGCTGGTGTACGGGGTCGACCTCGCGCGCGGCGTGGCGCGCATCGACGCCGGCGACGGACAGCCGCCCGTGCACGGGTTCGCACAGACCGCGCTCTACGCGCAGGATCAAATGCGGTTCGGCAACGCGCTGCGCGCGTACGCGGGTCTGCGCGCGGAGCGCGACGGTGCACAGGGCGGTTCGTTCGCGCCGTCGCTGGGCGGGACGTGGAGCTTCGCCGGCGGCGTGGCGCTGCGCACGAACGCGTCGACGGCGTTTCGCGCGCCGACCGCGGTCGATCTGTACTATCCCGGTTTCTCCAACCCGAATCTTCGTCCGGAGCGCACGAAGAACTTCGACGTCGCGGTCGAGGCCGCGCGCCTGCTGGGCGGTGCGAGCTTCGGCTGGTTCGTGACCGCGGGCAACGACCTGATCGCCGTGAGCTCGACCGGCGTGAACAACGTGCAGAAGGCCGTCGTGAGCGGCTTCACACTCGACGTGCGCACGCGCCCGCTCAACGGCTTCACCGCGCGCGTGAATTTCACCGACCTGTACCGCGCGCAGAACCTCACCGCGTCCGAGCAGCGGCTGCCGCGGCGGCCGGTGATCGTGTCGAACGCCGAGCTCGCGTACGCCGGCGCACCGCGCGCGCTGCTTGCGTCGGCGGGGATCGTCGCGCACTCGGTGGGGCTCAACGCCGATCCGTTCGGCGCGGCGCAGCCGTTCACGCGGGTCGACGCGTACGCGCGTTTTCGCGCGGCAACGCGCGCGCTCGTGACGCTGCGCGTGTACGATCTGGGCGGCGAGCGCTACGAGGAGATCGGCGGGTTTCCCATGCCGGGGCGCTCGTTCGCGCTCGAGCTCTCGACCCGCTGACCGCCGTGCGCCTGACGCGCCTGTTGGTGCTCGCCGCGCTCGTGCCGCTCGCGATGCTGATCGGCGTCGCGTTCGGCGGCGCGGCGATCGCGCCAGGCGCGCTCGTGCACGCGCTGCTCCACCCGTCCGCTGGCGGCGACGCGGCGACGATCGTGTGGCAGCTGCGCGTGCCGCGCGTTGCGATCGCTGCGACCGTCGGCGCGTGTCTTGCGCTCGCGGGAACGCTGCTGCAGGCGCTGCTGCGCAATCCGATCGTCGATCCATATCTCACCGGCGTCGCCAGCGGTGCGGGCGCGTCGATCGCGATCGCGGCGACGGTCGGCGTCGCGCCCGTGCTCGTGCCGCCGCTCGGGTTCGTGTCCGGGCTCGCGACGGCGGTGCTCGTGGCGGTGCTCGCGCGGCGCGGACCGCGCCTTGATGCGGAACGGCTCGTGCTTGCGGGCGTGTCGCTGTCGGCGCTGCTGTCCTCGATCGTAACGCTTGCGATCGAGCGGCTCGCGCGCGGAACAGCGAGCGAAGCGATCCTGTCATGGCTCGCCGGATCGCTCGCGGGACGCGGCTGGAACGAGCTCGCCGCCGCCGCGCCCGAAGCGATCGCCGGCGCGCTGCTCGGCGCGGCGACGATCCCCGCGCTCAACGTGCTGCGCCTCGGCGAAGGGCGCGCCGCGTCGCTCGGCGTCGGCGTCGTGCGGCTGCAGTGGGCGCTGCTCGTCGCGTCTACGCTGCTCACCGCCGCGGCGGTTGCGCTCGCGGGATTGGTCGGCTTCGTCGGGCTCGTGGTGCCGCATCTCGCACGGCGCGTTGTCGGTGCGGATTTGCGTTCGCTCGTGCCTGCGAGCGTGCTGGTGGGCGCGTCGCTCGTGGTGCTCGCCGACGCGCTCGCGCGCACGCTCGCCGCGCCCGCGGAGATTCCGCTCGGCGTGCTGCTCGCGTTCGTCGGCGTCCCGACGTTCTTGGTGCTCTACTTGCGCGGCGCGGCACGCGCATACGCGTGAGCTCGGCTGGTGACGAATGCCGCCCGGCCGTAGTTTCACCCGCATGACGTTGCGACGGATGGGGTCCGCCGGTGCGGTGGTGTTGGCGGCGGCCGCGTTGGCCGCATGCGGCGGCGGAGGCGGCGGCGCGGTTCCCGGCGGAGGCGGCGGAGGCGGCGGAGGCGGCGGCGGTGCCACGCCCGCGCCGATAGGCACGCCCGCTGCAGGAGGCAGCGTTACGCTGCTTAGCGCAAGCGGCGCCACGCTGACCGCGGGGATTCGGCCGTCGTCGGCGGACGCGGTTGTGCTGGCGCAGGCCGCTTCGACACCGACCGAGCCTCCGTCGGGCTCGGCGCTCGCGCAGTATTCCGCCACGGTCAGCGACACGTCCGGGACGACCGCTTCGTCCGCCGAGCGCAACGCACAGCTGCGGCAACGCATCCTCGAAAGCCATACGGTCGACGGCGCCGACCGCATGCGTGAGACGACGTTCCCGGCGAATGCTTTGCGCACGCAGCTTCGCGACGTCCTGGCGCGGCCGGTGCGGGCGCCGCAGTCAGTTCGCTCGACGCACGCCGCGCCCGGAACGGCCGGACAGCAGCGGCAGTTCAAGATCCTCACGTCGAACATCGGCAACTCGGGCGGCTGCTCGAGCGGCCAGAGCGCATCGTACATGTGCTTCGTTACGATCACGGCCACGCTCGAAGCGGCCGGCGCGCACGGCAACGTCTGGGTGGACAACGCGTCGCTCGCGACCCCGGGTGAGTTCACCAGCGTACCGGCGGAGTTCGCGCAAATCGCCCAGAAGTTCGACGCGTATTACGCGACCGAGACCAGCGCGTTCGCGCCCGCGTTCTACTCCGGTCTGCAGCCGGTTATCTTCCAGTTCTCCAGCTCGAAGACGCAGTGCGATCCGAACGGGAACGACCTCGGCAACGGCCACTACACGCCGACCGATCTGAGCGGTGCGAACGGCACGTCCATCGACATCGTGATCACCGACGCGCTGGCCGGCACCGGCGAAGGCGGCTACTACTACGGCGGCAACGAGCTTCCGCAGTCGCTGTACGATTGCGCGCCGCCGTCGGCCAGCCGCCCGGTCAGCAACAACACGTCGATGTTCGTCATCACCGGAAACAACTACCCGGCCGGGCCGAACCTGCCGCAGTTCAACGAACCGTACTGGCTCAACACCGACGTGCCGCGCAGCATGTCGCACGAGCTGCAGCATCTGCTGCACTCGCACTACAAGGTGTTCCGGCCGGCGATCGGCGGGCAGAGCGCGGTGTTCGACGACGCGTTCGTCGAGGAAGGGATGTCGGTGCTGGCCGAAGACCTGGCGGCGGACGGCGTTCACATCGACACGCCGCGCTACAGCTACTCGTTCTTGATCGAACCGTCGCTGTTCTCGCTGACCGCTTTCACCGGCTTTCAGCCGAACCCCACGAACACGTCCGCGAATCCGCCCTACGGCTGGTTCTCGAACACCGCCGGCAGCTACGGGCAGGCGTACTTATTTCAGCGCTATTTGTACGACCGCTTCGGGGCGGGCGAGATCACGTCGATCTATAACAGCAGCGCGTCGAGCGCCGCGGCCGTGTCGGCCGCCGCCGGCGAGCCGTTCGCGCAGCTGTACCGTGAGTTCGCCGCCGCGCTGAGCGCACAGAGCAGCTCGGCGGCCGGTGCGCCGTACGCGTTCTCCGGCGCGATCGTGCTGCGCGGCAGCGTCGACGTCCCGTCGCGGCGCAGCGGTTCGCTCAGCACGCGGCATCTCGTTTTCGGCGGGCCGCAGCCGCCGGAGATCTTCGCGAACAACGTCCCGGCGGGCTTCTTGAACCTGGCGCCGGGAGCCAGCGGGACGACGTTTCTGATCGACGGTGCGACGCTGTTCCTGCCTGCGGCGAACGGCGGGTCGGGCTCGACGATCACCGTGAGCGCGCCGGGCGCGCCGGGCTACCAAGGCGCATCGGTGCAGGGCGCGCTACCGACGCCGGCGCCGTCTTCGACGTAGCGATGCGCGCGTGACGCAGCTCGTCCTCGAGCGCGTGGACATCGAGCGCGGCGGTCGCACGCTGCTGCGCGACGTCTCGCTCGCACTCGGCGAGGGCGTCGTCGCGGTCGTCGGACCGAACGGCGTCGGCAAGACCTCGCTGTTGCGCGCAATGGCAGGCGCGCTCGCGCCGGCGTCAGGCACGATCGCGTTGGACGGCATCGCCGTGCGCGCGCTCGAGCCGCGCGAGCGCGCGCGCCGCATCGCGCTCGTGGATCCCGGCGAACCGGTTCTCGCGGCACTGACCGTCACGGACGCGGTCGCCGCGGCGCGCTTTCCCCACCATCGCTGGTGGGAGTGGGACGCAACCGCGGAGGACGGCGCCACCGTGGACGAAGCGCTCGCGCGCACGGAGCTGACGGCACTGCGCGAGCGCGAGCTCGGGACGCTTTCCGCGGGCGAGCGCCAGCGCGTGTGGATCGCGCTCGCGATTGCGCAGCGCGCGTCCGTGGTGCTGCTCGACGAGCCGACGTCCCATCTCGACCTGCGCGCGTCGGTGGAGACGCTGCAGCTCGTGCGCGAGCTCGCAGCGGGCGGCGCGCTGGTCGTCGCGGTGCTGCACCAGCTCGAAGAAGCGGCGGCGTTCGCCGACCGCGTCGTCGTGCTGGGCTGCGGCGGCGTCATCGCGGACGGGACGCCGGAAGCCGCGCTAACGTCGGATACGATCGAGCGCGCGTACGGCGTCGCGGTGACGGTGGAGCACCGGCCCGACGGGCTAGCGTTTCACCGCAACGCGGCGCCGCGCGCGATCTCTTAGAACTTCACGAGCACCTGAGCCGCGACGCTCTGCATCGCGTCGTGCAAGCCGAAGCCCTGATCCGCCCACACGAGGCGGTTCGAGTGGTCGCTGCGGCCTTCGAGCCGGAACACGACCGGTGCGGACGGTGCATACGCGAGCGTGAACGTCGCCTCGCTCCATTGCTGGTCGAAACCGGTGCGGAATCCGCCGCGGTCGTTGAACGTCTCACCGCGCAGCGCGGCCGACAGCTTCGAGTTGATCTGGTACGTCGCGTAGCCTGCGAAACCGTTCCACGTCGCCGTGCCGAGACCGCCCGGAATGACGACCGGATTGCCGAAGGCGTTGAGCAGCGGCACCGCCGTTTGCCGGCCGGTGTCGAAGTTGCCGACGAACGTGAGCTTCGGCGTCGCATGATACGTGCCGACCACGTCGAGCAGCGCGCGGTGGCCGGCCGGTGAGTCGCCGGTTGCGGACCACGTCGCGTTCGAGTACCGCTCCATGCCGAGATAGCTCTGCGCCGTCAGCGCGAACACCGCGCCGTTGTAGGCGAGGCCGAGCTCGGCGCTCTTCGGTCCGCCGGGGCCCTTGAGATTGTCCCAGCCGTTGTTCACGCCGGCGATCACCGTCCACAGCGACGTCGGCGTGTACGTCAAGCGCGCGCCGGTGTGCGTGAACGGTATCGCGTAGCCGAACAGAATCGAGCGCGAGATGTTCGCGTTGCCCGGATCTTCGATGACCTCCGCGCCTGCGAGCGTGGCGAACTTGCCGGCTTGCAAAGCGAACGGACCGCTCGAGATGCCGGCGTACAGCTGCGTGACGTCGAACGCAGTCTGCAGCGGGTTCGGGTTGTTCGCATACGGATACGACGCGATCACGTTCGCGTTCGTCCCCGCGGTGAGCTCGACTTTGCCGAACACCGTGCCGGTCTTCTGCAGCTGGACGTTGATTGCGTTGAGCATCAGTTGGCGGCTGATCGTGTCGAACGTGCGCGACGCGCCGCCGTTCGCGAACGAGAACCCGGCGGTTCCGGGCCCGAGCGACGAATCGTTGAACGACGTTGCCGCGAATCCGGACGCCTGCCACGCACGCGGCGTCGGCGAAGGTGACGGCGCCGGAGAAGGCGCGGCCGAGGCGACGGGCGCCGCAACGGCGGGCTTCGTGCTCGCGACGGGCGCGGGGGTGGATGTCTGCGCCACCGCAGGTGCCGCGCTGAGGGCGCATGCGGCTGTCAAGGCCGCGACCAGTGTTTTCAAACCTCCTCCTAACGAAGGTGCGGGGAGAATGCAAAAGCCGTGCTGAGCCCCGCGCTCGGCACGGCTTGCGATGTCGGTGGTGAACGAGCCGCGAGAGCGGCGTGCGTTACGCCGCCGGAACGAGCGTCTCGCTGGGTGCGTGCGCCGTAGCGGTCGCCGGCGGCGACGACGGCAGCACGAACCACGAGGCGACGAGGGCGATGAAAGCGATCATTGCAATGACGGTGTCCACGGTACGGCTCCCTTTGCGGTTATGACGGGCTGTAAGCGACTTCGGAGTGCTGCGAGAGGTCGAGCCCCATGGCTTCCTCTTTCTCGGTGACGCGCAGCGGGACGAACACGTTG
>JAQBPK010000131.1 GCA_028287565.1 Vulcanimicrobiota bacterium
CCGGACCGACGCCGGGCAGAAAGAGCTCCCACACGCCCGCGTCCCGGCGCAGCCGCATTGGATGCACGCGCCCGTCCCAGTGGTTCCAGTCGCCCACGACGCTCACGCGCCACGCGTTGGGCGCCCAGACCGCGAACTGCGTGCCGTGCACGCCGTCGATCTCGCGCGGGTGCGCGCCGAGCACGCGGTACAGATCGAGGTGATTGCCCTCGGCGAACAGCCACAGATCGAGATCGCCGAGCAGCGGCCCGAAGCGGTACGGGTCGTCGATCGTGACCGGGCCGAGCGGGTAGCCGACGCGCAAGCGGTAACGGTGCGGCATCGCGGCGGCATACGCTTCGAACAGACCGGCGTCGCCTGCGCGCTCGGCTTCGGCGACGACGTTGTCGTCTTCGTCAATCACCGCGACGTCGTGCGCTCCCGGCAAGAACGCGCGGATGACAACGCCCGTCCCGAGCGGGTGGGGCCCGAGCACCGCGAACGGATCGCCCTCGCGGCCTTCCTCGATCGCCTTCAGTCGCGTGGAAACGATCACAGAAGCAGCCGGGCGAGCGACGGCAGTCCTTCGGAGAAGGTCGGGTGGATGTGGACCGAGCGCTCGAGGACGCGCCACGTCGATCCGGCTTCCATGTGCGCGAGAATCACGTGGATCAATTCCCCGGCTTCGTACCCGGCGAACGTGGCGCCCAGAATCGCGCCGGTCGCGGGGTCGGCGACCAAGCGGAAGAAGCCTTCCTCGAGCGACCATTCCGGGCCGCGCGCTACGTCCGTGAGCGGCAGCGTCACGGCGCGGTGCGCGAGACCGCGCTCCACCGCTTGCGTGGCGGTGATCCCGACACGCCCAAGTTGCGGCTCGGTGTACATCGCGTAGGCCAGGACGCGGTCGTCGCGCGTGCGCGAGCGGTCGCCGGCGATGATTGCGTCGAGCCGGCGATAGTCTTCCCACGAGACGTGCGTGAACTGCGGCTGTCCCGCCACGTCGCCGAGCGCGTAGTGATGCGGAACGGTCGTTTGGAGATGGTCGTCGCATTTGACGAAGCCGCGGTCGTCGAGCGCGATGCCGGCCTTGTCGGTGGTGCCCGCGGGGATGTTCGGGCGGCGGCCGATCGCGACCAGCAGCCCGTCGCCGCTGAGCACCGTGCCGTCATCGAGCGTGACGGTGAACGCGTTGGAATCGTACGCGACCTTCGTCGCGCGGCGCTCGAGCAGCGTCGTGATGCCGTCGCGCGCGAACGACTTGGTGATGACGCTGCACACGTCGAGCTCTTCGCGCGCCACGATGCGGTCGTCCGGCGTGACGAGCGTGACCTCGCTGCCGAGGCGCGCGGCGCCCTGTCCCAGTTCGAGCCCGATGTAGCCCGAACCGAGCACGATCAGTCGCTGCGGCAGCCTCTCTTGCAGAAAGAAGTTCTCGTTGGTGAGAAACGGCGTTCCCGCGAGTCCGTCGAGCGGCGGAACGTTCGCGCTGCCGCCGGTATCGATCACGACGACGTCCGCTTCGTACGTCTCGCCGCCGGCGCGCAGCACGTGCGGTGCGTCGAACGACGCCTCCGCGCGCACGAGCTCGGCGGAGCTGTCCGCGAACTTCTTCTCGACCCCGTCGTGCCACTCGCCGACGATCCCGCGCACGCGGTCCATCACGGCGGCCACGTCGACCCGCACGTCGCAGTGCACGTGCACGTCGCTCGCGCGCCGCGCCCGCCCGGCGGCATGCGCGGAAGCGAGGAACGCCTTCGACGGCGTGCACCCCACGTTCACGCAACACCCGCCGACCTGCCCGCGCTCGAACACGACGACCCGCTTCCCGCGCTTGGCAAACGCGAGCGCAAGCGGAACCCCGCCCTGCCCGGAACCGATGACCGCGAGATCGTACCGCATCCGGCCGCGCTTCGTCTCGCACGGCGGATTCTCCGCGACCGGCTACGGACCGAGGGCGTGGGTGAGGAAGTCGTCGATCTTCGTCCAGGCCTGCTCGCCGGCCGCGACGTTCCCGCGCGCCGTTCCGCCGAAGACGCCGCCGCCGCGCGCGCCGGTGACGAGCGGCCGCTGCGGCGTTGCGAACAAGAACGCGTGTCCGGCGTCGGGATAGGTGACGCATTCGTCGGCGTAGGGATGCGCGTGCGCTTTGAGATAATCGATGCCGAGCCGGCACTGCGCCGGCGAGTCCCAGACGCCGTCGGCATCGCCCGCGAGCAGCAAGATCGGGCCGCGCACGTTCTCCAAGTTGAACATCGCCGACGGGATCGCCGCACGGTGCTGCTGCATCGACGCGGCGTAGACCGCCCGCATGTCGGGTGCGGAACCGTCGCGCGTCCCGCGCCCGAGGCGCTGCAGCGCGACGTACGGCACGGGTTTGCCGTGCACGGTCCACGACGATCCGCCGCCGGCGCCGCTCCACGCGAACGGGCTCGGCACGACGCCGACGACCGCACGAACCACGGGATACTGCGACGCCGCGAGCAGCGCGAGCTCGCCGCCTTTGGAGTCGCCGAAGAGCGCGATTCGCGCCGGGTCGACGTCGGGACGGCTCGCGATCGCGTCGAGCGCGGAACCGACCGTTTCAACGGGAATCTCATCAAGCGTGCGCGGCAGACCGGCGGCGCCGAAGTACGCGACAGACGCCGCGACGTAACCGTTCTTGGCAAAGCGTGAAGCCACACGCGCGAGCCCGTCGCCCCCGCCGGAACCGCCCAGCACGATCACGGCGGCATGCGTCCCCGGCGTCCCGGGCGTGCACACCGTGCCGACGAACGCGGTCGCGGGCTCGCAGCCGGCCGCGCCCGCGGCAGGCATCAGCGCGGCGGAGACGGCGACCAAGACGGCGGCGATACCGAGCGACGCGAGACCGTACCGCATCGCGCGCCGCTTCGTCGAACCCGCTAAGGTATCCGCGCGCAACTGATTGCGGACGGCGTGGGGAACCAGACGCGGTGTGACGATCAGCAAAATCCGTGGGTGGCTTGACCGGCTATCCTACTTCCAGTAGGATAGCCCCATGCCGCCTCGGAAGCACGGTCACGCCGCGAGCGCGAAACCAAGCACAACGCCCACGTCCCGCGCGCCCGAACATGTCGGCGACGCGACGGCGCGGTACGTCAAGCGTTCGATAACCGTGAAGCCGGAAATCGATGTGGCGCTGCGTGAGATCGCGGGTAGCCGGGAGTATTCGCAAGTCGCGAACGAGGCGTTCGTCTTGTACGTTCAAGCTCGCGGGATCGACGCGATCGTGAACGACATCGAAATGTCCAGCGGGCCGATCACGGCTGAAGACAGAGCCGAAGCGGAGCGGCGCCTTGCCGACGCACGTTGCCGAGCGGAACGACGTCAAAAAGCGCGCCGTTAGCGCCTGTCGTCCTCGACACGGGGTTTTTTATTGTACTCGCAAAGAGGGACCACGTAGGGGCTGAGCTGCTGGCGTGGACGAAGGAACGCAAGCCGCTCGCGGTCGCCGCATCGACGATCAGCGAGTTCTGGCGCGTTCATCGTGGTGCCGCTGAGAGCCGGTTCAGTGTCCTGAAACCGACGGTCGTCGAGGTCGATGAAGC
>JAQBPK010000202.1 GCA_028287565.1 Vulcanimicrobiota bacterium
GTCCCGCCGTGCTCCTCCACGAACTGCTTCACGAGCGCAAGGCCGAAGCCGGTTCCGGTGGTGCCCGCCGACGCGGCGCCACGAAATCCGGATTCGAAGATCTTGGCAACCTCGTCGCTTCGAACGCCCGGCCCGCCGTCCGTCACCGTGAGCGTGAGGATTCCACCGGAAGGCCGGCAATCGACGTCGATCCGTCCGCCGGGCGGCGTGTAGCGCATTGCGTTTGAGACGACGTTGTTGACGATCTCCCCGACGCGCACCGGGTCGCCGCTGAAGTTCACGCACGCCGGGCCGTGCACCGTGCACTGCTGCACGCGGAACGCGATGTTGTTTTCCGCTGCGGCGGCCTCGAACGCCAGCACCTCGTTGGTGATGATATCGCAGACGTTGATGTGCCGGTGCTGCGCGTCGTGCGCGGGCTGCGACGCCACCTGTCCCGGCGTAAGCTCGCGCAGCAGCACCTCGACCTCGCGCAGCGCCTGCAGTACGGAGGACAGCCGCTTCGGCGACGGTTCCAGGACACCGTCACGGAACGCCTCGACGTTGGCGATCGCGACCGCGAGATGGTTGCGAATCTCGTGGATGACGCGTCTCACGACGGTTCGACCATCTTGTAACCGACGCCGAACACCGTGACGATGTAACGCGGGTTCGCGGAATCCGGCTCGACCCGCGCGCGCAAGTTCGCGATGTGGCGGTCCAGCGTCCGGTCGAACGCGTCGCCTTCGGCATTCACGCGCTGGAGCAGCTGGTCGCGCGTGAGCGTCTGCCCGACGTGCGACATGAGCACGTCAAGGATCTTGAACTGCGTCGGCGTGAGCGTCGCCAGCTTGCCGTCGACGTGCACCTCGTGCGCCAGCGTATCGATCGTGATGCCTCCGATGCGCTTCTCGTGCGGCGGCGCTTCACTTTCGCCGCGCCGCGTTCGGCGCAGTACGCTCTTGACCCGCGCGACGACCTCACGCGGGCTGAACGGTTTTCCGACGTAATCGTCGGCGCCGAGCTCCAGCCCGACGACGCGGTCGACTTCGTGAACGCGCGCGGTGAGCATGATCACCGGCACGTCGCGGACCGCGCGAATCTGGCGCAGCACCTCGGTGCCCGGGACCCCGGGGAGGTTGAGGTCGAGGAGCACCAGATCGGGGAGATGCTTCTTGAACAGCGCCACGGCGGCCGGACCGTCGCCGGCACGCAGAACCGCGAAGCCGTCATCGCGCAGATATTGCTCGAGCACGTCGATCAGGGCCGGCTCATCGTCGACCAGAAGCACCGTCGGGCTCGTCGTGATCGTCGTCGTCACCAGACCGTGCGTTTCGCCCGGGGCCGTTGCCGGTCCCGGTCCGGCACTCAAGCGGCGTCGCTCACGCGGCGCAGCGCACCGTGACGACGGGGATGTGCGCGCGTTCGACGACCGCCGCCGCGACGCTGCCGAGCACGAAGCGCGCGAGCGCCGAACGGCCGTGCGTGCCCATCACGAGCATGCAGCAGTCGTCCTCGTCGGCGGCCGCGAGCAGTTCGTCGGCGGGGTCGCCTTGGCGCAGCACGAGCTGCGTTACGATGCCGCTGTTGCGGGCGCGCTCTGCCGCGTTCTCGAGCAGCGCGTTGACGCGCTCGGCATTCGGCGCGGGGCCGCAGACGTACACGATCATCGACGCCATGCCGCGCGCGGCCGCGATCGAGATCGCGACGTCGAGCGCCGCCTGCGCCGCCGGCGATTGGTCCATTGCGACGGCGACGGGGCCGGTCCGCATCTCATCGTCCTCGTGAACGCAGACCACCGGAACGTGCGAATGCCGCACGATCCCTTCGGCGATGCTCCCGAGCGCGGCTCGCGCGATACCGGTCCGGCCGTGCGTTCCGATCACGATGGCATCGGAACCGTTGTGGGCCGCGAAGGAGCGGATCTGATCGGTGCAAAGCCCGTGCAGCACCTGCGTCGTGCAATCGATCCCTTGCTTTTCGGCCGCGTCTTGCGCGCGCCGGCAGAAGAACACCGCATCCTCATCGAGGACCTCGAGCATCGGTCCCGGATTGACGGCGGCACCTTGCATCGCGGGGACGCAGACGAGCGACGGATCGACGACGCTGCAGAAGGAGACGCGGCCGCCGTCGCGCGCGAGCTCGAGCGCAAACGTGACGCCGCAGTCCGACGTCGTCGAGCCGTCCACGGGGACCGTCATGTGCGCAAAGACCGGCTTCATGAAGAGATGTTCTCAGACCGGTGTGAACGCCGCGCGAACATTCTTGTGAACGCCGCCGTAAGTACGGCGCCGATCGCGACCAGCAGCGCGAGGCCGGTCCCGACGCTCAGCGGCGTCGCACCCCGCCCGCCGCAGAGCGCGCTCGCGCTGCTCGCGAGCCACAACCGCATCCGGTGCAGCGGGCTGTCCGGGATCGTTGCCACCTCACGCGCCGCGCCGAGCACGTCGTCGGGAAGCCACGTCGCGCCGTCAATAAAGCGCGCGACCCGCCCGCGCGCGTCGACGACGACCGCAGCTTCGGTGTGCATGATCACGCCGGCCCCCCGGCGCTCAACGCCGACGCCGAACCGCGCGACCAACTCGTCGACGGCGCTCGTCGTACCGCCGACGAGCGACCACGTCGAAGCGTCCGCCCCGTACGCCGCACCGTACCGCGCGAGCACCGCGGGCGTGTCATATGCGGGATCGAGCGTCACCGTGACGAGCCGTATCGGCGTCCCGCGCGACTCCCGCTGCATGCGCGCGAACTTGGCCGCGACGAGCGGGCACATGTCGACGTCGCGGCAGCGCGTGTAGATGAACGACACGATGGTCGTCCGCCCGCCGGTCGCCGCGAACGAGAACGGCCGCCCACGCTGATCGCGCAGCGCGAAAGAAGGCACGGCATCGCCTTCGCGCAGCACGGGTACGAAGGGCCGGACGATCGCCGGCGGGACGTGCCCTACCACGTCCTCATACCTGGCGCGAGATATGCGTGCGCGTTGATCTGCTGGATCACCGGACCCGCGTACGCGAGCACCGCAAGACCGAGCGCGACCGCACCCCAGCGCCCGAGGCGATCCAACACCGGCGGAGTCTCAAGCGCATCCTCGTTCGTCGAGGCAAACTCGAACGTAGGCCGCTCTTCGGTGCGCCGGCTGGCGACGTACGTCCCGGTCGCCACGATGATGAACATCAGCACCGAGATGGCGACGATCGTCCCGCCGACGGCGGCCCACACCATGTGCGCGTGCCACGTCGCGGCGCCCTGCGCGCCGAAGTAGCTCACGTCCGACGTGCGGCGCGGCGATCCGAGCAGCCCCGCCCAGTGCATCGCGATCGACATGATGCTCATCCCGAAGAACCACGTGTACACCTGGATCAGCGCGAGCTTGGGCGCGAAGAGCTGCCGCCCCGTGAGCGCCGGAATGAGCCCGTACGCCGCGCCGATGAACGTCAACGCGGCCGGGCCGCCGACGGTGATGTGGAAGTGACCGACGATCCACATCGTGTTGTGCACGAGCACGTCCATCGAGTACGAGTTGTTCACGACGCCGCCGAACCCGCCGAATATGAATAGGATCATGCCGAGCGCAGGTCCCGCGAACACCGGGTTCTTCCACGGCAGCCACCGCACGGTGTTGAGGAACCCCCGCACGCCGGCCCTGCGCGCGGCCAGCTCGAACGTCGCGAAAATCGCGAACGCGGTCATGAACGACGGAATCACGACGCCGTACGTGGTGACGGTGTGCATCCACTTCCAGCCCGCCGAGATGCCGGGATCGAGATACTGGTGGTGCAGACCCACCGGGGTCGACAGCAGCAGCAGCATGATGAACGCGAGACGGGTCAGCCCATCGCTGAAGATCTTCCCGCGAAACGTCTCCGGCACGACCGTGTACCAGATCGCGTACGCGGCCATTATCCAGAAGTACACCAGCGGATGGCCGAAGTACCAAAAGAACATGCGCGTCAAACCGACGTCGATACCGCTCGTCCAGCCCAAGGACCACGGGATCAGCAGCCCCATCTCGGCAACCACGCCGAGCGTGGCGATGATCCACATGGTCATCGTGCACGTCGCGATGAACGCGGGCAGCGGTATCCGCAAGCCGCGATTGTGCGCCTTGAACCAGGCGACGTTGAGGAAGATGTCCGCCGCCACGCACCACGTCCCGAGCACGAGGAACGTCGCGCCGAAGTAGAACACCGGACTCGCCTTGAGCGGCGCGTAGAACGTGTACAGCACGCTCGCGCTCCCGTCGAGAATCGCGACCGCCGCCATCACGGTCCCCACGAGCATCACGAGGTACCCGATCCAGCCGAGCGTGGTCGAGCGAACCCGCGGAATCGTCTTGTAGGTGCTGTACGTGAACAGCCCGGTGATGAAGAACGTCGTGAACACGAGCGCCATCAAGACGCCGTGCGCGGTGAGCATGCGGTAATAGTCGAACCAAGGCGGCATAACGATGAAGTTCGCCCGCGAAAGCCCTTGCAGCATCCCGAACAGCGCGCCGACGCCGAGCACGAGCGTCGAGGTGTAGATATGCGTGAGCACCAGCAGGTCGCCGCTCGCGCGCGAGAGCTCGAGCGCATCGTCCGAAGTGCGAGCCCCACCGATGACGGTCGCCATCACTTCACCTCGACCTTCGCCGCCATCATGTGGTGCCCGGAACCGCAGTACTCGTTGCAGACGACCAGGAACGTGCCGCGCTCCTTGAACGTGTGCGACAC
>JAQBPK010000213.1 GCA_028287565.1 Vulcanimicrobiota bacterium
TCGTCGCGGCGCAGCTCGAAGGCGCGATCAACTACGGCATCGCGATGGCGATGACGGCGAAGATCACGTTCACCGACGGCAAGGTCGACCAGAACAACTTCTACGACTACACGGTGCTGCGCATGAAAGACGCGCCGAAGATTGAGAGCTACGTGGTGAAAAGCACCGAGAAGCCGACGGGCATCGGCGAGCTCGGCACCCCGCCGATCGCCCCCGCGATCGGCAACGCGATCTTCAAAGCAACGGGCAAACGCGTGCGCCAGCTCCCGTTCAGCGACAACCTGGCGTAGCGGCTACCGCGAGGAGCGCGCGCTCACCGCGCGCGCTTCGGCGGCTTCCCAGGCTCCGGGTGTGTCGACGTCCGTGACGTAGGCGTCGTCGCATTCCTCGATCGGTTCGATGCGCAGCGCGCAGTCGCGGCGCACGCGCGAAGGCGGTTCGTCATCGCGCAACCGCGCGATGCGCGTGCGGGCCTTCGGGGACCAGAGCACGGGGTGACCGGGAGTACCCACGACCACGGGCCAGGCGAGGTCAGCCTCGTTGGAAACGCGCTTTACAAACGCGGTCACGAGCGACGCATCAAGGAACGGCACGTCACATGGCAGCACGGTAAGGAACACGTCGCTGGGAATTGCCGCGTGCGCGATCGCAAGTGTCTGGCTAGGGCCCGCCGTCGGCTCGGTCACAACAAGGCGCACGAATGGCAAATCGGACAGCACTTCTGCGACGGCCGGCGTTGTGATGAGCAGCGGCTCAAGCTCCCGCAGGCCGAGCACAACTCGGCGCCCGAGCGGGACACCGTCAAACGGCGCGGTAAGCTTGTTGAACCCCATACGCTCAGAACGGCCGCCAGCCAGGATGACCGTTCTCGTGCGCTTCATTTCCACGGCCGATACTTCTTCGAAACATGCTGGCAATCTGCTTGCGCTATAAGAAACGGAGTTTAGGCCGAATGGTCGTACTACGAACCGGGACACCCCCTTTGCCGAGGCGAAGATCACGCAGAAGGCGACGATGTCTGATACGACGGGAATTGAATGGACGAACTCTACCTGGAATCCAACTTCTGGTTGTGAACGAGTATCACCAGGTTGTGATAATTGCTATGCCCTTCGCTTCGCAGAGCGCTTCCGTGGCGTAAGAGGACACTACTTCGAAAATGGATTTGATGTCCAGCTACGCCCTAACATGCTCGCCAAACCAAGAGGCTGGAAAATACCGCGACTCATATTTGTCGACTCAATGAGCGACCTTCTACATCGTGACATTCCGGACTGGTACATCGATAAAGTATTCGATGTTATGGAGGACGTCAATCATCACATCTATCAACTACTCACTAAGCGGCCGGAACGCTTACGGCGGTATATCGCGAAGCGATACGCAACGCGGGCTGTTCCGGACAATATCTGGATCGGCACAAGCGTGGAGGATAATTCTTCAGCATGGCGCGCTGACATGCTCCGGTCTTTAAACTCTGCGGTTCGGTTTTTATCGATTGAGCCGATGCTCGGTCCGGTTGATAGGGTCTCTCTGACGAACATTGACTGGGTCATTGTCGGTGGAGAATCCGGTCCCGTCCGGCGCGCCATGGAACTCGCTTGGGTTCGAGATATTCGCGACCGCTGTACCCGCAGTAACATACCCTTCTTTTTTAAACAATGGCACAAAGCGGGTACTGGACGAATGCTTGATGACGAAACCTGGGATCAAATGCCCGCTATCCCGTTTGCCCAATCGGAAATCGACCTCCAGCGACTCAGCTGAGAGCCACGAAGCGCGTTCGAATGCCGATGGATTAAATGGCAAAATCTCCAAAGCTGTGGCCGCTCGATCCGCATACGGCTGCCAAACACGAGATACTACGCCGATATCTTGACCGCTGGATTCCGATCATGGCACGCTGGAACCCGCGAATCGCGTTTGTCGATTGCTTCGCCGGTCCTGGTGAATACGCGGGCCGTGAATTTGGATCACCAATCTTAGTTCTGGATATTGCACGAAAATTTGTCGACCGAGGGCTTCTCAGTCCGACCGCATTTACTCTTGCGGCAATTGAATTCAAGAAGCGCTCCTTTGAAAATCTCATTGATCGTTATAACTCATATTTGCAAATTCACCCGCAGATGAGTGGGATCGACAATTATTTTCGACACGGTACGTACGAAGAAATGATCGGACACGTGCAGCGCCATCTAAATGAACTCGGTGGCGGCAAAGTCGCATCCTTCTATTTCATCGACCCGTTCGGGGTAAGCCAAACCCCGTATTCTCTGCTTTCAAATTTATTGGCGCCTGATAAGGCAGAAGTTCTCTTTAACCTCATGTACGAAGAGGTCAATCGATTCATGGAGGCGCCTGAATTTGAAGCACCGTTGGATACCATGTTTGGAGAATCGCATTGGCGCGCGCTTCGGGAACTATCCGGAGCGGAACGGAAATCACAAACCGTCCAATACTTCAAGTCTCGCTTAATTAACGCTGGTGCAAAGCATATAGTCGTATTTGAGATGCGAAACGACCATAACGCTACTGATTACTTCCTATTCTTCGCGACGAAGAGCATGCGCGGCCTAGAAGTGATGAAGGAGGCCATGTGGCAAGTCGACCCATCGGGCGCTTTTACGTTTAGTGATTATACACACTCGCTTGGACCCATGCTCATCACGCCGCAGCCCAACTACGCGCATCTGCAAGACCAACTCCTTCATCGTTTCCGCGGCCACCGATCAGTACCAATGAAAGAAATTCGCGACTTCGTTCTGGCTGAGACGTCATTCCTGCGATTCCGAAATGAAGCGCTCAAGCCCATGATTGCTCGCGGTGACTGTTATGTCGAACGCACATCTCAGCACCCGTCAGCTCGACTTGACGCTGATGCTGAGATTACATTTCTATCAAAGCCGGGAACTTCGATCACCCTGTTCTAGTCGGTATCTCAAAAGGCGCCCCGATTGAACGATTCGCGTGGGTGGTCACTTCCGCCACGCGGCCTGCGCGGCCCCGCCGAGCAGCTTTTCCGGTACGATCGGCAGGTCGCGCACGCGCACGCCCGTCGCGTGGTAGACCGCGTTCGCAATCGCCGCGGCGACGCCGGTGATCCCGATCTCGCCCATCCCGCGCGCGCCCAGCGCGGTGAACTTCAAATCGGGCTCTTCCACGAACAGCACGTCGATCGCCGGAACGTCCGCGTTGACCGGGACGTGGTAGTCGGCGAGATTGTTCGTGACGACCGCGCCGTAGCGGTCGTCGCGCACCGTCTCCTCCAGCAGCGCCATCCCGATCCCCCACACGATCCCGCCGATCATCTGCGAGCGCGCGGTCTTCGCGTTGAGCACGCGGCCGCAGTCGAACACGCCGAGCGCGCGCGACACGCGCAGCCGCGCGAGCTCTTCATCGTAGCGCACTTCCACGAACTGCGCGCCGAACGAGTGGAACGAGTACTCTTCCTGCTCTTTGCCCGGTTCCGCGACGCCGAGCGCTTCGAGCGCGCCCGAACCGCCGAGCCGCACGACATCGGCGTAGGCGATCGCGCGCGCCGGATCGTCCTTCGCGCGCAGGATTCCGTCGACGACGTGGACCTCGTCCGCGCGCAGACCGTGCAGCGGCGACGCGCCGGCCGACGTCGCGATCGAGATCACTTCGCGGCGGATGCGCTCGGCAGCGGCGTGCACCGCGGGACCGATGCTGGCGCTGCTCATCGAGCCGCCCGCGACCGGCGCGAGTGGAAACGCGGAGTCGCCGATGCGGACCCGGATCGCGCGCGGGTCGGCACCGAGCGCGTCGGCGGCGATCTGTGCGAGGATCGTGTACATCCCGGTGCCGAGATCGTGCGTCGCGCTTGCCACGTCGATCGTTCCGGCGGCGTCGATCGTCACGCGGGCTTCGCCGCGCGAGCGCATCGCCGGATACGTCGCAGCCGCGACGCCCCAGCCGATCAGCTCGCCGCCGTCGCGCATCGAGCGCGGCGCGTGCGTGCGCGCGCTCCAGTCGAACGCTTCCGCGCCGCGCTCGTAGCACGCGAGCAGGTTCCGCGACGAGAACGGCAGCCCCGACTCGCCGTCGGTCTCCGTCTCGTTGCGCCGCAGCACCTCGAGCGGGTCGAGCCCGCACGCGTACGCCAGCTCGTCCATCGCGCAGCCCAGCGCATACGTCCCCGGCGTCTCGCCCGGCGCGCGCATCGCGGTCGTCGACGGGATGTCGAGCTTCGCGACGCGGTGCGACACCGACAGCGCCGGTACGGCGAACAGCATGGGTGTCACGACACCAGCCGGCTCGAAGAACGCGCCGACGCGCGCGGACTCGCCCTGCACGTCGTGCAGCACCGCGCGCAGCGTTCCGTCGCGCGACGCGCCCAGCCGCAGCCGCTGGCGCGTGGAGCTGCGGTGGCCGACCGACGTGAACATCTGCTCGCGGCTCAGCACGAGCTTCACCGCGCGGCCCGTCACTTTCGCCGCCATCGCGGCCAGCGTCTGGTGCGCCCAGAAGAAGCCCTTGCAGCCGAAGCCGCCGCCGATGTACGGCGCGAGCACGCGCACCTGCGTCTCGTCGACCGAGAACGCCTTGGCATATGCGGCGCGCGAACCGAGCACCCACTGCGACGCGTCGTGCACGATCAGCTCGCCGTCGCGCCACTGCGCCACCGTCGCCGAGGGCTCGAGCGGGTTGTGGTTCTCGACCGGCGTGCTGTACGTCGCGTCGACGGTGATCTCGCTCGCGGCGAACGCAGCTTCAGGATCGGCGCGCCGCACCTGCATCGCGTTGCCGAAGAAATTGTCCGGCAGCTCGGTCTCGTGCGCGCCCTCGAGCGTCGCCTGGAACGGGCCCGGCGCGTACGTGATGCGCAGCAGCACCGCGCCCTCGCGGGCGGCTTCGAACGTCTCCGCGATCACGAGCGCGACGTGCTGGCCGTCGTAGTGAATCTCGTCGGACTGCAGCGGCGCGAGCTGCTCGGCGAACGGCACCGTGAAGTCGAACGGGAAGGCCGGGATCTTGGGCGCGTTACGGTACGTGAGCACCTCGACGACGCCGGACACGGCGCGCGTCGCGGTCTCGTCGATCTCCGCGATGCGGCCGCCGGCGACCGTCGACTGCACGATCACGGCGTACAGCACGTCGCCGACCGGCGCGTCGGCGGCGTAGCGCGCCGCGCCGGTGACCTTTGCGTGCCCGTCGATGCGGTCCAGCGGGCGGCCGACGTGCGTGACCGGCGCTGCGGTCGCCGGGCGCTCGATCGTCGTGCTCATGCCGCACCTCCGCACACCGTGCGAAGCGCGCGCACGATCGCGCGCTTCGCGAGCTCGACCTTGTACCCGTTGTGCGCGCGCGTTCGCGCGCCGGACAGCGCGACGTCCGCCGCATGCCGGAACGCGCTGTCGTCCGGCGGGGCGCCCGCGAGCGCGGCTTCCGCGTCGACCGCGCGCCACGGCACCGTCGCGACACCGCCCAGCGCGATCCGCGCCTGCGCGATCCGGCCGCCGTCGAGCTCCACCGCGCACGCGACGGACGCCAGCGCGAACTCGTACGACGCGCGGTCGCGCACCTTCAGATAGTGGGAGCGCGCGTGCAGCGGCTCCACGCGCAGCTCGATCGCGGTGATCAGCTCGCCGGGCGCGAGCGACGTCTCGTGCTGCGGCTCGTCACCGGGCAGCAGATACAGGTCCTCGAGCGCGATCGTCCGTTCGCCGGCGTCGCCCTCGATCACGACATGCGCCGACAACGCGGCGAGCGCGACCGGCAAGTCGCCGGGAAACGTCGCGATGCACGCGTCGCTCGTGCCTAGGATGGCGTGACCGCGGTTGAAGCCGTCGAGCGCGTCGCAGCCGCTGCCCGGCTCGCGCTTGTTGCAGCGCCAGCGCGTTTCGCGAAAGTACGTGCAGCGCGTGCGCTGCAGCAGGTTGCCGCCGATCGTCGCGCTGTTGCGGATCTGTCCCGACGCACCGCTCAGCAGCGCTTCAGACACGGCCGGGAACGCTTGCGCGACCGTCGCGTCGTACGCGACGTCGCTGTTGCGCGCCAGCGCCCCGATCCGCACGACGTCGCCGCGCCGCTCGATCGCGGTGAGCGGCAAGCGCGAGATGTCGACGACGCGCTGCGGGCGTTCGACGTCGGCCTTCATCAAGTCGACCAGCGTCGTGCCGCCGGCGTAGAACCGCGCGGCGCCGACCTCGCGCGCGAGCGCGCGCGCCGCAGCGGACGAATCGGCGACGACGTACTCGAACGCGCGCATCAGCCGGCTCCTTGCACCGCGGCGATCGCCGCGACGATGTTCGGGTACGCGCCGCAGCGGCACAGGTTGCCGCTCATCGCCTCGCTGATCTCGGCGTCGCTGTGCGCGCGGCCCTCCGCGATCACGGCGACCGCCGACAGAATCTGCCCGGAAGTGCAGAAGCCGCACTGGAACGCGTCGTGCTCGACGAATGCGGCCTGCACGGCGTGCAGCTCGCCACCGTTCGCGAGCCCCTCGATCGTCGTGATCTCATCACCCGCGTGCACCAGCGCCAGCGCGAGGCACGAGAGCGTCCGGCGTCCGTTCACGAGCACCGTGCACGCGCCGCACTGGCCGCGGTCGCAGCCCTTCTTCGTCCCGGTCAGGCCGGCTCGCTCGCGCAGCAGGTCGAGCAGCGTGACGTTCGGCTCGACGACGAACGTCGCGTCACGGCCGTTGAGCCGCAGCGTCAGGGGAGCGGAGGAGCGCGGCGGCACGGCCGGCCGTTCGGTGGTTCGCACGATCTTCACCTCGGGGACGCGGAGCAAGGGGCCTACGGTCTGTGAGACACGACCTCCCGCGTTGACGATCCACCCGGGCGCGTGATAAGGTTCCCAGGTTATGTACGCGATCGTTGAGACCGGCGGCAAGCAGTTCCGCGTGTCCGAAGGCGACGTCATCCGCACCGATCTCATCGAGACCGAAGTCGGCTCGTCCGTCACCTTCGACCGAATCGTCCTGGCCGCCGAGGGAGACGACGTCTCGATCGGCACCCCGCTCGTGAGCGGCGCGACGGTGTCCGGCACGGTGCTTCGCCAGGCCCAAGACAAGAAGATCCTCGTGTTCCGGTACAAGTCCAAGAAGCGCGTCCGCAAGCTGAACGGCCACCGCCAGCGGTTCGCGGAAGTCCGGATCGACAAGATCTCGCTCGCCTGAGCACTCCAGTGCTCGAGGTTCGCTTCCGCAGAGACAGCCGCGACCGGCTGTCTTCTGTTTTTTCCAGCGGCCACGCCGAGCAGGGAGAGCCGGGCGAGGACGTTGCCTGCGCGGCCGTCTCGGCGCTCCTCCAGGCCGCGTGGGCGGGCCTGACCGACGTCGCGCACGTACAGGTGACGGGCCACCGGCGCAGCGGCGACCTGCTGATGCGCTGGCCGCAGGACGCGCGCGACCGCCAGGACGTCCACGCGATCGTCGCTACGGCCGAGCTCGCGATCGAGCAGATCGCCAAGCAGTACCGCGGCGCGATCCGCTACGTTCGCGAACCCGAGCGCGAATGATTTTGCGCGCGGGTAACCGGGCGGGGAGATTCGGGGTACACCGGCGTCGAAAGGAAATGCACGATGCATAGCGACCCGACCACACCCCTGAACGGCGAGATCCAGAGCGATGCCGGCAAGACGAACGGCGCGGACACCGACGCGGGCCGCACCGTCCTCGTGGGCGTCCTCGGTGGGATCATCTCGGCGGCCGGCTACCTGGTGTACCAGCGCCTCCCGGACGAGCAGAAGGAACGACTCCACCGCCAGGTCCGCGGCGTCCTGGAACAGCGGATCAACGAGCTCCGCAGCAACTTCAACCTGTAGCCGCCGTTCGTAGCTGAGATCGCGAAAGGGCGGGCACCGCACAGCGTGTGCCCAGCCCTTTCCTTGTCTCGCTGATCGTCGCGTACGCGTCGGCGCTGCGGGCGTTCGATCCCGGGCTAGACGACGCGCGGGCGACACGGCTTGCGGCGCGGGTCGTCGCCGAAGCCGATGCCGCGCGGATCGACGCGCGGCTGGTGGTCGCGCTCGTCGCCGTGGAGTCGTCGTGGGAGCCCAAGGCGGTTTCGTCCGCCGGTGCGCGCGGGCTCGGACAGCTCATGCCCGCGACCGCCGCCGGCCTCGGAGTCGATCCCGACGATCCCGAGGCGAACCTGCACGGCACGGTCGTGCACCTCGCGGGCCTGCTGGCGCGGTACGGCCGCCTACCCGCGCAGGACCGCTACGAGCGCGCGATCGCAGCGTACAACGCGGGCGCCGGTGCGGTCGACCGCTACGGCGGGGTGCCGCCGTACGCCGAGACGCGGCTAGAGGTGCGCCGAGTGATCGCCCTGTGGCGCCGGCTCTGCGGTGTCTGACGCGATCGCGGCCGGAGGCGCCGCCTCGCCGTCGGCCGCGATCCCCGGCTCGATGAGATTGAGCGCCGGGCGCGGCTCCGCGAGCCGCTCCGAGACGCTGTCGGACGGCTCCGCCACGTTGTTCGGCCGCGCCGCGACATTGTTGGGCCGCTCCGGGTCCGGCGCCGGCGGTTCGTAGGCCCGCGTCACCGGCATCGCGACCGTGGGCGCGTCGTCGTACGCCGCCGTCGCGTCGTACGGCGCCCCGTAATCCGGCTTCGCTTCGTAGGGCGGGTCGTCGTACGGCTTGCCGTCGTACGCCGCAGCGTCGTACGGGACCGGGTCGTACGCCGGCGCCTCGTACGGCTTCGCGGCCTCGTCCTGCAGGTCGGCGGCGCGCTCCATCTCGCGGATGAAGGACTGGGACGTGTTCTGAATCTCCCGCATGAAGCCGCCGGCCTTGCGCGCGACGCGCGGCAGCTGTTCGGGTCCGAAGAGCAGGAGAGCGGCCGCTCCGAGAAGCGCCATATCGGGGATCGAAAGCATCCGGAGGGTTTCTTCCCGGTCCCGCGCAATGCGTCATGCCCCGCGGCTGCCCGAGAAGGGCCCGTGGAGACCAACCGAAGGCCGGCCCCCACGCCCTGAAGATCATCTACACCCGCGGCAACCGGACCGAGACCCTGGCGTCCATCGCGACGCTGCGGAAGATCCTCAACCGGTTCGTCGCGCACCGCGTCTTCTACGAAGTGAGCTCGCGCAACAAGCGCGGGCATGAGTTCTTCTCGGCCAAGAACACGTTCGTCGTGGGCTCCATCGAGATCGTGAACCGCGATTACCTGACGATCACGATCTTCGACGCGAACAACGCCTCGCACTCGATCGAGATCCTCAACCCCGCCGCGATGCGCATCTACGACGACACGCTCGGCAAGGGGTTCGCCGTCTCGTTCCTGAGCGAAGGCTCGGGCGGCGTCGAGTCGCGCTGCTATCTGCGCGACGAAGGCGAAGACGGCGAAGCGATCAAGGAACGCAGCGAGCTCGAGAAGATAACGCTGCCGCAGCTATTCGAATATCTGGAAGACATCACGCAGGTCGACATCGTCGGAACGAAGGCGGACTAAACCGCTACAGCGCGTCGACCGCTTTTGTGACGCCTTGCGGGTCCGAGCCGAATAGGCTCAGCAGGTCGCGGTCTTTGACCGCTTCCGCGGTGAAGCCGAAGACGAGGTGTTTGGGGCGGTACACGTCGTCCGCGCGGCGCGCGCCTTCGATGAAGACGTGGAACGCGTGCGCATCGAGATACAGCGTGCGCGAGCCGTCCAGCGAGCGAAACGCGAGCGTGTCGTAGCGCGCAAACGGCGCGTGCTCGCCGTCGGGAAGCGTCCCTTCGGGGACCTCCGCGACGTCGGGGATCTTCTTTGCGGCATCGGCGGCGGCTTTGTCGATCTTCTCGCGCGGAACGAGCGCGTCGATCGCGGGACCCACCCGCGGATCCGCCAGCAGCCCCAGCAGCAGATGCGGCGGCGCGACGAACTCCGCGCCGTGCTCGACGGCCGTCGACACGCCGGCGCGCAGCACGCCGAGCAGGTCGTCGCCAAGACGCAGTTGCTCGCTGTCCATCACGGTCGTCTGATGCGACCTTCGAGGCGCGTCGCCTTCCGCAGCATCCCGACGGCTTCGCGCTTGCGCCCGCTGCGGTGCAGCGCGACACCGAGATTGTGATACGCCGGCGCGTACGCGTCGTCGGCGACGATGGCGTATTCGTAGTGCACGATCGCCTCGTCCACCGCGCCGTCTTCGAGCAGCAGGTTCCCGATGGTCGTGATCGCGGCGGCGCTGCGCGGCTCGGCTTCCAGCGCGGCGACGAGCTCCTCGATCGCGCGCGCGACATCGCGGCGCCGGATGGCGATGATTGCGCGCTTGTTGCGCGCCGCGGCAATATCGGCAGACGTCACCGCCGTGGCGAGTGCTTCGGCGAACGCGGCGTCGGCGTCGTCGAGCCGGCCGCGCTCGAGCTCGTGCGTCCCGCGGCCGAACGCGCCGGACGGCACCGGCCCCGGGAGCAGGCGACGCAGGCGGTCGAAGAACGGCACGTGGGGGTCTTGCACGTCGACGTCGTCACGCTCTTCCCCGAGATGTTCGCGCCCGTGATCGGCCTCTCGATCGTCGGCCGCGCGATCGAACGCGGCCTGGTCGACCTGCGGACGCACCACCTGCTCGACGCGCTCGAAGGCCGCGAACGAGCGGACGAACGCCCCTACGGCGGCGGCCCGGGCATGGTGCTCCGCATCGAGCCGCTCGCGCGGACGCTGGACGCGATCCTGGCCGCGGCGCCGCCGGACGAGCGCCGCTTGATCGTCCTGACCTCCGCGAGCGGCCCGGTCTTCCGCCAAGCGGACGCGGCCGCGTGGTCGGCGCTGGACCGGCTGATCCTGATCTGCGGCCACTACGAAGGCGTGGACGAGCGCCTGCGCTTGCTCTACCCGCTCGAAGAGATCTCCCTGGGCGAGTTCGTCCTGACGGGCGGCGAGATCGCGGCGATGGCCTTCCTGGACGCGACCGTCCGCTTGATCCCGGGCGCGATCGAGGCGGACTCGGTCGCGGCAGAGTCGTGGTCCGGCGACGAGCTCGACCATCCGTCCTACACACGCCCGCCGACGTTCCGCGGGGTCGACGTCCCGGCGGTGCTACTGAGCGGTGACCATGCGAAAATCGCCGAATGGCGCCGCGAACAGTCCCGCGCCCGAGCAACCGAGCGTAACCGTCTCCGGGCGACGGAAGCCGAGGCGGATTATTCACAGTGAATCAGGCCCGGGCCCGTGACCTTTCCTCCCTTGCCGGGGTAGGGGGTCCGTGGTACACTACCGGGGTTGCCCGCCGCGTCCATGCGGCGTTTTCGCTGTTCGTCAGAGAGCTGTCATGAACGTACTCGACCTGATCCAGAAGGAACAGGAGAAGCCGACCGTCCCGGATTTCCGCCCGGGCGACACCGTCAAGGTCTACCAGCGGGTGGTCGAGGGCGGCAAAGAGCGCATCCAGATGTTCGAAGGCGTCGTGACGGTCCGCAAGAACGGCGGGCTGGCCGAGACGATCACCGTCCGCCGCGTCGCCCACGGTGTCGGCGTCGAGCGCTCCTTTCTGCTGCACAGCCCGCGCATCGACCGCATCGAAGTGTCGAAGCGCGGCATCGTGCGGCGCTCGCGGCTCTACTACTTGAGCGACAAAGTCGGTAAGGCCGCACGCATCAAAGAGCGCAAAGTCGACCGCAAAGCGGAGCGCAAGACCGCCAAGTAAGGCGGTCTTCCCGTGACCCCGCTGGAACTGCTCGCGCTGATCGCGGTATTCGCGATCGTGCGCGTGGCCATAAGCATCCGCCCCGGAACTCCCGTCGCCCCCGGCGGTGAGGGCGAGGGCCGCACGTCCCCGTCGGCGCGCACGGTCATCCGCGAGTACCTCGACGCGTTCATCGTGGCGGGGCTCGTCGCGCTGTTCCTGATCACGTTCGTCGTGCGCACGTTCTTCATCCCCAGCGGATCGATGGAACCGACGCTGCAGATCCACGACGTGCTGCTCGTCAACGAGTTCGAGTACCGCTTCACCAAGCCGCACGAAGGCGACATCGTCGTCTTCCCGCCGCCGATCATCAGCCCCAACGACTTCATCAAACGCACGATCGGCCTGCCGGGCGATCAGATTCGCGTCCACGCCGGCGTCGTGTACCGCAACGGCGTCGCGATGGACGAGCCGTACATCGCCGCCAAGCCGAACTACGAGCTCGAGCTCAAGAACTACGGCGTCTACATCGACGGCATCCCGCTCGACCCGGCGATGGCGAACATACCGCCCAAAGAGAAGTGGAGCGCGCCCGACCGCATACCGGACGGCTGCTACCTCATGTTCGGCGACAACCGTCTCAACTCGGAAGACTCGCACATCTGGGGCTTCGCGCAGTTGTCGGGCACGTTCCAGAACGGCCCGCGCAAAGGCGAGAAAGCCTCGTTCACGGGCCACGCGTTCCTGCTGTTCTACCCGCTGAACCGCATCAGGATTCTGCACTAAGCCGACGAACGTGGCCACCGTGGCGAGGACGCGGACCGTGGTTTCGCTCTCCGCGCAGCTCGTGGTGCTGCTGCTCATAGCCGCCGCTTTCTTCATGCGGACGTCGCCGGTGGACGGGTTGTCGATGGAGCCGCGCGTGCACGCAGGCGAGATCGTGCTGATCACCACGCTCGCGTACCGCTTCGGTTCGGTTCGGCGCGGTGACGTCGTCGCGTTCCGCCACGACGCACCGACCACCGAGACGTACATAAAGCGCGTCGTCGGGCTTCCGGGGGAGCGCGTCGAAGTGCGCCATGGGATCGTTTCGATCGACGGCCGCGAGATCGCGGAGCCGTACGTGCAATTTCGCGACAAGCGCAGCGCACCGCCGGTGACCGTCCCCGCGCACGCGTACTACGTCCTCGGGGACAACCGCTCCGACAGCGACGACTCACGCAACTGGGGCGTGGTCCGCGACGGCGACATGGTAGGCAAAGCCCTCGTCGGCATCTGGCCGCCCCGGCGGCTCTGATGGCAAGCCACGGCGGCGTCCAAGAGGCTCAGATCCAGTGGTACCCAGGCCACATGGCGCAGGCGATGCGCAAGCTCGGGGAGCGGCTGCGCATCGTGGACGTGCTCATCGAGGTGCTCGATGCGCGGCTGCCGCGCGCGTCGTCGAACCCCGCGCTCGACCGGCTGGCCGCGCACAAGCCGCGCGTGATCCTGCTCGGGCGCGAGGACCTAGCCGACCCGCACGCGACGCGTGAATGGATGGCGTGGTACCAGCGCAGCGGGCGGACCGCCATCCCGGTCAACGGCAAGGATCAAACGTCGGTAAAGCGCGTCGCGGCGGCGCTCGGCGCGCTCGCCGGCGAGAGCGGCACGATGCGGGCGATGGTCGTGGGCATCCCGAACACCGGCAAATCCTCGATCATCAACGGGCTTCTCCGCCGCACCGCGGCGAAGACCGAAGACAAGGCCGGGGTCACGCGCTCGCTGCAATGGTTCCGCGTACAGCCGAAACTCGAAGTGATGGACACGCCGGGCATCTTGGTTCCGAAGATCGCGACGCCGGAAGCGCAGTGGCAGCTCGCTTTGACCGGCGCGCTGCCGCGCGAGCGTTTCGGCGCCGAAGACGTGGTCGAGCACTTCGTCACGTGGTCGCGCGAGCACCATCCGCAGGCGAATATTCCGGATCTCGAGACGTTCGCGCGCGCTCGCGGCTTCGCGCGGCGCGGCGGGGAGGTCGACCTGCACAACGCGGCCGGGGCCTATCTGAAAGATTTCAACGACGGCAAGTTCGGGCGGATCACGTTCGAGCGCGCGGAGCCGGCTTGATGGCGAACACCGAAGCCGCGCGCCGCAAGAAGCGCAACGCGACCCAGCGCGAGCACCGGCGCCTCGACCGGCTGCACGCGTTCGAGGAGCGCGCGCGCGCGTCGGGCTACCGGCTCGTGGGCGGCATCGACGAGGTCGGGCGCGGCCCGCTCGCCGGCCCGGTCGTGGCGGCGTGCGTCGTCACCGACGGCCCGCTGCGGCTGCGCGGCCTCAACGACTCGAAGCAAGTGCTGCCGGAGATGCGCGAGTCGCTCGCAATCGAGATCAAGGCGAACTGCGTCGCGTGGGCGGTCGGCGAGGCGGACGTCGGCGAGATCGACAAGCTCAACATCTACTGGGCGAGCATCCTCGCGATGGAGCGCGCGCTCGCGGCCCTGCACGTGCCGCCGGAGTATCTGCTCACGGACGCGGTGCGCATCAAGTCGTGGAGCGGTCCGCAAGAACCGGTGATCAAAGGCGATGCGAAGTGCGCGACCGTGGCGGCGGCGTCCATCGTCGCCAAGGTGCACCGCGACGGGCTGCTGGTCGCGCTGCACGAAACCTATCCGCAGTACGGTTTCAACCAGCACAAGGGCTATGCGTCGCCGCAGCACATCGCGGCGCTCAACGCGCACGGCCCGTGCGCCGAGCACCGGCGCGCGTTCTGGCGCGTGCGCGCCGCCTGGGACGCCCTGCCCGGGATGGAGCAGTTCGTCGCCGACGAGCTCGTCGCGGACGGCCGCGCCGCGGCAGCAGAGGAAACGGTCGAGCCCGAGGCCGTCGCTACGTGAACCGCGCGGAGCGCGGGCAGATGAACCGCGCGGAGCGCGGGCGCGCGGGCGAGGACGCCGCGGCGCTGCTGCTCCAGGCGCACGGCTACCGCATCGTCGCGCGCAACGTGCGCCTGCCGGGCGGCGAGATCGACATCATCGCGCGCGACGGCGACACCGTCGTGTTCGTCGAGGTGAAAGCGCGCGCGAGCGGCACGTACGGCAGCGCGGTGCGCGCCGTGGACGCGCGCAAGCGCGCCACGCTGCGCGCGCTCGCGAACGACTGGCTGCAAATTGCGGCGCCGAGAGCGCGCGCGCGCTTCGACGTCGTGACGTACGACCGCGGCCGGGCCACGCTGCACCGCGGGGCGTTCGCGTGAACGCGCTCGCCGGCAAGACCCTCGGCGGCCGCTACCGCGTGGACGAGCAGATCGGGCGCGGCGGGATGGCCGACGTCTATCGCGGGATGGACGTCGTGCTGGACCGCGCGGTCGCGATCAAGGTGCTCACCGAGCGCGACGACGGCGAGCGCGACCGCTTCCTGCGCGAGGCGCGCTCGATGGCGCGGCTCAACCACCACAACGTCGTCGCCGTGTACGACGCGGGGCGCGACGACAACTGCTCGTACATCGTGATGGAACTCGTCGACGGGCGCACGCTGGGCGCCGTGCCCGCGCACGAGCTGACCGTGCACGCCGCGATCCGCCACTTCATCGAGATCCTCGAAGCGCTCGCGTACGCGCATGACAACGGCGTCGTGCACCGCGACGTGAAGCCGGCGAACGTGATGGTGCTGCCAAGCGGCGCGGTGAAGGTGATGGACTTCGGACTCGCGCGGCGCACGAGCGACATGTCGAGCGCGACGAGCGCGGGCGAGATCGTCGGGACGATCGCGTACCTGCCGCCGGAACGCTTTCTCGGCAAGATCGCCGACGCGCGCAGCGACCTGTACTCGGTCGGCGTGATGCTCTACGAGACGTTCACCGGTTCGCTGCCCTTCAAGAACGAGAGCGACGATCTCGTCGCGGTGATCTTCGGGCACGTCAACGAGCCGCCGCCGCCGCCGCGCAGCGTCAACCGCGCCGTTCCGATGCAGGTCGAGCGCATCATCATGCGGCTGCTCGAGAAAGAGCCCGACCGGCGCTACCAGAGCGCGCCTGAAGTGGTGGCGGAATTGCGCGCGCTCGTCACCGGGCCGGTCGAGCCGGCCGATCCCGCGCTGCAGCAGCCGCCCGCGCCGCGCGCCGCCGCGAAGTCGCGCAGCGGGCAGGCGGACCCGGCGCGCAGCACCGTCGAGGCGGACGCGCGCGAGGTGCTCGCCCGAACGTTCGGGCGCTCGCGGTCGGTCGACATCGGCTATTCCGAGACGCTGGCGGGGATGCTCGCCACGCGCAAGCGCGACTATCCCGAAGCGGCGCGCGCGTACCGCGCCGCGCTGACGGCGTTCGCCGACGCGAGCAACGATCTGGAGCGCGCGAAGACCGCGCTCAAGTACGGCACGATGGTGCTGCAGAAGACGAGCGAGGGCGAGAGCGCCGGAACGATCACGAACCGCCGCGAGCTCTCGGACGCCGTCGACATCCTGTCCGACGCGCTGCCGACGTTCCGCGGCCGCCAGATGCTCAAGGAGCTCGAAGAAGGCGAACGTCTTCTGTACGCGCTGCAGCGCACGCTGATCCGGACGCGCTGACGGCATGCCGCGCACACCGCCGCCGGTACCGCCGCGCAGCGTCGTCTCGATCACGTACACGTCGCGCGCCGCGTTCGGGGTCGGCTTTCTCGTGCTCGGCGCGATCGCGCTCTACCGCGTGCTCACGACCGCCGCGCCGGTGAACAGCAAGCTGATCGGCGGCGTGCTCGGCGTCGTGATGATCGGCCTGGGCATCTTCCGCATCATGCAGTACCTGCGCTGGCGGAGCGCCGGCGGCACCTAGCACCGTGGGTGCGATCGAGGCGATCGAGCACCGCGACGCGGGCGCTGCGCTGCGCCGTCTGGGCACGCCGAACGCATTGGCGCTGGTCAGCGACCAGCTGCTGGGGATCGTCGACACGATCGCCATCGGTGCGCTCGGCACCGCGGCCCTGGCCGGCATCACCGGCGCGACGGGCGTGTTCATGGTGCTGTGCATCGGGCTCTTCGCGTTCGCCAGCGGCATTCGCATCCTCGGCGCGCAGGCGATCGGCGCGGGGCAGAGCGAGCGCTACGGCGCGATCGTGCGCGCGGCGACCGTCGTCCCGCTCGCGATCGCGACGCTGGCCGCGCTGGTGTCGGTGTTCGCGGCAAAGCCGCTGCTGCACGCGATCCTGCCGGCCGGCGCGCCACTGGACGCATCGGCGCACTATCTCATGCTGCGCAGCGCGTGTTTGATCCCGATGGTGTGCAGCGGAATGCTCGCCGTGGCGTTCGCGACCGCCGGCGATTCCAAGCCGACGCTGCGGCTGCTGCTCGTGATCAATGCCGTGCACGTGCCGCTCGTGTTCGTGCTCGCGCTCGGCGCGCTCACGCACCATCCGTTCGGCCTCACCGGCGCCGGTATCTCATCGCTCTTCGCCGAGTTCGTGGGCCTCGTATACATGGTGTGGCTGACGGCAAAGCGCCCGCAGCTAGGCGTCTTCTCCTCACCGCGCATCAACCGCGCGCTGGTGCTCGCGACGGCGTCGATCAGCTGGCCGGAGTTCGTGTTCCTTATTTTGCAGATGATCGACGGGCCGATCACCGTTGCGTTGCTCGCGCCGTACGGCACCGAGCTGGTTGCGGCGTACCGCGCGCTCTCGCTCGTCAGCGACATCACCTGGTCGGTTCCCGGCGCGCTCGGCGACGCGTCCGAAGTCGTGCTCGGCCAGCGCATCGGCGCGCGCGACTACATCGGCGCAAAGGCGTTCCAGCGCGACGCGACGCGCCTCGGCGTGCTGCTCTGCCTCGGAGTCGGCGCGCTCGTCGCAGTGCTGGCGTGGCCGCTCGCGGCGATCTGCACCCTCAGCCCGGCGCTCGCGACGCTCGCCGCCGCGCCGCTCGCGGTGCACGTGCTCGTCACGCTGCCGCTCAAGGGCTACGCGATGACCGTGCTCGCGCCGATCCGCGGCGCGGGCGACACGCGCTTCGTGATGGTGATGGGGATCGTGACGACGATCGTCGCGATCGGCGGCATCGCGGCGGGGATTCGATTGATGCACTTCGGCCTATGGGCGGTACCGTTCGGCTGGACCGCGGGCTGGCTGGTGCGCGGCACGATCACGACGGTGCGGCTGCGGGGCGGCGACTGGGAGCGCCGCCGCCTCGCGACGTCGTGAGCCGGCTCGCTTGCCGATTCCGCACCGGACAGTAACCGGGCTGTAACCGCACGGCGCGAGACTGGGGCTGTCCCAGGGGAGGACGACGATGATCGACGACTCCAGCAGCCCGCGCTACCCAAACCCAGCTCGTGCATCGTTGCGACATAGCGCCACCGTCACGGATCTCGCCAGCCGCCGTGCGGACGACGTGCTCGACACGATCACGCTGGTCTTCGGCGGCGTCAACTACGGCACGATTTACGTTGCGGCGCCGTACGTCAAGGACAAACCGATCGTCCTGTATCTCGTCCCGTCGGGAAGCGGCGCCGCGTCCGGTGAGGGCGAGCTGCGCGGGCGGCTCGATTGTCTGATCACGGACGATCCCGCGCTGGCGCTCGAACAGCAGGCGGCCCGCTGATGCTCGCTCGCCCGCACACGCTCGCCCTCGTCACGACGCGCCGCTGCACCGCGGCCTGCGATCACTGCTGCTTCGGCTGCAGTCCGACCGCGCAAGACGCCATTCCGATCGAACGGCTCCACGGGCTCATCGACGAGGCCAAGCGCGTCCCGTCGATTCACCGGATCGGATTCACGGGCGGAGAGTGCTTTCTGCTCGGCCGCGATCTCGTCGCGCTGGTCGCTCACGCGCACGAGCTGAATTTCGAGACCCGCGCGATCACCAACGGGTACTGGGCCCACAGCGAGCGCGCGGCGCGCCTGCGCATCGAGCCGCTGTACCTCGCCGGTCTCGACGAGCTGATGCTGTCGACCGGGACGTTCCACCAGCGGTTCGTGCCGGTCGAGCGCGTAGCGCTGGGTGCGCGCGCCGCCGCATCGTTCGGGATCCGCACGCGCATCTCCATCGAAGCATGCGACCAGTCGGAGTTCGATGCCGCCGGACTGCGCGCGTCGCTTGCCGATTTGGCCGGCGACGGCTCGGTGTGCATCGCCGAGGAGCCATGGATCCCCGACGCGGGCGGCCGCGGGGCGTCGGCGCTCAGCCATGACGGCATTCTGACGCGCGAGCTCGCGGAGCGCGCGCGCGGCGCGTGCGCGCAAGTGCTCAACGTCGTCACGGTCACACCGCGCATGCAGCTCACGGCGTGCTGCGGCTTTCCGAACGAAGAGCTTCCCGAATTGGGAATCGGGTCGGTCGCCGAACGGCCGCTCGACGCCGTGCTCTCCGAAAGCCCCAACATGCTGCTGCAGATGTGGCTCCACGTCGCGGGCCCGGCGGGGATCGCCGATTTCGTCGCGAGCAAAGATCGCGAGTTCGTGTTCCCGGCGTTCGCTTCCATCTGTCATGCCTGCGTCGCGATCCAGCGCGACGAGCGCGCTATGCGCTTCGTCGTGCAGCATGCGGGTGAGATCGTCGGGGACATCGCCGCGCGATTCGCCGCCGCGCAGCCGCAGCTCGCAACCGCGTCTCCCTGCTAACCGCCTCCACTCCGCCCTCAGCCGCTTCACCGAGGAGCATCTCATGTCGAGCACGTTCACCGCACTTGCCGTTACGCAAATATCACTGACCGGCTTTTCGGCCGATCAATCGGGCGGAACCCCGGCGATCCAAAACTACAACGGGCTCCCACTGTACTGCCACGTCACGGAGGCCGGGCCGCGTCTCTACTCGATGCTGATCAACACGTCGGGACCGAGCTCGTTCGCGCCCGGAACCGGCGACCTGCAGCTCGTGACGTTCGTCTACGATCCCCAGGGCGCCGGCACCCCGCCGATGACGTTCCCGGTGAGCGGAGCGTTCTACAACGGCCAGCCCAGCGATCTCTCGCTGCAGTTCACGGGCCCGGCGACGGCGACGCTCGTGGTCGCGCAAGCACCCGGACCGCAGCCGCCGCTGCCGAAACCCGCCGCTGCGCCGGGCGACATCGCCACGATCACGACGGTGAAGATCAGCGCCACGCATGCCGGTACCGCGCAGGACCTCATGTTCTTCGTCAACATCCCGCTCCCGAACAACCACACGGTGACGGCCGGTGACACCTGGACGGCATCGGTGAAGTGGACAGGCGGCCTCGGAGGCGCAATCGGCCCCGTCGGCAACTTCGAGTCGCCGTAGCGCTCAATCCGCGGCACGGACGAGCTCGGCGAGGCGCCTGGACGGCGTCGCGCCGAGCTCGTTCGCCAGCGCCGTCGCGTACCGCCGAAACTCGCGCCGCGCCGCGTCCGAATCCCCGCGCACGCGGTGGACGCGCAGGACGAGCTCGCACGCCGCCTCGTCGTACGGGTCGATCGCCTCGACACGCCGCGCGTACGCGAGCGCGTCGTCGAGCCGTTCGGCCCGCAGCGCGTCGGCCGCCAGCAGCATCCCGGCCCTGCACAGCAGTTCGTTGATCCGGGCGAGCGTGCTCTGCATCCAGACGTAGCGATCGTACCGGCTCGAAGCGCTCGCGTCGTACGAGTCCAATGCGGCGCGGAGCGCGTCGCGCTTGGCGTCGTCCAGCATGCCGCCCTCGCACTCACGCACCAGCGCTTCGGCGCGGCGCAGGTCCACGTCGATCGACGGCGACAGCCGGTACGATCCGTTGCCGGCGATGACCGCGTCGCGCTCGGCGAGCTTCCCGCGCAGCCGTGAAAGCGTTACCTTGAGGTTGTTGGGCCACTCCTCGGGATCGAGATGGTCCCACAGCGCCTCGCCGATCCGGTCGCGCGAGAGCGGTCCGTGCGCGGTCGCGAGCAGCGCGAGCAGCTCGAACTCCTTGTCGCTGAGCTGAACACGAGCCCCGTCGCGCGTCACGCGCGCCGAAAGGATGTCGATCGTGAGCTTCTGCTTCGCCGCCGCGCGCGCGCGCACGACACGTTGCTGCAAGAACGGTTCGAGCACGCCGGCGGCGCCGCCGGTCAGCAGCCCGCCGATCGCAGCGTGCAGCTCGGCGGACTCGATCGGCTCGACGATCGCGCGCAGCACCTGCGCTTCGGCCGCTCGGGCACTTGCATCCAGCGTGTACAACGCGGCGTGGGCCAGTATTTGCACGTAGGGATCGCGCCGCTGGTCGGCCGCGCGCACCGCTGCGCGCGCGGCGTCGACGGCGACGTCCCGGTCGCCGGAGACGCCCATGCGATAGAGATGGGCGATCGCCGCGACGACAGGCGAGGAATAGCCCTCCTCGAGCTGCGGCGAACGCCCGCGCGCCGCATCGATCATCGGCGCGAAGCCGCGCTCGATCCCGGGTAGCAGCGCATCCTCCATCGCGATCAGGTACCGCTCGAAATCGGCGTCGGCGCCATTGGCCCACGTGAAGAACGCCGCGTTTCCCGCCGTCATCGCGACGTGGAGCGGAAGCTCGTCGCGCTCGCTGCGCCGCAGCAGCTCGTCGAAGATGACCACGATGCGCTCGACCTTTCCGCGGTAGGTCGCTTCGTGCGCTTCGATGTAGTGCAGCGTCTGGTTCTCCGCAAAACCGGTCGGCGACAGCGCCGCGGCCTCCGAAGCGAGCGCGCGCGCCAGGCGAAACCGTCCCTCGATCCCGCGCAGCGACGCGACGAAGTTAAGCATCGAGGCGCGGGCGGGCGACGCATCGCGCGCGAAGCCGCTCAGCGCGTCGTCGATGACCTGCTCGCACTCCGCGATCCGTCCCGCGTTCGCATACGCGTTGGCGAGCAGGATGGACATCGCCGCGCGCTGGTCCGCACTGGCGGACGACGGCAGACAGTAGTAGACCGTCTCCGCCTCACGCACGAACGTCGCGCGGTCGACGGAAAAGTTGCGGTAGGGGATCGTCGCGATCCACAAGTTCGGAAAGCGCGTGATCAGCGAACGGTCGAGCCGGTCGATGACGCGCTCGTACTCCTGCAGCGTGACGGGGACGGCGAAATACGTCGGCGCGGCGTCGATCATCGCCGCGGCGCGCATGACGTCGCGCTGGCCCAGCGCCACCTGCGCGGCCTGCACGTACTCCCCCTCGCCCGCGAGCACGCTCAGCACGCGCTCGTAGAGCGCTTTCACCAGCGGCCCGAAGCGCTCGCGCAGCAGCCGGACGATCTCCGCGTGCACGTAGAGCTTTGCATTCTCCGTCTCGACGAACGGCAGCGCCGAGAGCTGTGCGAAGACGAAGTCGTCGCAGCCGTCGCCCAGCACGCGCACCAGGTCCGCCTGCGACGATCCCGGCCGCAGCGACGCGACGAGCAGCCCGTCGCGCACCACGTCCTTGAGGCGCGCGATCGTTCGATGCATCACGAGCGCGAGCAGCATGTCGCGCGGCACCGAGGCCGCCTCGGCGAGCAGTTCGGGGTCGCGGTCGCGCTGCTCGAGCAGGAGCAGCAGCCTGGTCACGAGCGGCCAGCCATGCGCGACGTCGTGAACGGCGCGGGCGCTGGCGACCGAGACTGCGCTTTGCTCCGCGATCGCCAAGACGTCGTCCACGCCGAGCGAGAGATCGGGCGGCCCGATCACCGCGGACGTCTCGCGGCTGACGATTTGCTGGAGGGCCGACGGGAGCGGTGCGCGCGTGACGAGGGCCAGCGTCCGTTTGGGCGGGAGCGTCCCGACGAGCTCGCCGACCAAGTCGGCGCCGGCGGGGCTCGGCAGCGCGCCGAAGGGATCGCGCAGGGCGAAGAGCTCCGGGTCCGCAGCGACCGGCCATTCCCGCCTGAGCGCCTCGCGCGAGTTCGCCGCGATCTGCTCTCGGCGAAGCGCGAGGCGGTCGACCGCCGACCGGACCGCGAGCGCACGATCGCGTTCCAGCATCGCCTCGAGAACGACGCGCGCGAGATTGGGCGGTTCGTCGTCGACCGGCAGATCGCAGAGGGTGAGCAGCCCCGCGTGACCCGCGTAGCTGCGCAAGAACGCGGTCTTGTCGTACCCGGGCGGACCCCAGATCGTGAGGACACGAGGAGCGCCTTCCGCGATGAAGTCGGCGAGATTCGGAACCGGGCCGAGCACGTGATCCTCGTCTGGGCGGTAACCGCGCAGTAACCTCGTCCCCTGACGATCGTTCTGAAACGGTGCCGCTTTCGATAGGCGTTCGGCACCTTGTACTCCTGTCTGGAGGCGCGTGAATGGCAAGGTGCTACGAAGTCGTCCTGGAGATCGCCGGCGACGACGTGCGGGACCTCCGGGCACGCGCGTGCGCCCCAGCGATCGCAAAACCAGCCGGCACCGTGCCCCCCACCGTCGTCTGGTTCTCGGCGCCGCTCGCTACGCGAACGGTGTTCACGTGGGACGAGAGCGCGTACGGGCTCTACGCGGCGGTGACGGCGCCCAAACCGTCGGCGGCGCTCGAGCCGGACGGCGAGATCTATCCCGCGCTGCCGCGCGTGCACTACACGTTCGAGGACAGCGGCTTCCGCGTGCGCGCCGGCACCGGCGCGCACGCGGAAATTCCGAACGGCCGGTACGAGCTCGCCAACGGCGCGCCGGTTGCGATCACCGCCGGGCTGGTGCAGCGCGCGAAGGTGAACGGTACCGACGTCCTCTCACCACTGAACGCGGTCGTGCTGCCGCCGGGCTTCACCGCCGAGTTCGCACCCGCAACGAAGCTCTACGTGTGGCTGCAGCGTCCCGCCGCTCCCGGCACGGTGATCGCGCCGGCGCCGGACCACGCGGTCGAGGTCGATCTGGGTGGGCCCTCGCGGACGATCGCGTACCGCTACGATCCGGACGGCGCGCGCTTCGTGCCGTGCAAGCCCTGACCGCGGTTCACGAGGTCAGCCGGCGCGGTCGCGTGAGCCGCGCGTACACCGTTCCGCCCTGATCGAGGAAGAGCACGCGCCCGCCCACCGTGAGCTGGTAGAACGGATGGAACGGCGAGAACGACTCCGCGCACGCACGCCAGGCGAGGACCGGCGAGAACGAGACTCCGCGAGGAACCAGACGGGTCGTGTTCTCGAGCTGCGTGTCGATCACGTTCCGGTAGAGCCGTTCGCTGAACAGGTCGCGGTCCGCCACCGTTCCGGCATCGCGTTCGTCGAACGACACCTCGAGCAGCCCGCCGTCCCACGCGTCGATGCGCGCGGTACCGAGCAGCGTCTTCTCCGAACCGCGCCGGATCGTGACGAGGTAGTAGTACGAGTCCGTCCGGTCGAGCCGCTGCACCAAATGCGCCGTGTCCGGCGTCAGCCCAGCCTCGGACGGCGCCAAGTCGAACTCGACCGCCGCCGAGACGGCGGCGTCCTGTGCTTCGCTCGCGGTGATGAGGCGTCGCTCGTCCATGCGCAGGTTCCTCACGGTCCAGCGCGCCGGCAGCAGATCCGTGATGATCGGACCGACGGGAGCGAGCCGATCGCTGAAGACGCCGGCGCATCTGCCGGCCGCCGGCAAAGCGGTGATAGGAATGACGGATTCCAGCCAGCCTCGCCACGGTTTCATGGCGGGGGTGAGCTGCGTCGTGCAGGCGTCGCCGCGCTGGTGCGGCGGGATTCCCGGCAGCTTCGGAGACTGAGGAAGGCCCGACGGCACGTTGACCCAGATCGTCTTCACGCGGAACGGCTGGGTCGGCTCGACGTCGGTCTCGACCGCGACGGGGACGCTCCAGTGCTCGTGGGTGGTCATGCAGACGACGGGCGGAATCGCATCGGCATGCGAAAGCGCCGCTACGACCAGACTGGCCATTCCGGCGGCGTCCGTGGTGTAACAGGGCTGGAACGTCGCGTCGAGCGACGCCGTCTTGAACGTGCCGAAGCCCAGCGCGAGCCCCGGTGGGGAGACGAGCCAGCCGTCCGAGTAATCGTGCATGAACGGATACGAGCTCTCTTGCTGGACGAGGGGCGCGCCCGGCTCCGCCGCACCGAGCGACATCATCAGCGACGCGGCACCGCAATACGCGTCGGGGTCGTCCTGGTAGTGCATCTCGACCGGACCCACGGTGCTCTTCCAACCACCAGCCATGTCAGCGCCCCCCTGCGGATACCCCTTTAGCCCCCTTCCTCAGGTTAGCAAGACATCCTTCATCCCCCCGGCCGCGAAAGACGCCGACACTATCGAAATAGGCCCGTCAGCGCGCCGCGAGATAGCGCTTGCGGAGCGCGTCCAAGACGACCGCGAGCAGGATGACGGCGCCGAGCACGATCTGCTGCGTGTAGGACTCGATGTCGAGCAGGTTCATCACGTTGTTGAGCACGCCGATCAGCAGCGCGCCGAAGAACGTGCCGACGATCGTGCCGCGTCCGCCCATCAGCGACGTGCCGCCGACGACGACGGCCGCGATGCACTGCAGCTCCGCGCCCGTGCCGTTCTGCGGATTGGCCGAGCCGAAGCGCGCCATCAGGAGCAGCCCGCCCAGCGCCGCGCAGCCGCCGGAGATCACATACACCAGCGTCTTGACGGCGCGCGTGTCGATGCCGGCCAGGCGCGCGGCCTCTTCGTTGCCGCCGAGCGCGAGCACGTAGCGCCCGTACGCCGTGCGGCCGAGGACGATTGCGAACACGATCACGACGACCGCCATCACGACGACCACCCACGGAATCCCGGGAAACCCCGGAATGTCGGTCAGCACGTAGCCGGTGCCGAGCCACTCGAACGGTGAGCTGTCCGCGAGCGGGATCGGCTCACCGTGCGCGAGCTTGAACGCGAGCCCGCGCCCGATCAACATCATCGCCAGCGTCGTGATGAAGGGCGGCAAACCCAGCCGCACGACCGGCAACGCGTTGACGAAGCCCGCCGTGCAGCCGACCGCGAGCCCGACGAGCAGCGTGACGATGAACGTGCCGGGGCCGCCGAGGTGCAGCGTGTTCGCGACGAGCGCCATCACGACGCCGCACAGGCCGACGATCGAGCCGACGGAGAGATCGATACCGGCCGTGATGATCACGAACGTCTGGCCGACGGCGAGGATCGTGTTCAACGTGATCTGCCGCAGGACGTTGGTGAGATTGCCCGGCGCGAGAAAATTCCCGTGCGCGAGAGAGTTCACGAGCAGCACGAGGACGATGAAGCCCACCGCTAAGCCGGCAGTTCGGATCGTCGCGGCACGGCGTTTTTGCGCGGCCGCCTCGTCGGCGCGCTGGTCCATGACGGCCTTGACCGCGGCGTCCGAAGCGCTCGCGCCCGGCAGGTTCGCATCAGCCATTACGCCGCCACGCCCGTCGCCACGGCAATTACTTTGTCCGGGGTCGCGTCGGCGCGCGCGAACTCCGCCCGAATCCGCCCGCCGCGCACGACCAGCACGCGATGCGACATCCCGAGCACCTCCGGCAGATCGCTGGACACCATCACGATCGCGGCGCCGTTCCGCAGCAGCTCCACCATCAGCGTGTAGATCTCGAATTTCGCACCGACGTCGATGCCGCGCGTCGGCTCGTCGAACAGGAACACCCGCGCGTGGCCGATCAGCCACTTCGCGAGCACGGCTTTCTGCTGGTTTCCGCCCGACAGGTTGCGCACCGTCTGCTCCGCGGACGGCGTGCGAATCCGCAGCTCGGCGATCTCGGTGTTCGTCACCTTCGTCTCCGCGCGCTTGTCGACGAAGAGCCGGTGCACGAACTGCCCCAGATGCGCGAGCGTCGTGTTCTCGCGCACGGTCTTGCCGCGGACGAGGCCCTGCGACTTGCGGTCCTCGGTGTTCTGCGCGATGCCGGCGCGAATGGCGGTGCGGGGCGAGCGCACGACGACGCGCTCGCCGCCCACGGCGATCTCGCCTTTGGTCGGAATGTCGGCGCCGGCGATCGCCCGGACGATCTCCGTGCGTCCGGCGCCGACCAGCCCCGCCAGCCCGACGATCTCACCAGCGTGCACTTGGAACGCGACGTCGTTCACGTGCACGCCGCTCGCCGCGCTGACGCCGCGCACGTCGAGCATCACCGGCGCATCGGCCGGGACCGGCGGCAGCTCGGGGAAGTGCGCCTCCAGCGAACGCCCGACCATCAGGCGAATCAAGTCGTCCTGCGGCATCGCCGCGATCGGCCGCGTCTCGACCGTCTTGCCGTCGCGCAGCACGGTGACGCGGTCGGCGATTCGCGGCAGCTCCTCGAGCCGGTGCGAGATGTACGCGAACGCGACGTTCTGCGCGCGCAGCTTGCGGATCAGCGTGAAGAGCGCGTCGGTCTCGCGATCGGTGAGCGCCGCGGTCGGCTCGTCCATGACGATCAGCCGCGCCTTGCGCACGAGACACTTCGCGATCTCGGTGAGCTGCTGCTCGGCGACGGAAAGCCGGCGCGCGGGACGGTCGAGCGGCAGCGCGATGCCCAGCTCGCCAAGCACTTTCGCGGCTTGCACCGCGGCGGCCGGCTTGTCGAGGAACAGTCCCCTGCGCGGCTCGACGCCGAGCACGATGTTCTCGATGACGCCGAGATCGGGAACGAGGTTGAACTCCTGGTAGATCATCCCGATCCCGAGCCGCTCCGCGGTCTTGGGCCCGTCGATCACGACGGGCTTGCCGTCGATGTCAATCTCGCCGGAGTCGGCGGGCTGCGCGCCGGCGAGTATCTTCATCAGCGTCGACTTGCCGGCGCCGTTCTCACCGACGAGCGCATGCACTTCGCCCGCGTTCACGTCGAACGAGACGCCGTCGAGCGCGCGCACGCCGGGAAACGTCTTGACGATGTCCCGCATGCGCAGCAACGGCGCACCGGCCGCAGCGGCGGCCACGACGGCGGCGTCGGCCACGGAGCGCCGGTTCTCGCTACTTGCCGGCGTCGGCCTTGGTGTAGGTTCCGACGGGGACGGCGATCTTCGCGGGCGGCTTCTTCCCGTTGAAGTAGTCGTGAATCGCGTCGATGGTCTTCGCGCCGATCTGGTCGGGATGCTGGATGGCGTCGCCGTACATCTCGCCCTTCGCGATCGCGGTTTTCGCCTCGGGCTGCGCGTCGTAGCCGATCACGACGACTTTTCCGCCGAGGCCCGCGGACTGGATCGCCTTTGCGGCGCCGAGCGCGGAGTCGTCGTTGATCCCGAAGACGCCTTTGAGGTCCTTGTGCGACTGCAGGATGTCTTCCATCGACGAGGACGCCTTCGCGCGCTCACCGCCGCCGTCGATGTCCGACACGATCGTCACGCCGGGGCAGTTCGCGGTGATCGCCTGCTTGAAGCCTTTGACGCGGTCCTGGACCGACGTCACCGCGGGCTCGTCGATGATCGCGATCGTGCCGACGTGGCCGGGGAGCGCCTCGCACATCAGCTTGCCCGCCTGCGCGCCGCCCTGGACGTTGTCGCTCGCGATGTGCGAGACGACCTTGCCGTCCTTGGACGCGTTCGCGATGTCGGCCGTGAAGACGGGGATGCCGGTCTTGTTGGCCTCGACGATCGCGCTGCCGATCGCCTGCGAGTCGTACGGGGTGAGGACGATTGCGTCGACCTTCTGCGAGATGAAGTCCTCGACTTGGCTCTGCTGCTTGGCGTTGTCGCGGGCGGCGTCGACGACCGTGACGGTGTAGCCGTACTTGGCCGCCTCGTCTTTCATCCCGCGCTCCATGTCCTGGTAGAACGAGGCCTCGCGGTTCTGGATCGAGACGCCGATCTTCTTGCCGCCGCCCGACGCCGCGGACTGCGGCGCGGTGGTCGTGCTAGCGTCCGCGCCGGTGGCGGCGGGTGCCGCGCTGGTAGTCGTGGTGGTGGTCGTCGTCGAGCTGGAGCTTGACGTGTCCGACGACTTCGCGCAGCCGGCGAACGCCAGCACGAGCGCGCATGCGAGAACGAACGGCTTCTTCATACCGACGGACCGGATGCGGGAGGCGTGGCGGGAACCCCTGCGAGCACGAGCGGCGCGAGCGTTTGCCAGGCAGTTGACAATGGTTCTTATCTGCCACGGCCGCGCACGTGCGCGACGTGCGGCGCGTTCAGCGCGACGGCGGACGGCTTTCCGGACGGTCGTGCCGCACGCTTGCTTTTCGCAGAAAGCGTGCCGGCGACAAGCGCGTCGCTCCGCGATTTGTCGTAGCTGCGGCAGCGTTTGGTGCGCCAAGCAGTGCATTTCAGCCGCGGCGGGTGGCCTTTTGGCGTGCTTAGGCTCGCTTGTCTGGCCGAGCGCGTCCGCTCCCCGTTCTCCTCGGTCGCCTGCGCGGTGCGGCGTAACGATCCGGTTATTTTTGTGTTCCGCGACCGCGAAAGCGCGCTCGGCGGCAACGGTTGCGGCCCTTATCCACAGTATTGCGGGTCACTCCTGTGCACCGTGTGGAGACCGGTTCGCGCTTTCACCCGCAACCGAGAAGCCATGTTTCGTCGTCTGTGCCCTTGCTGCGGCGACCCCTGCGCGTGATGGAAGGGTGCATGCTCGCGCTCGCTTTTTCCGCCGCCATCGCCGGGATCGATGCGCACGTCGTGCGCGTGGAGACCGACTCCGCCGCGGGCGTTCCGGCCTTTGCGATCGTCGGGCTCCCCGACCGCGCCCTGAACGAGTCGCGCGAGCGCATCCGGGCGGCGATCGTCAATTCCGGATTCGGCTTTCCACCTGGGCGACTGCTGGTGAACCTTGCGCCCGCCGGGATGCGCAAGATGGGCGTCGCGTTCGACCTTGCCATCGCGCTGGCGCTGCTCGCGACCGACGAGCAAGTCGCCGCGGCGGCAATCCGTGAGTACGTTGCGTGCGGCGAAGTGGCGCTAGACGGCAGCCTGCGCGCGGTGCCGGGCATGCTCGCGATGACGCTTGCCGCCAAACGCGCGGGATTCGCACGCATCATCGTGCCCGAGGCGAACCGCGACGAAGCGGCGCTGGTGGACGGCATCGACGTGTACGCGGTGCCGACGCTGGCTGATGCGATCGCGGTCGTGCTCGGCAACGGCGCCAAGTTCCGCCGGCGCGGCGTAACGGTGCTCGACACGAGCGATCGCGCCGCGTGCGGCGACTTCGCCGACGTGAAAGGACAGACGCTCGCGAAGCGCGCGCTGGAGATCGCGGCGGCAGGCGGGCACAACGTCGTGCTCGTCGGGCCGCCGGGCTGCGGCAAGACGATGCTGGCGCGCCGCGTGCCGTCGATTCTTCCGGCGATGACGACCGCCGAAGCGCTCGACGTGACGAAAGTCTACAGCGTCGCCGGATTGCTCGGCGCGCGCCCGCGCGTCGTGTCGACACGCCCGTTTCGCGCCCCGCACCACACCGCTAGCCGCGTATCGCTGGTCGGCGGCGGATCGCAGCCGCGTCCGGGAGAGATATCGCTCGCGCAGCACGGCGTATTGTATCTGGACGAGCTGGGCGAGTTCACGCGCTCGACGCTCGAGGTCCTGCGCCAGCCGCTCGAAGAGGGCACGGTAACGATCGCGCGCGCCGCCGGCACGCATACGTTTCCCGCGCGGTTCACGCTCGTCGCGTCGATGAATCCCTGCCCGTGCGGATTCCGCGGCGTGCGCGGCAGCGATTGCCGCTGCAATGACATGGCGGTGCAGAAGTACCTCGCGAAGCTGTCCGGTCCGCTGCTGGACCGCATCGACTTGCACGTCAGCGTGTCGCGCGTGTCTTTTGACGAGCTCGTACAGCGTGGTGCGGCGGAAACGTCTGCAACGATTCGGGCGCGCGTCGAATTGGCGCGCGAGCGGCAGTTGGCGCGATTGCGTGACGCGCGAGTCTCGACGAATGCGGCGATTCCCGCCGCGGACGTGCGGCAGCTGTGCCCACTCGACGTCGAACCGTTGGCACTGCTGGAAAGCGCGGTTACGCGCGGTACGCTGAGCGCGCGCGCGTTCGACCGCATCGCGCGCGTGGCGCGGACAATCGCCGACCTCTCAGGATCCGAGCGCATCGTGCGCGAGCACGTTGCCGAAGCTTTGTTGTACCGCGGCGCCGACGGAAGTCGCACCGCGTAGATTGACTCTCCGATATGTCTCTGGAACGCGCTGTACAACGCAGTCATGCGAACCACGACACTCATCACAGCATTCGCTCTCGCCGCAGCCTTCGGAACCACCGCAGTTGCCGCGTCGGCGCAGACCAGCCAAACCATGCCAGGCACGCGCAGCCAGGCCGCCGCGCAGGCCCTCACCGTCACGAATACATTGCCGGCGCCTCCGTCCGTCACGATGCTCGGATATCGCAATGCCGACCCGCTGCAAGGCATCTACACGCAAACGCCGGTGTTCGCACAGTGCGGTGACCAGCCCGTCGTCGGCCCGATGCCCGTCGCCGAGGCCGGTTCTCTCGCGGCGCAACCGCTCTACAACTTCATGACCGACTTCGACATTGCAGGCTTAGCTTGCCGGAAGGCTCTGTGACGCGATGCTTTCATTTCTCGGTTCCACGGCGATCCTGATCGCCGCGGCAACGTCTCCCTCTGCGGCGCAAAATGCGAGCGCGCAACAACCCGCGCGCGTGACGGCACGCGTCCTCGCAGCCACTCCGGCGCAGCGTGGCCCTGACCGGCAGGCGGTAAACGTTGGACCGTCCGCCGCGGAGCGCGCCGGCGATGGGATTCGCCAGCAACAGCAGTTGCACGTGCTCATGCCGGTGCTCTCGGGCGACGGCGGCGGCTAAGAGTCGTCGTCACCGCCGGAGCGTTCGTTCGTGAACGACCGGCGGCGAATGCTCTCTTGACGGAGGTCGCTCCGCCGGAGCTGCCTAGGAACCCTGGCGAGCAGTTTCGAAGGCTGCTCGCCCGGAATCGAGGCAGTCGTTGAGTCAGCCGCTGAACCCCAAAGATGCAATCTTCTACGGGTCGTTCGTTCAGGCCGCGTACGCGATGTTTTTGGCCGACGACACGAACTTGCGTCCCGATCCGGCCGGCAGAGGCGTTCCGGACGGCTGGGACGTCGTCGCGTGGATCACGATGAAGGACTTCTTCCTATTCCGCTCATTCGAGAAGTTCTACGGCATCCTGGCGGAAAAGCGCGACAGCCCGAGCTCGTACGTCCTTGCGATCCGCGGCACGGAAGAGGCGATTGAATGGTTCGACGACGCGAACGCGTTTTTGGTGCCCTTCGACCACGTGCAAGGCGCGGGCTTCGTGCACAAGGGCTTCATGACGATCTACGACACCATTAAAGTGACGCCGCGCGAGCCGGCACTAGCGGTGGAGCGCGCCGCGCCGAACGCGCCGGCCGCTGCAGCCGCTTTGGCACAGCCAACCGGATCGTTCGCCGATCAAATCGCGCAAGTCGTCAGCCGGCGCAGCGCGGCCAAACGTCCGACACAGGCGCTTGCGCACGACGTTTCGCTTGCCGGCGCCGAGGTGGTCGTTGCCGGACATAGCCTCGGTGCCGCGCTCGCGACGTTGTACGTGGTCGAGAACACGAAGAAGCACGTAATCGCGAACCCGTTGGTGTGCACGTTCGCATCCCCGCGCGTCGGCGATCAAACCTTCGTCGATACCTTCAATGGCTTCGGGCTCACGTCGTGGCGAATCGAGAACGTCCCGGATTGGGCGCCGGATCTTCCGCCCGACGTATGGGGCTATCGTCACGTCGATGCGGTGACCCTCGTCGACTCCAGCGCCGCGGTCCAGCCGACGCTCGCGTGCTCGCATGCGATCACGACGTACTTCCACATGCTCGATCCGGCCCAGCCGGTGAGGCCGGACTGTGCGCTCACCGCGGAGGAGGCGCAGCGTTTGCGCGACCAGCTTCCCGATCCGGCGACCGCCGATCAGGAAGGGAATGCCATCTCAGGCGTGCACACCGGCGACGCCTGACGAGTCGCGCTAGCGCGCGGACGTGGTCGTGCTCGCTCCGATTCCGAGCGTTGCATAGAACGGCCCCGGATCGAGCTGCTCACCGTCGCAACCACGGCGAAGTTCGGCATGGCCGCTCTCATCTCACGCTTCACCGGCTTGTCGTTGCGACACGAGCTCGCGCAGCTTGCGCTCGCGTTCGGTGGCGGCGGTTCGGGTCCAGTCGATCCCGAAGCGTGTGAACGGGCCGCTTCGTTGCGGATTAACTTGCGCACGTTATTGCGGTGCGTTCGATCCGTCGATGGTATAGCACAATTTCGCTGTTTGGGGAATACCTCATCGATCCCGAACGCTTCGGTGACTGCCGATTCCGAATCGCTTGCCGAACGGTATCTGGCCGGCGGTATTGATGACAGCGCTATTATAGCCGGTTCCGTTCGTCGCGCGGAACAGCGAATGGAAGACCGGCATGATCGTGCCGTTGATCTGACCCCGCCGGGAGCTCGTTCATACACCACTCCGGGGGGACATGATCCTCCTTTGACGACGTACCCTGGGATCACGCCGCGCCGTTGTGCGATGGTGAATACCTGCGCGAGCGCAATTACAGCAATCCATCGGCGCACGCGACGAGACGCCCGGTTCTCGGACGTGGCTGCGGCGTCGACGGCTCTGGACAATTCTTTTGAGGTTGGCAGTTTCACGGCTGAGTTGCGAGAATGGACAGGAGGCGTTCATCCATCGACCGCAACGCTGCAACGTTACGCCGTTCCGTGCTCGTCAACAAGGCTTCGGTCCGGGATTCTTTGAGCACTTCATCGAGGAATTGAAGACTGTTACCATCCATGACCAGATCGACTAGAGTTCGATAGAGGGTCGTAACGGGCAAGCCGGAGACGGTAGTGAGATCGGAGCTTTCGTAGTCGCGACGGTGGATCCGGACGCTGCGCGGCGCGTCGCGCCTCAATCGAAGCCTCCGGGGTACCGTTATGTCAACCGCGCTCGGGTTGACCGTGGACACCTCGTAAAGGCTGAGTGCGGTGCCGTCGGAGATCACGGCCGAGGACTCAGTACGTTGAACGCTCGGCCACAGGACTGCCCGCCAAAGCTCCGCCGAAGCGCTCTTGTGCCGCGGCGGAAACGGACTGCGCGCGGCATAGCCGCAAGGCGGTGCGTCTGTACCGGATAAGCAATAGAGCGCCACGCGAAACCCGGCCCGCCAAGCTTGACCCGAAGTGGAGACGATGGACGCCGCGGAGACCTAGGACGATCGTACTACCACGGCGACGCTTGTCGCATGGTACACTGTCCGACATCAGCTTCCCTCGGGACGCAGCAGCACACCGAGCGCTGAAAAGGGTGAATTCCAGATGCGAAAGTTCGCGTTCGTCATC
>JAQBPK010000223.1 GCA_028287565.1 Vulcanimicrobiota bacterium
CCCTGAGACGTCGAGCAAGAACACGACCGGACGGAGCCGCTCCCGGCGCCGCGTAGCCCGCCGGCGGAACAGCTCGCCGGCGGTCCGGGACGCGCCGCGCAGCGTCCCGCGGAAGTCGAACCGGTCGCCGCGCGCGTGCGCCCGGCGCCGCCGCGAGGCGCGGTACTCGGCGGCGACGCGCACGCGCGCGATCATGCGCAGCATCGCGGCGCGCTCGCTCTCGTCGAAGTCCTCGAATGCTTTGTCGATCAGCCGGTGCTCGCTCGACGCGACGATCCACTGCGTCGGTGCGCGCTCCGCGAGCCGCTCGTCCGCGGGACGGTCCGACGGCGGCGGCGGGATCGACTCGCGCTTAGGCCGCCCGTGCGGCTCCCGCCGCGGCGTATCGACCGTGCGGACGAGCCGGCGCAGGGCGTCGGCATCGCCGAGCGAGCCGAAGAACTCAAGAAACGCCGCATGGAACGCGTCGAGATCGTCGATGGACGGCAGCATGGAAACTCGCGCTTGCCAGTACATCGCGCTCGCCGATCGCGGCGGAAGCGCGCGCAGCACTTCGGCGAAGGTTCGCGCGCGGCGCGTGCCGGCGGCGATGCCGCGCGCGCGCAGCGCACGATCGAATCCGGCGGCGAGCTCTGCCTCGTCCAGCGCGTTCACGCGGCATCGTCGCCGCGTGCCGCTGCAATGATCGCGGCAGCCGCGGCGCGCGCGGATTCGATGTCCTCCGGGTACTTTAGCACGCTCCCGAGCGACGGCTCGAAGACCTCCGCTTCGAGGCGCTCGGCGCCGAGCAACTGCAGCGTCTGCGCCCAGTCGAGCGACTCCGCGATGCCGGGTGCCTTGCGCAGCTCGCGCTCGCGCAGCGCCGCTGCGGCGCGTGCGACGTCGCCCGCGAGGGCAGGCGTGACGTCCGGCAGATGCAGGCGTAGGATCGCGATCTCGCGTTCCACGGGTGGGTGCCCGATCCAGTGGTAAAAGCAGCGGCGTTTGAGCGCGTCGTGCAGGTCGCGCGTGCGGTTCGACGTCAGCACGACGATCGGCGGGTGCGCGGCCGCGATCGTGCCGCGCTCGGGGATCGAGATCGCGAAATCCGCCAAGAACTCCAGCAAGAACGCCTCGAACTCATCGTCCGCGCGGTCGATCTCGTCGATCAGCAGCACGATGCCGCGCTCGCGCGTCGCGCCAAGCGCCGCGAGCAGTGGGCGGCGGATCAGGAAGTCGTCGGCATACAGGTCGGGCGTGCGCTCGTGCGACGCCTCCGCGGCGCGAATCGCCAGAAGCTGCTTGCCGTAGTTCCAGTCGTACGCCGCCGCGGCGAGGTCGAGTCCTTCATAGCACTGCAGCCGCAGCAGCGTTGCCCCGAAGACGCTCGCGAGTGCGCGCGCCGCGTCAGTCTTGCCGACGCCGGCGTCCCCTTCGAGCAGGACGGCCCGCTTCAAGCTGACGGCGCACGCCAGCGCGGTCGCCAACCCGCCGTCGGCGACGTACGCGGCCTCGAACAGGCGTCGCCGAAGGTCGTCCACGTCGACGGGTTGCGGCATGACGCTTGACTTCGCCCGGACGTTTCCCCGAACCCGGTCCTCGGTAGTCGCGCCGCGGGGAGGGACAAGAAGTTGCCACCAAGAAGCCAGCGCCCCCACCAGAGGGGGACTCTCACGACCATATATACGAGGTGTGATATGCGTCAGGTCATCGGTGCTCTCGTGGCTCTCGGGAGCCTCTTCGGTATCAGCGGTACCGCGCTCGCCTGCCAGTATGTACCGGGTTCCGTCGGCGACTGCACGATCGTGCTGTACCAGATTTGCTCGTACAATGAGGACGGAACCGGCGGATTCTATGCCACCGGCAGAACCCGCGTGTACGTCAACGTCAACTGCCTCGCGTAGGCGGTGTGCCGTGAATGCTAGAGAGACGAGTGCGAAGGCACTCGCTTCGGCCCTCGCGCTCGGATTGCTCGGTGTCGCGAATCTTCCGGCGCCGTTCGTAGCGTCCTTCGCGCCGGGCGAGACGCTCAACTATCGGTACGCCGTGATCGTGACGGGGCCATCCGTGCATCAAACGTACCGCGGCCAATTGTCGCTTGCGATCAAGACGGTCGAACCGAAGGTCACCGGTACCGAAGTTCGCGTGCTGACCGTTCCTGCCCAACGCTCGGCGCGCAGCTTCGAACTGACGCCGAGCGGTTCGGTCGTGTTCGCGGGTAGCGCCGAAGCGGCGCATAACTACTTCAGCTTCGACGCGCGCCAGTATTGCGATCCGCCGCCATCAGTATCCACCGGGATGTCGTGGAGCTGCAAAGTACCGTCGGCGGGGACGTTTCACGGCGGTGATGCCCGCGTTCGGGTCGCAAGCAACGACAGCACCGGAACCATGCTGGAGATCGACGGTACGGCGGTGGACGCTCCGGAGACGGAGCACGACCCCGATACGGGCAGGACGTTCATGAAACGCAGTTCCGTTATCTGGCACGAGACCGTGCGATTCAAGGGTGGACTCGTCCAAAGCATGAGTCGCCGTCAGACGACCCGGGCAGTGATGGAGAATCTCACGATCGATACGACGATCACGACGAACATCGATCGCGCCTGAGCGGCCGGGAAGCGACGACCGGATGCGTCGACGACCTCTCTCCGCAGTGGTGTGGAGCGTAGCCGGTGCCGTCTGGATGACGGTGCTGGCCGCTTCAATGTGGTGCGCCGATGCGGCGGAGCCGGACCCCGCCGTTCTCGCCGTTCACGTGCGCAGCACGTCGGGCGAGCCGGTCGCGGCCCGCATCTTCATCGTTGGGACGGCCAAGAACGAGAGCTTGCAATCCCTATCTGATCGCAACGGCGACGCCCGATTCGTCGTGCCGGACGGTCGCTATTGGGTTCGTGCCGAGGCCCCGGGCTTTCAACGGGTTCGTGAGGCAATCAACATCGAGCGCGGAACAACGCGTGACGTTTCGATCGAGCTCGCTCCCTTGCAGGAAATCGGCCGCTCGCAATCGCGGATCGTGAGCTCGGTGCGCTCATCGTCGCCCGACTCGATCGCGCGAAAGATCTCGCCGAATCTGGCCGACGCGTTGAACAGCGTTGCCGGCGTCGCCGCGATCGGCACCGACACCGGTTTGGGGCTGCGCGTCGCGCTCGGTGGCGAGGATGAGTCGCTCACGCAATTCTCGTTCGGCGGGGCGCCGCTCCCCGCCAGTGCGGCGGCGCTTGCAATCAACACCGATCTCGTCCAGACGGTGCAAATCGACCAGAGCCGTGAGGCCGTGCAGTTCGTCGGGCTTGCGCCGACCGCTAGGCCCGTCTGGGGCGGCCGCCTGCGGAGCGGCTCGTACGGCTCCGCACTGAACAGCGCGAGCTTTCAAGACACGTTCGGGTCGGTCGGTGTGGCAATGTTACACACGTTGCGCGCCGCTGAGAGCCCGCTGAACGGAACGGTGTATCTCGACTCGAGCGGTGCGTCGTATAGGCACGTCGGCGCGCTTCACACGACCGGCGACTATCTCAAGCTTACCGGGCCGGTGGGTTCGTGGGCAGGCTCGGGTCTCGTCACGTCCTCGCATGTGCTGGCGTCGCCGATTGCGACCTATTTTGCCGGCGCGGTGCCGTTCGGAACGGGACCCGGGGAGCGTACCGAGACGACGGCTCGCAATCCCGTCTTCGCTTTGAACGGGGCCGTCGCGTCGACGAGCTTGGCGGTCACGTATGCGGAGTTCGTGAACCTATCGCACGATTGGCAAGTTCCTCGTCTCGCTCCCGGCGCGGCTTTCCCGTTCGACTTGCGCGAGCGCTCGACCGTGCGAACGTACTCGGCATCCGCCGAACGCGGGCTGAACTCCGACCTGATTCTCGATGGTGGATGGCAGTTCTTCAACGAATCGACTGCCGGGAACGTATCCGGCACGGCCGAGCGCGTGGACCGGCACGTCGACGAGATGACGCTCGGCCTGCGCAGAGCCGATCGCGAGACCGGGACGTGGAGGGCTGAATATAAAGGTGGCCGCGTGGACGGTCGACCTTACGGCGAAATCGTCGCAAGCGCGCGGCGGCGCATCGGCAGGCGTCTTTCTCTCGACGTTACCACCTCGGCCGGTACGATCGCCCAGCAGGGCAGTGACGTACGTACCGTTCGCGGGTGGCTCGAACCATATGCGGTTGCGGTGGACTGCGCCGACGGCACGATCGTAGCCGAGGGGCCAGGGGAAGCCGCGGCGACACCGCGTCGTTTCCGAATCTTCGGATCTGCCGGATGGACCGGCCCGGGCGTTCATCTCGGAGCGTCGGCTTGGTACACGAGGATGCAGAACCAACTCCTCACCGGAGCGCTCGTGCCATTGCGTGCAAATGATCCGTCGGTGCCGGTTGGTTATATCGACGCGCTGGTCGCGGCAGCCGGCTCATCGCTCAACTGCGGCCCAGGCCGCAACTATACCGTATTTGCGCGCCGAGATGTCGGAGGCGTCGCATCGACGAATACCGGCTTTACGCTGACCGCGTCGCTCGATCGTGGCCGCGACCATGCAGAAGCTGCGCTGGAGATCGTTTCCGCGCGGCTGGATGCGATGAACACCGCGTTGCGCGATCCGCTTTCGCTCTACACCGTTGGGGGACAGCTTCCGGGTGTTCCGCGCATACGCGGGACCGTCTCTTACGATCGTACGTTGGGAACGCGCTCCGAGATGCTCGCGTCCATTCATTACGAGGGTTCGAACAACCGTTACAATCTGCCGCCGTTCGTCACCACGTCCGTGGGCGTGTCCCGGGTGCTGCGGCCGTCCTTGTCGCTCACCTTCGTCGCCGGAAACCTGTTCAACGACTACGCCGGCTCCTTCGTCTCGCCTCGTTATGCGCTTCCGGTGAGGACCGCAGGTGGATCGACGCGGCGCGGCGTTGCGGCCCCCCTGCCGCCGCTGCGAATCTCCGCGCAGCTGGACATACGGCTGGCACGGTAAGGGTAGCGGCGTTCCAAGTCCGTGGCCTCGGCACGGCGCGCCTCAGGCTGACCGCACATGGCGGCGCGGTCGCCAACCCCGGCGACTGCGACAAGGACCGGGAACCCGCAAGGATATTCCGGCGTCCCGTAGGTAGCTTCCGGGCCCCGCGCTTTTCCATCGGAGACGCTTCTATGCAGATCGATCTCACCGTCAACGGGAAGCGAGCCTCCCTCGACGTCGAGCCGCGCTTGCTCCTGGCGCACGCGCTCCGCGACTATCTGAACCTCACCGGCACGCATATCGGCTGCGACACGTCGAGCTGCGGCGCGTGCACCGTGCTGCTCGACGGCGTGTCGGTCAAGAGCTGTACCGTCTTTGCCGTGCAGGCGAGCGGGCATGCCGTGACCACGATCGAGGGGATCGGTAACGCCGACTCGCTGCATCCGATGCAGGAGGCGTTCTGGTCGGCGCACGGGCTGCAGTGCGGCTATTGCACGACCGGAATGATCGTCAGCGCGGTCGATCTGCTGCAGCGCAATCCCGATCCGAGCGACGACGAGATCCGCGCGGGACTCGAAGGGAATCTCTGCCGCTGTACCGGCTACGAGAACATCGTGAAAGCCGTTCGCGCCGCGGGGGCCGCGATGCGCAGCGGCGAGGCGCGCCACAGCGTGAACGAGCTCATGCCGATCCATCCGCCGCGCGAGGAGCCGCCGCCCAGCGGCGAGGGAATCATCCCGCAGCAGCTGCAGGAGACGAAAGCGTAATGGCATTCACAGCGATGGTCGGCGCGCGCATCCGGCGCCGCGAGGATCCCCGCCTCATCACCGGCCGCGCAACGTACGTCGACGACGTGCGCCAGGTCGGCACCGTCTATGCCGCGTTCGTGCGCAGCCCGTACGGCCACGCGAAGATCACGAGCATCGACACGTCCGCCGCCAAGGGCGATCCGCACGTGCTGGCCGTCTACACCGGCGAAGACCTGCACCACGCGCACAACCTCAAGGCGTCGCTGCCGGTCGCGCACAAGATGCCCGACCTCAAGACGCCGCCGCACTACGTCCTCGCGCTCGATGAGGTGCGCGTGATCGGCGAGGCGGTCGCGATCGTGGTCGCCGACTCGCCGTACACCGCGCGCGACGCTGCCGAGAAGGTCGTCGTCGAGTACGACGAGCTGCCGGCGGTCGTCGACACCGAGAAGGCGGCGGCCGGTCCGCCGTACGTGCACGAGTCGCTCGGCACCAACGTCGCGTTCACGATGCCGTTCAGCGCCGGTGATCCCGACAAGGCGTTCGCGGAAGCCGACGTGGTCGTCAAGCAGCGCATCGTCAACCAGCGCGTCGCGCCGGTTCCCATCGAGCCGCGCTCCATGGTCGCGAACTACGACGCCGGGATGCAGCAGCTCACGCTCTATTCCGCGACGCAAATCCCGCATCTGCTGCGCACGCAGCTGGCGATCGTGCTGGGCCTGCCCGAGAACAAGATCCGCGCGATCGCCCCCGAAGTCGGGGGCGGGTTCGGTGCCAAGCTCAATGTCTACGCCGAAGAAGTCGTCGTGAGCTGGGTCGCGATGCAGCTCGAGCGCCCGGTGAAGTACATCGAGACGCGCTCGGAGTGCTTCCAGGCGATGATCCACGGCCGCGACCAGATCGACGACCTCGAGATCGCGGCGAAAAACGACGGCACGATCACCGGTCTGCGCCTGAAGATCACGGCGAACATGGGCGCGTACCACCAGCTGCTCACGCCGGTCGTTCCGACGCTGACCCTGCTGATGGCGCACGGGTGCTACAAGTTCGAGAACATCCAGGCCGAGGTGGTCGGCGTCTTCACCAACACGATGTCGACCGACGCGTACCGCGGCGCCGGCCGCCCGGAGGCGACGTTCTTCATCGAGCGAGCGATCGACATGGTGGCGCAGCGGCTGAAGCTCGATCCCGCCGACGTGCGGCGCAAGAACTTCATCGCGAACAGCGCGTTCCCGCACACGACTGCGACGGGCCTCACCTACGACTCGGGCGATTACGAGACCACGATGGACAAAGCGCTCGCGCTCGCGGACTACACTGGGCTGCGCAAACGGCAGGAAGAGCTGCGCAAACAAGGGCGCTATCTCGGCATCGGGCTGTCGACGTACGTCGAGGTGTGCGGCATGGGGCCGTCCGCCGCGATGCCTGCCGCCGGCTGGGATTCCGCGACGATTCGCATCGAGCCGACCGGCAGCATCACGGTGCTCACCGGCGTCTCGCCGCACGGCCAGGGCCAGGAAACGACGTTCGCGCAGATCGTCGCCGACGAGCTCGGCGTGCCGATCGATCAAATCAGCGTCATCCACGGCGATACCGACAAGGTGCAGTACGGCGTCGGCACGTTCGGGTCGCGCGGCACCGCGGTCGGCGGCGCGGCGCTCAAGCTCGCGATCGACACGATCCAAGCCAAAGCGATCAAGATCGCGGCGCACCAGTGGGAAGCGAACCCCGACGACCTCGAATACCGCGACGGCAAGATCCAGGTCAAGGGCGACCCGTCCAAGACCATGTCGACGCCGGAAGCCGGTTTTCTGGCGTTCATGGGCGACAATCTTCCGCCGGGACTCGAACCCGGACTGGACGCGACGCGCCGCTTCGAGCCGCCCAACTTCGTGTTCCCGTTCGGCACGCATATCTGCGTCGTCGAAGTGGACGCGCAGTCCGGCCAGGTCGAAGTCGTCAAGTACTTCGCGGTCGACGACTGCGGGCGGCTGATCAACCCGATGATCGCCGGCGGACAGGTTCACGGCGGTATAGCGCAAGGGCTCTCGCAGGCGCTGTTCGAGGAAGTCGTCTACGACGACCGCGGCCAGCTGCTCACCGGAACGCTGATGGACTACGCGATCCCGCACGCCGAGCAAGTGCCGCACTACGAGCTCGACCACACCGTAACGCCGACCACCGTGAACCCGCTCGGGATCAAGGGCATCGGCGAGGCGGGGACGATCGGTTCGACGCCCGCCGTTGCGAACGCGGTGATCGACGCGCTCGCGCCATTCGGCGTCGTGCACATCGACATGCCGCTCAAACCGGAGAAACTCTGGGCCGCGATGCAGGCCAAACCGACGAACGGGAGCGTGCAATGATTCCGGCAGCGTTCGACTACGTCCGCGCGACCAGCGTGGAAGACGCGATCCGTCTCCTCGAGCAGCACGGCGACGACGCGAAGCTGCTGGCCGGCGGGCACAGCCTCATCCCGATGATGAAGCTGCGCCTCGCCGCGCCCGCCGTGCTCATCGACATCGCGGGCATCCCGCAGCTCGACGGCATCCGCGTGAGCGGCAACCGCGTGACGATCGGTGCCTTGACGAAGCACGCCGCGCTCGCCGCGAGCGACGACCTGCGCAAGAACGCGGGCGCGCTGTACGACGCGGCCAACGACCTCGGCGACCCGCAAGTGCGCAACCGCGGCACGATCGGCGGCGCATCGGCACACGGCGACCCGTCCGCGGACTATCCGGCGGTACTGCAAGCGCTTGAAGCAACGTTCACGCTAACCGGCAAGAGCGGACGGCGCGAGCTGCGCGCGGCGGATTTCTTCCGGGGCATGTTCGACACGGCGCTCGACCCGCATGAAGTCCTGACGCAGATCGCGTTCGACGCGGCGCCGAACAGCGCGTACGTAAAGTTCCACCACCCGGCCTCCCACTACGCCGTGGTCGGCGTCGCTGCGGCGCTGACGCTAAGCGGCGGCAAGATCGGCTCCGCGCGCGTGGCGATCACGGGCATCGGCGACTCGGCGTTCCGCGCAAGCGGCGTCGAAGCGGCACTGCAGGGCGTGACCGCGAGCGACGAAGCAGCCGTCCGGGCCGCATGCGCGGGCGCAGCGCGCGGCGTGACGGCGCGCTCGGACACGTTCGCATCGGCGAGCTACCGCACGGCAATGGCGGACGTATTCGCCGCCCGCGCGGTCACCCGAGCGGCATCGTCGCGCTGACGATTATGTCACGCTGACGAAATGTATCCTGAGCCTGCGCTTGCAGCGTCGATTCCTTGGCTCTTCGCGACAGCGGTGACGTCCCCCGGAGCAACGTCCGTCCCCGAGCCGTTGACGGCATCTCGGCGAGCTCGGTCTTCGTGTTGAACGAAGCGTTATGTGCCGTGCAACCGGATACGATGAATCAGCCGCGCGGTTTGGCTTTGAGCGTCTCGCCGACGGCGAACATGAGCACGACGGTGATACCGAGTCCTGCGATCCACGCGACGAGACCCTCACCGACCGGACCCGCGCTCGCGAGCGAATAACCGCCGCGGTCGTCCGGGTGGTGCAGCGAGTCCACGTACGCGGCGAGCGCGTCGAGATCGGCTTGCGGCAGCACGCGCTCGTCGAACTTCGGCATGATGCCCGGACCGGTGCGCACCGCTTCGGCGGTTTGCAGCGGGGTCGATTGCAGCAGTGCGGGCGCGAGCCAGCCGAAGCCGGCGACCGCGCCCGTTGCGGTCGCGCCGTGACACGCCTCGCAGTTTTCTTCGTAGAGCTTGCGGCCGCGCGTCAGATCGCCGTTCGAGTGCACCGCCGGTTTGTCCGGGCCTTTTGCGCCGTGCGACACGACATACGCGATGATTGCGTCGATCTGGTCGCGCGGAAACGACGGTGGGCCGCGCATCGGCTCGGTGCCCGGCACTTCGAGCGGCATTCGTCCCGTCGAGAGCTGGAAGTCCACGCTCGCCGCGCCACTGTTCATCAGGCCGGGCGCTTGTGGTGTTCCTTGCAGCTTGTCGCCGTGGCAGGCAAGACAATGCAACGCGTAGAGATCGCCGCCCACTTTGATCGCATCACCGCGCGCCGGCACGGTGGCGTGCGCCAGCGGCGGTTTGGGCTGTCCGGCTGAGGTCTCCGACGCGAGCGTGAGCACCGCGGCCGCGAGCAGCGCGATCACGGCGTCGGCACGGGCTCTTCCTCGAACCCGCCCTCGCCGCCGCGCTTCAGCACCACGCGTGCCGGATGGTCCTCTTCATACGCGTGACGCGATTGCAATTCGACGCAGATGCGCCATGCGATCGCCGCCGCGACTGGCGGGAACACGAGCACACCGACGCGGTAGAACCACGCCAGCTGCTGCACCGAGACATGCCATAACCGGGCTTGAATGTCGTCACTGCCTGCGAGCAACAGCATGCCTGCGAACGTCAGCGCGGCCACGCCGAACGATGTGCGCAGCGGGTTTTGCCAAGGAAGCTGCAGCAGCTCGTGATACGCGCGGTCGCGCGTCACGAACCGTTCGACCCACGGCCACGCGTACAGCGCGCCGAAGAAGAACAGCGGCAGCACGATCCCCGGCCATAGCAGCGCGGAGATCGTGTGCCCGAACAGATGCATCGCCCACGGCGGCGCGACGCGCAGCGCGCCGTCGAGCCAGCCCACGTACCAGTCGGGCTGCGCGGGCGACGCGATCGTCCACGGATCGTACGGGCCGTACAGCCACACCGGGTTGATCTCCACGAGCCCGCCGAGCAGCAGCAGCCCGCCGAACGTGGCGGCCATGAGCGCGAGCGACTTCACCGTGTACGTGGGCCACAGCGGCGAGCCGGTGACGTTGTCCTCGCGCTTGCCGCGGCCCGGGAACTGCGTGTGCTTCTGACGCCATAGGATCGCGAGGTGCAGCGCGATCAGCGCGCCCAGCGCGAGCGGGATGAACAAGATGTGAATCGCGTACAAGCGGTTCGTGATCTCCGGGCTCGGAAAGCCGCCGCCGAAGAACAGGTATGCTACCCACGAACCGACGACCGGGATCGCGAGCGCGATCGAGTCGGCGATGCGCAGCCCCGCGCCGGAGAGCTGGTCGTCGGGCAGCGAGTAGCCTGTGAAGCCGTCGCCCATCACGAGCAGCAGCAGGGTGAGGCCGACGGTCCAGTTCAGATCGCGCGGCTTGCGGAACGCGCCGGTGAAGAACACGCGCGACATGTGCACGATGATCGCTGCCGCGAACACCAGCGCGCACCAGTGGTGCGCCTGGCGGATCAGCAAGCCCGCGCGCGTCTCGAACGAGATGCGCAGCACCGACGCGTACGCGTCCGACATCGTGCGTCCGTGCAGCGACGGCACGCTCGTGCCGTCGTACACCACATGGTGCGCAGACGGGTGGAAGAAGAACGTGAGATACGTCCCGCTCGCGAGGATGAACAGGAAGCAGTACAGCGCGACCTCGCCGAGCATGAACGACCAGTGGTCCGGAAACGCTTTGCGGAGCGCATGCCGCAGAAACGGTACCGCGCCGAGCCGGTCGTCGAGCGCGAGCACGAGCCGGCGGATCATCCGCTCGACGTCTCCCAGGCATCGGGACCAACGAAACCGGACATCGTCCCGCTCGCGCGCACGGTGCCGTCCGCGTCGATCTGCAGCGGCAACTGCGGCAGCGAGCGCGCCGCGGGCCCGAACACGACCGATCCGCCGTCGAGCACGTCGAACGTGGACTGGTGGCACGGGCACATCAGCTGCTGCGGCCCTTGCCGGTACAGCGCGACCGGACAGCCCGCGTGCGTGCACACTTTCGAATACGCGATGAAGCCGCGCGGCGCCCAGTCCCGGCGCGCATCGGGAAGATGCAGCGCGTCCTGCTGCACGCGCACGAGCATGATCGCATCGTTCGCCATGTTCATCGCGTGATCGGGCCCCACGAGGCCCTCGGGAAACGCCGTCACGACGCTGCCGACCTCGAGCAGCTCCGCGCGCACGAGCGAGCCGTCCTCGCGCACGAGACGCAGACCCGATTTCCAGCTGCTCGTACCGATCTGCCCCTGCGGGCTCGGGCCGAGCGAACGCGCCGGAAACAGCGCGGCGAGCCCGAGGAACCCGACCGCGCTCCACCCGAGCCGAACGAGCCAGGTGCGCCGCCCGACGATCTCCGCTTCGCCCGAGAGTAGGCGCGACACCGCGTCGGCGCGTTCGGCTTCCGGCGCGCGCAACGGATGCTGCTCGTCCACGACCTGCCCGTGCGGCAGCAGCTCGCGGCTCCACGTCACGAGCGCGCCCGCGATCCCGAAGCATGCAAGTGCGAGCGCGACGCCTTGAGCCTGCGTCGATCCGCCGAGCACGTACGCCGCCGCGAACGCGATGCTGCCCGCGATCGACAGCCCAAGCCACAGTGCGGCGTGCAGCTCGCCGCGTTTCTCCGAGCGGTTCACCGCACGAAGTAGATGGTGGCCCAGATCCCGAGCCACACGACGAACACGAAGTGCCAGTAGTACGAGATCGCCTCGGCGCCGGCCGCGTGCTCCGCGCGGAAGCCCGGTTTGCGAACCCCGGCCGCGAGAAATGCGAGCATGAAGATGCCGGCCGTCACGTGCGCGGCGTGAAAGCCCGTCATCCCGTAGAACATCGAGCCGTACGCGTGCGTCGCAAACGTGAAGTCGTTCTTGCTCCAGCCGTGCACGGTCTCGGCGAGGAACAGCACCGCGCACACGAGCGTCCCGAGCAGCAAGATGCGTGCGCGCACCGCGCGGTCCGCGTGGACGTCACGAATCGCGAAGAACGTGAGCAGGCTGGAGAACCCAAGCAGCGCGGTGCCGACCGACGATTCCACCGTGTCGAGCTGCACGCCGGGCGGCGGCCAGTGCGCGGTGCGCCCGCGCAGGTCGAAATACGCGGCGAACCACGCCGCGAAGAACATCAGCTCCGACGCCAAGAAGAGAATGACGCCGAGGATGAGCGCGTGTCCCCGGACCGCCAGGCGGTCACCGCCCGCGCGGTAGCCGATGCGTGTCGACATCGCTCGTCCATTACCCCGCCCTCGGCTT
>JAQBPK010000230.1 GCA_028287565.1 Vulcanimicrobiota bacterium
CAGCCGCCGCACTGCCCGCGTCGCTTGCGCCGCCGGCGCCGTTTCCGCTCGTCGCGGCGTCGAGCGTCGAACGCGAGCCGGTGGCACCCGGCGTCATGCGCACGACGTACCGGCTCGTCACGTTCGCCGGGCCGGTCGTCGCATCGGTCGTCACGGTCGATCCGAAGGAGCCCACCGTGCGGCTCGGCGCGGTGCTCGCGCACGACAGCATCGCGTCCAGGGACGAACCGGCTTCGTCGATGGCGCGCCGCACCGGCGCGGTCGCGGGAATCAACGGCGATTACTTCGACATCAACGCGACCGGCGCACCGGTCGGCGTCCTCGTGCGCGGCGGCGTGCTGGACCGCTCGCCGAGCTCGCGCGCCGCGCTCACCGTTGCACGCGACCGCAGCGTGCACTTCGGCACGTACCGCTTCTTCGGCAATGCCGCGAGCGGGCTCACGACCGTCCCGATCACGAGCCTGAACGAGTGGCCCCCGGCGACGGGCGCAGCGCTGCTGACGCCGGCGTTCGGCGCGTCTCCGCCGGCGACGCCGAACGTGTCGCTGCTCGATCTCCAGCCGCTTCCCACCGATATCAGCGGCGTCCGCCGCTACCGCGTCGCGGTGCGCACTGACGGACCGCCCTGGCCGCCCGCCGCGGGCGCGGCAGTGCGGCTCGCGTACGGGCCCGCGGCGCAAGGGTTCGGGCCGGTTCCGGACGTGGGCGACGTCGTCACGGTCGCCTACGACACCGATCCGCCGCTCGCGGACGTCGCGGCAGCGGTCGGCGGCGGACCGCTGCTGCTGCAAAACGGCGCGGCGGTCGACGATCCCGCTTCGCCGAACTACGCCGACCGCGACAAGCGCATCCCGGCTTCGGCCGCGGCCCGCTTTCCCGATGGAACACTCGCGCTCGTGGTGGTCGACGGCCGGCACCCGGCGAGCTCGATCGGCGTGAACCGCGCGGAGCTGATCGCGCTGCTGCGCGGGCTCGGCGCGACCGACGCGATGCTGTTCGACAGCGGCGGCTCGGCGACGCTGGTCGCGCGCGTTTTGGGCGATGCCGAAGCGACGGTCGTGAACGAACCGTCGGACGGCGTCGAACGGCCCGTCGCCGACGGGCTCTTCGTCTACAGCGACGCGCCGCTGGGGCCGGCGGCGCGGCTCGTCGTGCGGCCGTCGCGCATCGTTGCGCTGCCCGGCGCGCGCGTTCCGCTGCGCGCGCGCATCGTCGACGCGAACATGCACGGTCTGGGCGACGCGCGCGGCGCGTGGCGCATCGCACCGTCGCCGCTGATCGCGTCGATCGGCGATGACGACGTGCTGCGCGCGGGCGAGCGCACCGGCGCGGCGAGCGTGCGCGTCGCGCGCGGCGCCGTCGGAACGGAAGTCCCGGTTGAGATCGTCGACAAGGTAGCGCGCGTCGTCATCGGGCCCGCGCGCGCGAACCCCGATCCGCATGCCGCGATCGCGCTGACGCTCGACGCGTTCGACGCGCGCGATCGTCCCGTCGCGGTCGACGGCGTGGTGCGCTGGAGCGCGAAAGACGCGACCGTCGATGCGCGCGGGCGCCTGGTCGCGGGCGACCGCGACGCGGTCGTCACCGCGAGCGCCGGCGGCGCGAACGCAACGCTGACGATCCCGGTCGGCCGCCACACCGTCCCACTCGCATTTTTCGACGACAAGCACCGCGCGGGCTGGAAGCTCGTCACCGCGCCGGCAAACGGTGCGGGCACGCTCGCGTTCGACGGCGACACGCTGCGCATCGTCTACGACTTCACCGCGGGCGGGCGCGCGGTGTACGCGGTCGGCGAGATTCGCGTCGGCGAGCCGCTCGCGCTCTCGTGCGCGGTCGACGGCGACGCGAACGGCGCGGCGCTGCGCGCGACGTTCGTCGACCGCTACGGCGACCGCGAGACCGTCACGTTCGCGCGCCGCATCGACTTCGCCGGCACGCGCCGGCTGACGGCTAAAGTGCCGCCGTCGCTCGCGCCGCCGATCGCGATCCGCAACTTCTATGTGGTCGGAACGCTCGCGAACCCGCCGGTGACGGCGTCCGGCACGATCGGCGTGCACGACTGCTCCGCGAGCGTTCCGGGCGCGGGCGTCCCAGGCGCGAACACGCCCGCTTCGCCGAGCCCGTCGCCTTCGCGCTGAGACGTGCGCGGCGGCACGCTGTTTTCCCCAAGCCCGCCGGCGCGCTCGGGCTTGCGCGCGATCGCGCTCCACACGATCCCCGCGACGAACAACAGGATGCCGGCAACCAGCGCCCACGTTGCCGGCGCGGCGGCGATCGCGAGCGCCGGATACGTGCCGATCGTCGCGCGCACGCGGATTCCGCCGAGCGCGACGGACTGTCCCGACGCGGCGAGGGTGATGCCGAGTGGTTTGCCGGCATCGTCGGCGGCGGTGAGAATCAGCGCCGGTGCATCCTTTCCGGCGAGCGCGGCGGCGCCGGCGTGCGAGAACTGCGCGAGCTCGCGCGGCGTGAAGTAGAGCGCGCGCACGATGCGATGGCGCGCGGGCGCCGCGAACGTGTCGAACGGAACGTCGAACGCGCCGATGCGCTGGCGCTCGCGGAACAGCAACACGGGCGAGAGGAACGACGCGTTCGTCGGCTGCGTGATGGTGAGATGCCCGCCGCGTTCGTCGAACGCGTCGACGTACGCCGCCGGGCGCGGCTCGAGGTACACGAGCGACTCGCCAAGCACGCGCCGTCCCGCGGGCGCCAGCGCGACCTCACCAGCATTGCGGCGGCGCAACGTCACGCCGCTCGAACCGCGCGCCAGCGCCGCGTCGTCGACCGGCGCGAAGAACGCCGCCGCGCCGAGCGCCGGGACCGGCACCACGGTCCCGGGCGTCCCGATGACGCTGCCGGTGTCGGGACCGAGCAGCCCGGATGCGAGCCCGGCGACGTCGACGATGACCGCACCGGCCATCGCGACGAGCAGGCGTTTTCCGGTGATCCCGTCCTCGCCGCGCCGCGCCGCGTTGGCGTACGCCAGAACCACGGCCAGCGCGATGGCGAGCGCGAGCGCGTACTGCCAGGTGTGGTACAGCGGCGTGAACGGATAAACGTCTTGCGCGACCACGAGCGCGATCGCGAGACCGGCGACCGCCAGCGCGGCGTACCGTGCGCTCACTTGTCCGTTCCTCGCTTACGCTGCGGTACGGACACTTTCCGCTCCTCGCTTACGCTGCGGTGCGGACACTGCCGCTCCTCGTCTACGCTGCGGTGCGGACACTGCCGCTCCTCGCCTACGCTGCGGTGCGGACACTACACGCTGCCGTGCTGCGGCTGTTTTAGCGCCGGGGCGACGAACGCGCGCATCTGCTCGAGCGTCATCGCGCCGTCGAAGCCGTTCACGACTCGGCCGTCGCGTCCGACCACCACGCTGACGGGCATGCCGGGCGCCGCGTACGCGCGCCCGTACTGCTGCTTCTCGTCGACCAGAATCGGGAACGTGACGCCGCGCTCGCGCGCATACGCCTGCGCGACCGATGCGGACTCGCCCTGATCGATTCCGAGCACGACGACGTTGGCCGCGTTCTCGCGCGCGAAGCGCTGCAGCGCGGGCATCTCCTCGCGGCACGGCGGGCACCACGTCGCCCAGATGTTGACCAGCACCACCTGCCCGCGATGGCGCGCGAGCGAGTCCGGCCGGCCGTCGGTGCGGACCACGTCGAACGACGGCGCCGGCGCCCCGGCCAGCGACCCCGGACCGCCGCCGCTGGGACCGCTGCCGGGATCGGGGGCGTTGTAGCACGCGCTCAGGAACATCACCGACGCGATGACGAGAAGCCTCCGCACGCGAGCCCCTTCGTGGTGAGCGCAGCCGTTCCGTCCGCGTGGCGCGCACGGCGCATTCATGCGACCGGCGTGACGCTCGCGGCGTACGAGACGGGCAGCGACGCGAGCGATGCACCGGTCGTGCTGCTGCTGCACGGCCTGGGCCATTGGACAGACGGCGCGTGGGGCCGGCTCGTGCCGCACCTCGATCCCGCGCTGCGCTACGTCGCGTTCGACCTGCCCGGATTCGGCGCGAGCGACAAGCCCGACGTGCGCTACGACCGCGCGTACTTCCGCCGCGTGATGGACGAAGCGGTGGACGCGCTCGGACTCGAACGCTTCGCGCTGCTGGGGCACTCGCTGGGCGGGTTCATCGCGGCGGATTGGGCGGGCGCGCATCCGGAGCGCGCCACGCACCTCGCGCTGATCGCGCCGGCCGCGTTCGCGCGCACGTCGCGGCACCTGGTGTACGCGCTGATCGCGAGCCGCGCGCCGCGCGCGCTCGTCACGCTGCGGCCGTCGAAGCGCTTCGTAGCGCGGACGCTGCGCCGCGCGGTCGCCGATCCGGCCGCGATCGACGCCGAGCATCTCGAGCGCGCGTACGAACTGGCGCAGGATCTCGCGGTGCGTAACGCCTTCACGGGCGTCTACGCCGCTGCGGCGAAGGCGTTCACCGAATCACGCGAGTGGCACGCGGCCTTCGCGCGCTACACGGGCCCGGTGTTTTGCGCGTGGGGCAAGCACGACCGCTACATCCCGATCGCGGCGTTGCGTGACGTCACGCGAGTCTACCCGCATGCAACGACGATCGTTCTCGCCCGCAGCGGCCACCTGCCGATGCTCGAAGAACCCGAAACCCTCGGCGCCGCACTGCGAGCATTCTTCGCGAGCTGACGCAGTCAGCGCAACGCGACGGCGAATTGGGTTACGAGGGCCGCGGCAGTGATGGTGGCTGTCAGAACAGTTGCAAGATCGAGGCGCCGGAGCTTGATGTCGTTGATGCGATCGTTCGCGCGGCACGACCGCTCCATCGCGAGGACCGCATCGCGCAGCGTGGTGTCGGGATATTGAGGAAAAAACGTCACGAGGGATTCTACCGTTGGCGCGACCCGAGCGGGCTTCGCCATGAAGGCAGCCAAGAGAAACCCGAGCGGGATGACGTAAAGCAGCCCCGTTACTGCGCTCCATGACGTGAACTGCAAGCGAAGCGTGAAACCGATGAAAGCCACGGCGCCTGCAAGTAGTGCGGTGATTTTCGCGTCGAGCACCTTGCCCCGATCTTCTTCGCGCTTCGAGCGATCCGCAACGATCTCATAGAGATAGCGGTAGTCGACGCGGTAATCGGGACCGGCCGGCCCGACTAAAAGCGAAACTTGCGCAGAACGTCCACCGCATCGACGTCTTTGATGAAATCTTCCGGTGTGGGCGGGCGGGTGGCTCGCGGCCACGGCTCCGGCGGCGGAGGCGGTGCAGGGGCAGGTCTTGGCAGCAGCGGCTCGACAGGCCGGAGCTTCCGTTTGGGATCGCGCATCATGGTCTCCGTTCAGCACTCCAGCATCATGGCGCATCGATGTTGCACCGGTGTTGCCGCGTTGTCAATCGCCTATTACCAGTCGCCCATGCGTTCTTCGTCGACTTCGCCTTCGAAAACGATCGTGCCGGGGGCCAGGATCGCCGACAGCACCGGGATTCCGTCGTAGCTGAGGTCGCGGCGCATCGCGTCGTCCGGCGAGCGCGCCGTCACCGCGGCCAGGCGGCTCAGCACGTCGGGCGCGCACAAGACGCGTTCGGGCGCGACGTTGTAGAGGCGGCGGAATCCGGCGAACGCCGTTTCGAGCGCGGTTTCGTCGAAAGCGGTGCCGAGCGAGACGGTCCAGCGCACGCGTTCCAGGGCTCGTCCCTCAAACGCCCGAAGCGCACGCGCGATGGCGGCTCGGATTTTGGACGGACGCGCGCTCGCCGCGGAGCTGCGCGACGAGATTGCGGCGCGCAGCGAGCGTTTGCGCGCGCGCGGAATCGCGCCGAGTTTGGTCGTGGCGATCGCCGGCGAGGATGCGGCGAGTCACGCCTACGTGCGAAGCATCGAGAAAGCCGGCGCGAAGGCCGGCGTGGACGTGCGCGTCGACGCGCTTGCGGCCGATGCAGCGGAGGGCGACGTTCGCGCACGCCTGCGCGCTCTCGGCGACGATCCGCTCGTTCACGGCATCATTCTCCAACAGCCGCTTCCGCGGCACCTGGAGATCCGCCGCATCGCGGAGGCGCTGCCCGCCCACAAAGACGTGGACGGCGCGAACCCGGTGAATCTCGGCCGCTTGGCGTTCGCGAGCGGGACGGAGCTCGTCCCTGCGACGCCGCTGGCGTGCATGCTGCTGCTCGAGCGCAGCGCGCGCTGGCCGCTGCGCGGCGCGCGCGCGTGCATCGTCGGCCGCTCGAACGTCGTCGGGCTCCCCGTCGCGCTGCTGCTGATGAAGGCCGACGCGACGGTCACCATCGCGCACAGCCGCACGGCGGACCTCGCGCGGTGCACGCGCGACGCGGAGATTCTCGTCGCGGCGGCCGGCAAGCCCGGCATGATCGGCGCCGACATGGTCGCGCCCGGCGCGACGGTGATCGACGTCGGCACCAATTTCGTGGACGGCAAGCTCACCGGCGACGTTGCATACGACGAGGTCGCCGAAATCGCGGGCGAGATAACGCCCGTCCCCGGCGGCGTGGGCCCGGTGACGAACATCGCGTTGCTGCGCAACGTCGTGCTTGCTGCAGAACGCCAGGCAGCTCGCGCATAGCCCGGCCGCTAATTCAGCGAGAAGTGCTTGCCGAAGAACCGCTCCTGGTGCGTGCGGAACTCGCCGCCGGGCGCGTCGTCGCGCACGACGTTCTCCTGCTGCTTCTTGCGCTCGAGCAGCGAGCGCAGCTGCGGTAATAGCCGCCGCAAGAAACCGAGCTCGGCCGCGAGCCGCGCTTCCGCTGTGCGCAGCTCCAAGAGGCGCTGCTTGAGCGCGTCCGCGACCTGCAGCGCGTCGCCCACGATGTAGCTCGCGTCGACCGGGTCGTGCGGCACGTCGACCTCGCTCGCGTTTCCGCTGAACGCGACGAGCAGGCGGACGTACTCGCGAAACTCGCGCAGCACGCGGTGCGTGAGCTCCGATGCGCGCGCGTCCTCGTCGTCGCCGGCGTCGTCGAGGAACTCGACCTCCGCCATGAGGTACGGCTCGCGGCTGACGATGCGCTCGATGCGAAAGCGGCGCCCGCCGGTCGTGCTGATGTAGTAGCGCCCGGCGGGAAGCGGCGTCACCTCGGAGATCTCGGCGGTCGTGCCGACGTCGTGCGGCATCACGTCGGGATCGCCGATGTCCTGGCCGTCGCGGATCAGAACGACGCCGAACGCCTCGTTGGCGTCGAGGCATTCGGCGATCATCCGGCGGTAACGTTCCTCGAAGACGTGGAGGTTGAGCACCGCGCCCGGAAAGAGCACGGTGTTGAGCGGGAAGAGCCTCAGCCTCTCCGTCGCGCGCAACGGTCTATACGGTGCGGCCGGCTTTCGCGGCGTCGAGGCGCTGCTGGACTACGTTCCAGTCGGTGTTGGCGAAGAATGACTCGATGTACTTCGAGCGCTCCGCCGGCTTGTAGTCGAGCAAGAACGCGTGCTCCCACACGTCCATCACGAGCAGCGGCACGAAGCCCGCGACGTTGCCGTCCTCGTGCAGCGTGATCCAGTGGTTCGAGATGCGCTGCGCGCGCGGGTTGTAGTACGCGATCGCCCAGCCGACGCCGCGCATCCCGCCGATCGCGCTGAAGTCTTTCTTCCACGTGTCGAAGTCGCCGTGCGTGCCCGCAACCGCGTCCTGGAGCCCGGACGTCGGCGAGCCGCCCGCGTTCTTGGTCATATTCTCGAAGTAGTACTCGTGCAGCACCATGCCGTTGTACTCGAAGCCCAGGCGGCGCGTGAGCTCGGCGAAATGCGGATCGGCGCCGGCCGCTTTGCCGGCCCCGACTTGCTCGGCGAGCTGGTCGTTGAGCAAGTTGGTGTTCTTGACGTAGCCTTCGTACAACCCGAAGTGGACCTGCAGCGTGTTGTCCGATATCCCCTGGAGTCCGGAGAGGTCGAACTTCTTCGGCGTGTACGATTGTTGGGCGAGCGGTGCCAACGGAAGCCTCCTACGATGTCTGTTTAGGGTGGACGGGGTGCTTCGAGTTGGGCGGCAGGTTCCCGCTTGCGGCGGGCGGCAAACAGCACCATCGTGCGCGACCTGGCCTACCTCACGCGGCTCCATCGGGAGCCGTCGCCGTTGCTCCTGGAACTCGAGCAGCACGGGCTGCGCGAAGGGATCCCGATCGTCGACCGGGCCGCGGGCCGCTTCCTCTCGGTCCTCGTCCATTGCATGCAAGCGAACCGCGTCTTGGAGCTCGGTACGGCCTACGGCTACTCGACGCTCTGGATGGCGCTCGCGCTTCCGCCGGCCGGCCGGATCTGGACGATCGACCCCGACATGGAGCGCACCGAGATCGCGCAGTCGTACTTCCGGCGCGCCGGCGTCGACGAGCGGATCGAGATCATCAACCAGCCCGCGCTGGAGGTGCTCGGCTCGTTCCCGCAGCGCAACCTCGACATCGTGTTCATCGACGCGATCAAGACCGAGTACGCGGACTATCTCGAAGCGGTCGTTCCGATGCTCAAGCGCTCGGGCATCGTCGTGATCGACAACCTGCTGTGGAGCGGTCGTTCCGCGGCCGTCGCCAAGCCGTCGGACGACGCGCAGACCAAAGCGATCCGCTCGTTCAACAAGGCGTTTCTCAACCACCCGAACCTCGACGCCACGATCGTCCCGATCGGTGACGGTATCGGCATCGGTGCCCGCGTCGACTGAGCAGTTCCGCGAGGCGATGCGGCGGTTCGCGACCGGCGTCGCGATCGTGACATCGTCGCTCGACGGGCGCATCCACGGCTTCACCGTGAACGCGTTCGCGAGCGTGTCCGCCGAGCCGCCGACCGTGCTGATCTGCGTGAACCGCATCGCGACCGCGCATCCGCTCATCGCAGCCTCGCAGCGCTTCTGCGTCAACATCCTCTCGCTGGAGCAGCGCGCGCTCGCCGAACGCTTTGCCGGGGGCGAGCCCCGCTCGCGTTTCGAAGGCGTCACCTACACCATCGGCCCGAGCGGCTCGCCGATCCTCGACGGCACGGTGGCGCACGTCGACTGCACCGTCACCGAAGAGCTCACCGCGTCGACGCACACGATCTTCTTGGGCAGCGTCCTAGACGCCGGCTGGCGCGAGGGGGAACCGTTGGGCTATTTCAACCGGAAGTACCGCGACTTCGGGATCACCGCGGGATGATCGCCGAGACGTTTGCGGTCGGCGCGCTCGGCTGCAACTGCACGATCCTCGGCGATCCCGCGAGCGGCGAGGCGATCGTGATCGACGGCGGCGACGAGGTGCCCGAGATCGCGCGGCGGCTCGGCACGCACGGTCTGCGCCCACGCTACCTCGTGCACACGCACGCGCACATCGACCACATCGGCGCGCTCGGCCCGCTGCGCGAGCGCGTCGGCGGCGAAGGCCTGCTTCACCACGCCGATCTGCCGCTCTACGCGACGCTCGCGCAGCAGGCGATGTGGATCGGGATGCCGGCCGCGCCGCACGTCGTCGCGCTCGACGGCGACCTCACCGACGGCGACGTCCTGCGCGCCGGCGCGATCGCGCTGCGCTGCATCCACACCCCCGGCCACACGCCGGGCTCGACGTCGTTCGCGCTGGAGGCGGAGGACCGCACCGTCCTTTTTACCGGGGATACGCTCTTCCGCGGCGCGGTCGGGCGCTGGGACCTGGGCGGAACGTCGCTGGCCGACATCGTCTCCTCGATCCGCCGCAAGCTGCTCGTCCACGACGACGCCGCCGTGGTCGTTCCGGGGCACGGACCGGCCACCACGATCGGGGAAGAGCGGCGCGAGAACCCATACTTGACGTAGAACCGCGCAGGGGAAGGCGCCCGAACGCACGTACGCCGCAACGATGCTCATCAGGACCCTGCACGCCTCCGCGACCGCTACCGCCGCGCTCCTCTTCGTTTCGCTCGGCCTTGCCGGCTGCTCGAGCGGCTCGAACTCGACCGTCACCCACACGCCCGCACTCAAGACCGCCGGCGGCCTCGACACCGCCCGCAGCCAAGTTCAGGCCGCGATCCTGGTGGCAGACACGACGAACGGCATTGCGCTGCCGGGTGGGCCGACCCCGGCGGGCTTGGTGCGCCGGGTGTTCGCCATCGTCAACAACGGCCGCCGCACGTCAGCGACGGGCGGGTCGACCGGCGCGTGCAACAACGGCGTGAAGTCGAGCCAGACGACGGACGCGACCAGCGGCGCCAGGACGACGATCACCGATTACTACTACGAGCCCGCGTGCACGACGCTCGAGGCCGAGGAGCTGATCACGGTCGACAAGCCCGCGACGCCGACGAACACCACGGGCTCGGGGAAGATCACGAGCTACAGCACCGCCGGCGCGGTTCGGGTCGTCCAGACGCTGGCGCTCAAGACATCGACGGACCCCGCCGCGACGGACCCCAACCAGGAGACGTTCACGCTCGTCGACAGCGCGTCCAAGACCAGCGGCGGCACCACGATCGCGGCGATCGGCGCCACCTGCGTCGGCACGCCGCCCTCGGCGACGCTGAACTGCTCGGTCGCGCACTACGGCACCAGCGCGGGGACGACGTTCGGCGAGGTGTTCGTGACGGCGGCGCAGGCCGGCACCTCGGGCGGCAACGCCAACGCGACCGTGTCGATCGCGTATTACGCCTCGACGGCGATTTCGCTCGTGCAGACCGGAGCGAACTGGGGCCTGAGCGGAGCCAACGCGTTCAACACCGGCACCGGCACGTTCGGCTACACCACGACGGGCCCGTCGGGCAGCGGAACGTTCACGCTCAAGGACGCGCTCTACACGTACGTGCAGACCGCGACGCTGTCGTCGACCGGCCTCACGATCTCGACGATCGAGAACCCGAACGCGGCCGTGACGGTCCAGACCCCGATTGACTCCGCGACCGTGGACGTCGCCGGCACGGGCGTGCTCACCTACGCGGACGGCACCACGGAACCGATCGCAGGCGGTCTGATCGGGTTCTAGCTCGCGCCGCACATCGTGCAGCAAGAGAGCCGGGGGACGTTCTTCCTACTCTCCGCGCGACGTTTGATTCACTGAGCCGGGCCTCGCAGCGGGAACGCCTTTTCCATCGTATGATGCTTGGAAGGATCTGTTGATGGCCGTTCGGATACGCTCGCTTGTCGGTGTCGTCGCCGCATCCTGTGCGCTCGCGGCATGCGGCGGCGGAGGAGGTGGCGGCGGCGGTTCGTTCACGCCGCCCGGGCCGACGCCGGCGCCCAACTCGATTTCCGTCTCGCCGGGGACGCTTTCGTTCGGCGGTCCGGGCAGCACGCAGACGTTCACGGTCAGCAGCTCCGGGTCAAACGTACCGGCGCCTGCGATCAACCCGATCGGCTGCGCGCCGGTCGCCTCGGTCTCGGGGCCGTCGTCGTCCACGCTGCCCGCGTCGTACACGGTCACCGCGAACGGGAACGGCAGCTGCTCGCTGGTCCTGGTGCTCGGCAGCCAGGCCGCCACGCTCGGGATCAACGTCGGCGGCGGTTCGGGGCCATCGATCAGCTCCAATACGGGCGCGGTCAACGTCTTCGTCGGCGGGACGGCGGGATCGGCCACGGTCAGCGCGTCGAGCGGGACGCTGACGCCGGACGCGTCGGCGTGCGCCAACATCGCGGCGATCGGCGGTTCGGGCGGAGCGTCTCCGCAGACGTTCACGATCGCGCCGATCGGCGTCGGAAGCTGTACGCTCGTCGTGGTCGACGGCTCCAGCTCCGTGCTCGTCCCGATCACGGTGAGCGCGAACCCGAACGGCGGAAACGCATTGTTCCTCACGCCGTCGACGTTGGAGTTCGCCTCGCAGAACGCGCCGGTTCAGCAGACGACGCTGAGCTTCAGCGGCAACGCCGGGACCGTCAGCATCAACGAAGACGATTGCATCGGCAGGACCGGCAAGCCGAAGATCGCGTTCGCGACCGTTGCAAACTCCACGCTCCCGACTCCCGTGACGGTCACGCCGTACGGCACCGCCGGCGGGACCGGCTCCGCCGGGTCGTGCTCGATCTTCTTCACCTCGTCGGTCGGCGCCACGCAAGCCGTCCTCAACGTCATCGTCCACTGACGAGCGGCCGGACATGTGAGCCGCGCGCGGCGGCGTCTCACATGTCCGGCAAAATCTTTCCGTCGTCGTCCGCGCCGAGCAGCAACGGGCGCAGGAGCGGCAGCGCGGGATCGCCGTACTGCAAGAGATCGTGGTGGAAGCGCGCGAGCGTGAACGCGCCGCCCAGCTTCTTCTTGTAGTCCTCGCGAAGCTTGAGGATCTCCATCTTGCCGAGCGTGTAATAACCGTAGGTCGCGTCCTGCGTGCCGCGCTTGGCTTCCGCGCGCGCGCTCGCCGGGTCGAGGAACGCCTGCGTGCGGAACAGCTGCTCGGCCTGCGCGACGGTCATGCCCTGCGTGTGCATCTTCACGCCCGCGACGAAGCGCGCGTTGCGCCAGATCGCCTCGCGCAGCTGCATGATCTTCACGCGCGGATCGCCGTTGCCCCAGCCTTGCTCGACCATCATCTGCTCGTCGTAGTGCGCCCAGCCTTCGACGAACGAGTTCGCCGTCAGCAGCTTCTCGGACAGCGTGAGCGGCAGGTGCTTGTCGATCGCGAAGTTCACGAAGTGCCCCGGATACACTTCGTGCGCCGAGATGATCGGCCGCTCGAAGTCGTTGAACGCTTCTAAATATTGCGCTTGCACCTTGGGCGGGTCGTGCGGATCGACGGGCGTGACGTTGTAGTACGCCTGCGTCGCGACGCGCTCGAGCGGTCCCGGCGAGTCCATCGACGCCTCGGTCGTCGCGCGCAGGAACTCCGGCGTCGGCGTCACCTTGATGTCGGCGTCCGGCGGCAGGTCGATGATATGGCGCGCGATGACGAACGCGCGGAGCTTCACGAGATCGCTCTGCGCCGCGGCCAGCAGATTCGCCGAGCTCGGATGGACTTTGTAGAGCCGCGCGAGCACTTGTTCCGTCGTCGCGTGCGGGTCGATGCGCTTGGCGGTGGCGACCATCTCGGCGTGCGTCTGCGCCAGCGCCTTCTCGCCGATCGCGAGATAGCGGTCGAGCGGGATGTCGATTGCCTCCTCGTACTTCAGGCGCGCGCTGTAGTTGGCCGCGCCGATCGCGTACGTTCCCGACGGGTGCGCGACCCAGCGCGATTTGAGATACGCCGCGAACGCTTTCGTCGCGGCGGCCGCGGTCGCGGTGGAGCGGCGGAAGCGCGCCCGCGCCACGGCGTCGCCAACGCCGGCGAACGCTTGCGGGACGGTCCTCTCGAACAGCGCGACGCTGCCGGTCGCGTCCTGATAGGCGATCGACGCGGTGTCCTTGTCGACCGCCGTCAGGTTCGCGCGCGCCTGTGCGAAAATGCGCGGAACCTGCTCCTCGCGCGCGATCGCGTCGCGCAGGCGCACCGCCGGCGGCGCGAACTTGCGCGTGATAAGCACGAACACGGCAGCGCTCGCGGTCTGCACGTAGCCGTCGGGCTGGTGCTTCCACAGCTGCATCGTCTCGTTGAGCAGCAGATCGTCGCGCAGCGCGTTTTCCAGCATGCGCCGGTCGAGCGCGATGCGCGGCGACAGCGTCGCCGGATCGACGCCGGCGAGCCGCTCGAGATAGCGGTGGTCACGCGCGAGCTGCGCCGCGTAGTCGGCGCTCGAATACGAGCCGAGCTGCGTGTCGTAGTCGTGGATGCCGACCGCGGTGGCGCTCACCGGGTTCGCCCGGAACGACTCGTCGAAGTACGACTTCGCCAGCGCGGCGTACCCGGCGTCGGCGCTCGCCGGCGCCGCGGCCGCGGGGACCGAACCGGCAGGCGGGAGCGGCGACGGCGAGGCGCCGAGCAGCCCCGCGAGCGCAACGGCGGCGAGCAAGCGCGTGTTCGAAAGCAGCATCCGACGGCGCTTCCGCGAGAGGGTCCGCGGTCCTCGCGCGTTGACTGTCAGACTTCTTTCATCGTTGCCGCATACGCTGGCGCGGTTCGTCCCATCTTGTAGGAGGGTGTCTTGATTCGTCCCGTGCTCGCCGCCGCGTTCGTCGCGGCGCTCGCAACCCCGGCGCTCGCCGCCGACTACGCCATCGATGCCAACCACACGCAAGCAACGTTCACGGTGACGCACCTGGCGATCTCGCGCGTCAGCGGCAAGGTGCCGGTCACCGCGGGCACGGTATCGGTCGGCAGCAACAACCTCCCGAGCGCCATCAGCGTGACCTTCAGCGCCAAGGACATCGACACGCAGAGCGCCGATCGCGACAAAGATCTCCGCTCGGCCGACTGGTTCGAAACCGACAAGTACCCGACGATGACGTTCGTCTCGAAGTCGATCACCGGGACGCCGCAGTCGTTCACCGTGGTCGGCGACCTCACGATGCACGGCGTCACCAAGCCGGTGACGCTCACGGCGAAAGAGATCGGGAAGATGACCGACGCGCGCAACCGCACGCATATCGGCTACACCGCGACGGCGAACCTGGACCGCCGCGACTGGGGCCTGAACTGGGGACGCACGACGCCGGGCGGCTCGCTGGTCGCGGGCAACGACGTGACCCTCGACATCAACGTCGAGGTGGTCTCGAAATAACGTCTTCGGCGCGCTCGACGCGCGCCGAAGACCTCCCCGGCTACGCCGGGTCCGACTATGGAAGTTGAAAGCGCGCGGCTGCTATCGCGAGGGGATCGCGCAGTCGCGGCTGATCCAGTAGTGCGCGTTCGCGGGGTAACCCGGTTCGACGACCGCGATGTTGGTCTCGTAGAACTGGAAGCTCTCCAGCGTCGTGCGCGGGCCGCTGACGAGCTCGAAGCGCTGGCCCATGGTGACGTCCGGTGTGCGCGCGCGCATGGGGCGGTCGGTTCCGCTCTGGAAGACGTAGAGCGGCGCGCGCTGGCAGACCACGGTCAGCGTGGCCGGCGCTGCCGGGGACGCCGACGGGGCGGGGGTTGCCGCCGGCACGGAAATCGGAGCGGCCAGGAGAGCCGCAGCGGCGAGGGACGCGAACAGCTGCTTCACGATATGCAAAACGGCCCGCGACGTGCGGGCCGTTTCACTTCGGCGCGATTCCGGGGTGCCGTCTCGCTCAGTGCAGCTTGATCGTCAACATGCCCGCGTCCTCGAGCACCTTGGGGCCTGCCTTGGCGTCCTCTTCGGTCGTGCCGTTGCCGCGCTGGCCGGCGGCGGCGGCTGCTGCGGCAGCGACGGTTGCCCGCGCTTCCTCGAGCATCGCGTCGGTGATCTGGCCGGCCGCGCGCTTGGCGCGGTAGTCCTCGACCGCGGCTTGCAGCGCGAAGCGCGAGCGCTCGGGGTAGTCTTTCTTCTTCTCGGGATAGCCGTCGAGCGCGGCCTCGATGTCGGCGTCCGTGATCGCGAGCGCCTCGTCGATGGTCTTGCCCTTAGCAAGCTCGACGAGCAGCGAGCAGGTGGCCGTCCCGAAGCCGCAGCCCGTCGTGAAGTACGAGACGTCCTCGATGACGTCGCCGGGGCCGACTTTGAGAAAGAACGTGTACAGGTCGCCGCACGAGTCGCTGAAGTACTCACCGCTCGCGGTCGGGTTCTCCATCGTGCGGAATCCGGTGCGGTGCTCGACGAGCGCTTGGAATTTGGCGAAGTTCATGCTTCTATCTCGAATCGGCATTCGGTGCCGCCGGTTGCGAGGCTCTCCACCTGCTGCGCCTTGCCGGGCGCGACGCGGTCGAGGATCGTGTGGATGGCGCTGCACGCCTCGGGGTGTTCGGCGACGACCGACGCGTAGGGGCAGGTGTGCTCGTGAAGCATCAGCGTTCCGTGCTCGGTTCGCCGCAGCTCGGCCTCGACGCCCGACGCTTTGAGCGCCGACACGACTTGCGCCAGCCGCGTCTCGGCGGGCTCTTCCGAGGTCACCGGCCCGAGCCGGTCCGCCGTGCGCTTGCCGATCTTGTCGAAGACCGCCTTGACGGCGTCGTCGCCGCCGGCCGTGCGGATCTCGCGGAGCACGGCGTTGAGCATCTTGTCGTAGCGCTGCGGGAAGTACCGCTCGGCCTCGGTGGTGAGCGAGTACTCGACCGTCGGCTTGGTCTTGCCGCGGCGGACGCTCCGGCCGGCAATCAGGCCGTCGCGCTCGAGGATCACCAGCTGCTGGCGGATCGCGTTGGGCGAGAGCCCGAACTGGTCCGCGAGGTCGAATGCGGATGCGGACCGCCGTTGCCGCAGGGCGCCGACGATCTTTCCTCGGGTCGAATCGAAGAACCGGTCGTGCATGTCCAGGCTCAAGGTACCACGGAAGTCGCAGATAGTCCAGACTTTCCTTGACTTTCTCCCCTTGCGGCTTTACGATATCGTGGCATGTCAAGCACGCGTGGGCTGATCGCGCGCGACCTCCGGGTCGCCGTGGAAAACAAAGAGATTCTCAAGGGCATCGACCTGACCGTGGAACCGGGGCGCGTGCACGCGCTCATGGGGCCCAACGGAAGCGGAAAGTCCACGCTGGCGTTCACGCTGGCCGGCCATCCCGGCTACCAAGTGCTCAGCGGTTCGGCGAGCCTCGACGGCGAGGAGCTTCTCGAGCTTCCGCCGGACAAGCGCGCCAAGGCCGGCCTGTTCCTCTCGTTCCAGTATCCGGCTGCGATCCCGGGCGTCTCGGTGGCGAACTTCCTGCGCACGGCGCGCATGGCGGTGCGCCCGGAAGACCTCAACCCGGCGAAGTTCCGCAAGCTGGTGTTCGACAAGCTCGACACGCTCGACATGGATCCCGCGTTCCTGGGCCGCTACGTCAACGACGGCTTCTCGGGCGGTGAGAAAAAGCGCCTGGAGATGCTGCAGATGGCGATCCTGGCGCCGAAGTACGCGGTGCTCGACGAGACCGATTCCGGGCTCGACGTCGATGCGCTGCAGTCGGTGGGCCGGAGCGTCAACGCGCTGCGCGAGAGCGATGAAGGCAAGGACATCGGCTTCCTCCTGATCACGCACTATCCGCGCATTTTGAAGTACGTCCCAGCGGACGTCGTCCACATCCTCATCGACGGGCGCATCGTGAAGACCGGAGGCCCCGAGCTCGCGAACGAGATCGAACGCGACGGGTACGACGGCGTGCGTGCTTCGACGAGCTCAGCAGAGGCTGAGGCCGCGGCGGCTCGTGCCTAGCGGCGCCCTCGACACCACCGCCAAAGCGCTCGACTTCACGCCGACCGAGGCGACGCTCGAGCGCGTCATCGCGTTTCTCGCCGAGAACGGCGACGGTACGGTACCGGATGCGGCGCTGCGCCGCGAGGCGCTCGCGCAG
>JAQBPK010000238.1 GCA_028287565.1 Vulcanimicrobiota bacterium
CGCCACGGGCATCGACGCCACCCGCTACAAGATCATCGCGTTCGTGCTCGCGGGCTCGTACGCCGGCCTCGCCGGCAGCCTGCTGGCGCACGACATAAAGTTCATCAGCCCGGACTCGTACTCGTTCGACCAGTCCGTCGTCTTCCTCGTGATGCTGATCCTCGGAGGCTCGTCGTCGATCTCCGGCGCGATCATCGGCGCGGTGCTGCTGACGATGTTGCCCGAGGTGCTGCGCCCGCTCAAGAGCTCGTACATCATGGTGTACGGCGCCGCGGTGATCGCGATGATCGTCTTCATGCCGCAAGGACTCGTCGGGTTGTTCACCGCACTGCGCACGCGGTTCGAGACGCGCACGCCGCCGCGCGCCGGCGCGCCGGTCGGCGCACACGGCGCAGCGAGCACGTCCGTCGCGTCCGGCGCGGAGCCCGCATGAGTGCGCCCGGCATGCCGGCCGCCGGCGCACTCGCGCCCGACGCGGTTGCTGCCGCGGAGAGCGGCCTGCTCGAAGTCCGCGGCTTAGTGAAACGCTTCGGCGGCGTCACGGCGGTGAACGCGCTCGACATGACCGTGCGCGCCGGCGACGTGCACGCATTGATCGGGCCGAACGGTTCGGGCAAGACGACGACGCTCAACGTGATCTCCGGTCTGTACCGCGCCGACGGCGGCTCCATCCGGTTCGACGGCGGGGAGATCGCCGGCCGCGCCGCGCACACGATCGCGGCCGGCGGCATCGCGCGCACGTTCCAGAACATCCGGCTGTTCGGCGAGCTGAGCGTGCTCGACAACGTGATGATCGGCCGCCACGTGCGAACGCGCGTCGGGTTCGTGTCGGCGCTGTTTCCCGGCGGCGCAACGGCGCGCGAGGAGAGCGAGACGCGCGAACGCGCGCTCGAGCTGCTGCGGTTCGTCGGACTCGAGTCGGCTGCCGGCGCGGTCGCGCGCAGCTTGCCGTACGGCGACCAGCGGCGCGTCGAGATCGCGCGCGCGCTCGCGGGCGAACCGCGCCTGCTGCTGCTCGACGAGCCCGCCGCGGGCATGAATCCCACCGAGACCGACACGCTCGTCGCGCTGCTGCGCAGCATCCGCGAGCGCGGCACGACGCTGCTGCTGATCGAGCACGACATGAACCTCGTCATGTCGGTCAGCGACACGATCACCGTGCTCAACTTCGGCCAGCACATCGCGGAGGGACCGCCCGGCGCGATCGCGCGCAATCCCGACGTGATCACCGCGTACCTTGGAGGCACGCTCGATGCTGCTTGAGATCGAGAGCCTCGTCGTGCGCTACGGCGCGGTCGAAGCGCTGCACGGCATCTCGCTCGGCGTCGCGGAAGGCGAGATCGTCTCGCTGCTGGGCGCGAACGGTGCGGGCAAGAGCACGACGCTCAAAGCGATCTCGCGTATCCTCCCGCCGAGCGCGGGCACCGTGCGCTTCGCGGGCCGTTCGCTCGACGGCTTCGATCCCGAGGACGTTGTCGCGCTCGGCATCGCGCACGTGCCCGAAGGCCGCCGCATCTTCCCGGGCCTGTCGGTGCTCGACAACATGCGCCTCGGCGCCACGGCGCGCCGGGCGACGAGCGCGCAGATCGAGCGCGACGTCGAAGAGGTGCTCGGGATTTTCCCCAAGCTGCGCACGCTGGGCGCGAAGCTGGGCTGGACGCTGTCGGGCGGCGAGCAGCAGATGCTCGCGATCGCGCGCGGCCTGATGGCGAAACCGAAGCTGCTGCTGCTCGACGAGCCGTCGCTGGGCCTCGCGCCGCTGGTCGTGAAGGACGTGATGCAGACGATCGCGCGGATCGCGCGCGACGGCACGACCGTGCTGCTGGTGGAGCAGAACGCGCACCTCGCGCTGCAGATCGCGGCGCGCGCGTACGTTCTCGAAACGGGCCGCGTCGCGCTCAGCGGCGAGGCGAAGACGCTGCTCGCGAGCGAGGAGATGCGCGCCGCCTACCTCGGCAGCGCCGTCCGCGTGGCGGCCTCAGCCTAGCGGCCCTTCCGGCCGAATCGTGTTAAGGGAGCGGGATACGCTCGCTTGAAGCCTAAACGGCAAGCGGCGGGGATGTCGCGCTCTCGATACTTCACCTGCGGAGGGCTGAACGTCCATGAAACGGTTCGACGTCTTCCTGAGCGACGGCCATCGCTTGACCACGAACGACGAGGGCTACCGCGCAATCAAGTCCGGCCTCGCCGCGACGCTCGCCGACCGGCTGGTTCGGGTGAGCACGGTGCGCGGCGAGCGCGTCTCGCACTCGATCGAGCTCAACGTCGACCACGTGGTGACGATCAGCGCGGTCGACGACGGCTTCTAAACCTCACGCCTCCAGGCCCAGCCGGTATGCCGGCGCCGCGAACCCTTCGCTGAGCGCCGCGTCCGCAAGGAAGCCGCGGCGTTCGAGGATGCGGCGGGACGCCGCGTTGGCATCGTCGACCGTCGCGATGACGAACGGCAGCCGCTGCTCGTGCGCGAAGGCGAGCAGCGCATCCACCACTTCGCCGCCGAGCCCGCGGCCCCAGCGGTCGCGCGCGAGGAAGTAGATCAGCTCGTATTCGCTGCGCCCGGTGCGGCGTTTGAGCTCCGCGTGTCCGGCATAGCCGCCGGCTTCCTCGATCGCCCAGACGTGGAACTCCGGGTCGGTCGCGTACAGCTCGAAGACGCGTTCGAACAGCCGCTGCGCGCCCGCATCGTCCAGCGGCACGCCGTCGCCGACATAGCGCATGACATCGGCATCACCGAAGAGCTTCGCGAACGCCGGAAAGTCATCGTGCTCGTAACGCCGCAGTCGCATGCCGCGCGAGCCGCGCTCTTACGTGACCGCCGCCGGTGGTTCGGCTACAGAAACCGCGCCGCGACGACCGCGACGTCGTCGCGCAGGTTGTCGTGGCTGAACGTGCGCGCGCACTCGATCAGCTTGTGCACGATCGTCTCCACCGGTGCTTCCGCGTAGTGCTCGATCGTCTCGATGAAGAGTTCCATGCCGAAGAACGACTTGTCCGGCGCGCGCGCTTCCGTGATGCCGTCGGTGGTCGCGACGAAGATGGTTCCCGGCGGCAGCTCGACGTAGGCTTGCTTGAAGAGATGGTGCTGGTCGTCGAAGACGCCGATCAACGGCGCGGTCGGCCGGAGCGTCACGGCACGCTCGCCGGGCACGACGATCGCGGCGGCTTCGTGTCCGCCCGACGCGTAGTGCATGATGCGGCGCGACGAGTCGATCATGCCGAAGAAGACGCTCGCGAACGACTCGATCTTCTCGAACGCGTTGTTCTCGAGGTACAGCCGGTCAAGCGAGCGCAGCACGCGCTCCGGCGTGAGCCCCTGCGACGCGTACGCGCGCAGGCCGTACTTCACCATCGCCGCGTGGATCGCGGCTTCGGTGCCTTTGCCCGAGATGTCGGCAATCGAGAACGAGACGGCGTCGTTGTCGAAGTGGTAGACGTCGACGATGTCGCCGCCGGTGAGGCCGTGTGCGAGCTGGTAGCCGACGGCGTATTCGATGTCGGGGATCGCTGCGGTCCCGCGGGCGAACAGATGCTCGACGAGCACCTTGGCCGCGGTCCAGTTCGGCACGTCGGCGAGGCCGTTCATGTGTACCGTGCTGACCAAGTCTTCATCGAAGACCGGCAACGGCAAACGCTCGGCCGGAGTGGTGAGCGGCGCTGGGACGTCCATCACTCCTTCAATAGCACGGCGCGCCGCCAACGTCTCACGATTTCCATTCCTTGTCTTGTTCTTTACACCCAAAGCTTGCGAGCGTTCGGCATGCATCGCCCTACTGGTCGATCGTCGTCACGCGCCGCAGGTCGCGGCGCTGCGTCGTCTCGTCAAACGGCAGGCCGCGGTGCATCGTGCAGCGGTTGTCCCAGATGACGAAGTCGCCAACTTTCCATTTGTGGCGGTGGACGAACTGCGGCAGCGTCGCGAGCGCCATCAGCTCGCGCAGCAGCAATCGTCCGTCGGGCACCGGCCAGCCGATGACGTGCGACGCATGCGACGCGACGTACACGCTCTTTCGACCAGAGCCGGGATGGACGCGCACGAGCGGCTGCTCCGCGCCGGGGAACTGCGCGCGCTCCGCGTCGCTGAACTCGGTGAACCCGATCGTCGAGCGCGAGTAGATGATCGAGTGGAAGGCGCGCAGATCCTCGATTTGCGCTTTGAGCGCATCGGGCAGCGCGTCGTACGCCGCGCGCATGTCGGCGTATTCCGTCTCGCCGCCGGAGTCGGGAACGGCCTTCGCGGATAGCATCGAATAGCGCGCGGGCGGTGACTGAAACGACGAGTCGCTGTGCCACAAGCGGTTCCCCAGCGAGTACATCCGGCGCCGGTCGGCGGGATCCATGATGCGGTCGTTCTCGTCGAGGTTGGAGATATCGGTGAGCCCAGGCTCTTTTAGCCGCGCGGCGGCATCGATGACGCTGCGGCCGACCTTGGTGACGAGCTCACCGTCGAGACGGCGCGCGAACGCGGCCTGCTCCTCGTCGGCAAATGGCTGATCGCGCACGACGAGCACCGCGTAGCGGTCGAGCAGCGCCTTGATCTCGCCGAGATCCGCGGGATCGTGCGCTTGGCGCAGATCGACGCCGGTAAGCTCGCCCACGAACGTCGGATGGAGCTGTCGAGGCTGCAGCTGCGCGGTGGTGCTCATACGGAATGGTACGTCACGCCGGCCCATTCGCCTGGCGGACTCAGAGCCGGTAGCGCAGCACAAATTCCGCCGAGCGCGCCGCCGGATAGCTCTGCGGCACATAACCCGCGCGGCCGTACGTCCACGGCAGCGCCGGCGTGTTGCCGTCGCTGGTCGGCACGCCGTTGCCGAGCGAGTATGAGCCGGCTCCGATCTGCTGCCCGTACCACGCCGCGTATTTCGGATCGCCTCCCGCATAGCCGGGCGGCCCGATCAGGTACGGGTTGCCTTGATACTGCGTCGGCGTCGCGGTGCCGAGGAGATTCGAGACGTCGAGCACCGCGGTCAAGCGCCGCGTCACGTCGGCTTCGACGTGCAGCGAGAGCAGCGTCTGCGGCGGCGAGCGCAGCGTGTTCGGATCGCTCCCCTCCGCCGTGCCGAGCGATGCGATGTACGGATTGCTCGCGGCATCGAACGGTGCGGACGGATCGCGCAGGAAGTAGTAGTTGTAGCCGGGGTTGACGTGATTGTCGTTCGGAATGCGGACCGGCTTGCCCGCGTCGTCGAACGCCCACACCGCCGTCCCGTTGCCGTAGCGGTACCCCGACTGGTACGACAGCGACGGCGTGATGCGCAGCCGGTCGTGCGCGCGGATCTCGTACGCCAGGCTCGCGGAAAGATCGGGCACGTAGCCGAGCGGAAAGAGATGTCCCGCCTCGACCGCCGCGGCGTTGAGCCCGTTGAACGCGAACTGCGACGCGCTCGACGAGTACCCGCGCAGCGCCGTGCCCGAGAACGTCACGCGGCCGCGGCGCACCCACGCGTCGACGCCGCTCGCGCGCAGCTCGCCGGCGTTCGTCGGTACGCCGACCGCGCTCGGGCTCTGTCCCTGATTGACGACGGACCGGAAGTTCACCGGCAGCACGTCGATGCGGTTGCGCTCGCGCTGCGCGAAGTACGTGATGCGGAACTGGGTGGCGCCGCCGCCTTCGAGCGCGTACGTCAGCGCGCTCTGCGTCTCGGGGCCGAGCGGGACGAACGCGGTGTTGCCGGTCGAATCGGTGCGATCCGCTTGCAGCGGCTTCGGCGCGACGGTCGTGTGGTCGAACGTCGCGCGCAGCGCGAGCTCGCTGCCGATCCGGTAGACGACCGACGCGTGCGGGTCGAGCGCGGTGACGTCGTAGACGAAGCCGTCGCTCGGCACGACGTGCGCGCTGGTGAAGCGCGCCGTGGCGCTCACGTCGAGCCGCGGCGTGATCGACCACGTGTCGCCGAGATACGCGAGCGATGAGAAGATGGTCGGGCGCGAGCGCACGCGCTCGTTCGCGGTCGGCACCAGCTCGTCGAGAAAGCTCGTGCTGGTGCGGTATCCCGCGCCGTACTTGACGTGATGCCGCTCGCCGCCGCCGTTCTCGACGTCGTACGTGACTCCCGCGATGCGGCCGCCCTGCGTGGCCGAGAGCGAGACCGGTCCGTCGGGGAACGAGAGATCGTCCCAGTACGGCCCGCCCGACTGTGAGCCGAACTGCGAGCGGTACGCCTGCAAGCGCGTGACCGCGTGCGCCGAGGTGTGCAGCCACTGCGCCTTCACGACGTCGAGCGTCCCGCGCACGCGCGCCGGCGTCGTCACGAGCGCGTTCGGATCGGCGCCGCCGGCGAACGCGTTCGACGGGCCGAAAGCGCCGTAGGTCTGGCCGGGATACGGCGTGCCGTACTGGTCGTAGCTCGCCTGCGCGACGAGCGCGGTCACGGAAAAGTCGTCGCTCGGCCGCGGGCGGAAGTGCACGTTGCTCGACGCGGACGACGCGCTGCGCCGCTGAAGCGCGAGCCCGTACGTCCCTGCTTCCGCCGGATAGAACGTGTGCCCGTCGCCGTATGCGAGCTCGCGGCTGCCGGTCGTCGCGGCGAACGCGTAGCGCCAGCGCAGGTCGCGTGTCGCCCACCCGCTTGCAAAAGAGAGCTGATGGTTGCGGCCGAGCGCGCCTTGCACGAGCTCGAGCGTCGTGCGGCCGGGATACGTTCCGACCGCCGGAATCTGGTCCACGATTCCGCCGAGCGCGTTGTCGCCTTCGGCTTGAAAGCCGGCCAGCGTCACGGTAGTCGTGGCGATTCCGGTGCTGGGAAGCTGCGCGCCGACGACGTTGCCGCCCGGCTCCGCGATGAGGCCTTGCGGCACCGGAACCGAATCGAAGTCGAACAGCGTGTCGTCCACCTTGCCGCCGCGCAGGATCGCGTTCGCGAAGCTGTCCTGCTGCACGCCGGGAACGCCCGCGATCGCGCCTTGTACGGTTCCCGCGGTGTACGCCGCCAAGCCGGACGCGCCGTTCGTCGACGACGCAGCGCGCGCGGCCGCGCCGGACACCGCGAATGTCGAGGACGCCGACCCGACGGCGAACGAGCCCGCGCGCGAGCGCACGAAGCCGATCGATTGCAGTCCGCTCGAAAGCCGGAACACAACGCGCTGCGTCTCGCCCGGCAGCACGAGCACGCCGCCATGGACCGTGCCAGTGTATCCGGGCGCGTCGGCCGACACGGCGTACGAGCCCGCATCGACGCCGAGGATCGTGAAGCGCCCGCGCGCATCGGTCTGCGCGGCGTGCCGGCTGCTCGCCGACGCGGCGACGATCGTCGCGCCCGCGATCGGCACGTCGCTCGTGGTGACGACGCTGCCTGCGATCGTGCCGGTGGTGGATTCCGCCGCGGCCGCGTGACCGGCCGCCAGCGCGCACATAGCGCACGCCGTGAGGAGCCGCACGAGGACTGCCGCTGCGCCTCGCATGGCTCTCACGTTGGCGCCCGGGGCGTCAGTGTCCCGGGTAGGTGGTGATGATGACGTTCGAGTGCATCGCCGCGTCGTACGTCAGCGCCTTGGAACCGGCGGGATAGCCGTTGCGGGCGAGGATGTACGCCATGATCGACGCGTACTGGTTCTTCGGCAGCGAGCCCGGCGCGTTGAGCGGCATCTGCAGCGCCATGAACGAGAAGAAGTCGCCGACGGTCAGCTTCGTCTTCTTCGCGAGGCGCACGAGGTTCGGCCCGCGCAGCGCGGGACCGACGCCGCCTTCGAGGTTCTCGCCGTGGCATTGCGCGCAGCTCGCGGTGTACGCCTTACCGCCCGTCGCGGCTTGCGCCTTGGTATAAAGCGCCGGCGGCCCTGCGGCGGAACCCGGCCCGACAGCCGCGGCGACGAGCAGCGCGATGCCGCACGCCGCCGCAACGGCGGTTCGCCGCGCGAAGGCGTCAGCCACGCGTGGCTTGCTTGTGGAGCTCGTCGAGATCCTCAAGCGTGTTGAGCGTGACGGCGTCCTTCACCGACTCGTCGCCGCATTTGCTGTCCTTGCGCATCTGCCCGCCGAGCTCGTCGGAGTGGTTGTAGCCGCGGATCGCGGCGTTGTGCGCGTCGATCTTCTCGCGCGAGACGTTCCCGCCGTTCTTGTCCTTGACGTACTGCTCGAACTCCATGTATGTCGGCTTCTTGTCGCGTACGTACCCGATCGTCTCGTCGCGGTCGAGGCCGAACGCGCTCAGCGTCATCTGGTCGAAGCCCTGGCCGCAGAAGTCGTAGCCTTCGGCGAGGCGTCCGCTGTGGTGCAGCGTCAGCTTCGCCCACAAGCGCGGCAGGTGCAGCGCGCCGAGCGGGCCGGCCGTGCCGGAGCTGATGGTCGGAACGGTCTTCGTGCCGGTGTTCGAGGTGGCGGCTGTAGTCATATTTTCCTCCGCGGAATCACGTCGTCGTGAGTGACTGGGCGCGCCGCGAAGCGAACGTCAGCTCCGCGACGCCGGATTTGTCGAGCTCGCCCAGGCCGAGCTCGATCATCGTGTCGTACTGCTTCGCCGTCGCCTCGGCGAGCGGCAGCGAGAGACCCGCTTGCTGCGCGAGCGCGGTCGCGATGTGCGAGTCCTTCGCGGCGTGCGCCGCGGAGAAGTACACGTCGTGCTCGCGGTTCTGCATGTCGATGCCGTCCGTCTCGAGCACGCGCGAGTTCGCGCCGGTCTCGGCGAACACTTCGCGCAGCACCGTCAGGTCGAGCCCGAGGGCTTCGCCGAGACCGAGGCCTTCCGCCAAGCCGGCGGTGTTGATGTTCATCACCATGTTGACGAGCGCTTTGACCGTCGCGGCTTGGCCGGCATCGCCGATGTAGCGCAGCTTCTTGCTCATCGAGCGCAGGATCGGCTCGACGCGCTCGAACGTCTCGCGCCGCCCGGCGACCATCATGTACAGCGTGCCGTCGCGCGCTTGCGGGATCGAGCTCGCCAAGCTCGCCTCCAAGCTCGCCGCGCCGCGCTCCTCGGCGAGCTTCTGCACCTCGACGTGGACGCTCGGCGTGATCGTCGCGGAGTTGACGAAGATCTTTCCCTTCGCGTTGGCGAGCAGCGAGTCGCCGCCGGGCGCGAACACCGCGCGCATCGCCGCGTCGTCGGTGACCACGGTGACGATCACGTCCGCGAGCTCGGTCACGCGCGCGAGCGTTGCCGGTGCCTCGCTGCCGAGCTCGGCGGCAAGCTCGCGCGCGCTCTCCGCTCGCACGTCGTACACGGCGGTGACGGGATAGCCGACATCGTGCAGACGGCGCGCCATGTTGGCGCCCATGCGGCCCACGCCGACGAACCCGACGCGCGGCTTCTCGCTCGTCATTGGGCTCCCGCCGCGTCGCTCGGACCAGTGTAGATCAGCACGCCGAACGAGCGCAGCACGCGCTGCAGCTCGTCCTTGTTCTTGCCGATCGCCTTGTCGAGCGCGTCGCGCGTGCGCGTGTCGCCTTTGCGCGCGGCCATCGCCATCGGGAACACGTACTGCTCGATCGTTCCGGCCGCGCGCGAGTTGGGCAGCGGCACGAACGCCAAGTCGGGATAGGAGCGCATGAAATAACCAATGGACGGCTGCCAGGTCACGGCGACGCCGACCTTTCCGCTCTTGACGGCGGTGAGGATGTCGGCCGGCGACTCACCGGGCGTGTCGCCTACGTCGAACGGCGTCGCGTGCAGGATCAGCGCGCGCAGCTTTAGCCCCGTCTCCGGCGGCGTGTCCTGCTCGAACCCGATGCGCAAGTCCTTGAGCACCGGTGAGTCCATCGACGTGATGTCGTAATGGCGCTTCTTCGGATAGATGAAACCGTACGCCGACACGTAGTACGGCCGCGTGACGAGCACGTTCTCGCTGGCGTACGGAACGTTCATCACGACGTCGCAGCGGCCGGCGTTGAGCGTGTCGTGCAAGAACTGGTCGAACCCGCCCGGACCGCGCATCGAGCCCCAGACGTAGCGCACCGGCTCGCCGAGCGTGCGCCCGACGGCCTGCGCGAGCTTGTTCTCAAAGCCTTGCCCCGCGCGGTTGGAGAACGGCATGTAGTCGGGATCCGCGCACACCCGAAGCGGCTGTGCGTCCGCGCGCACAGCGGAAGCAGCGGCGGCGGCGAGCACGAATGCCGCCGCCACCGCGAGTCGGCGTAACGTCATCAGAGGGAGAATACCACCAAATCGCCGCCGAGCTGGGTGTAGTTCTTCAGATCTTGCGCCGCGTTGACCGCGCCGAGTCCCGCGGTCGGCTCCGTCAGGCCCGCTGCCATGCCGAGCGCCGCCCAGCCGCCGACGCCCGACAGGATCGCGACGTACTGCTTGCCGTTGTGCGTGTAGGCGATCGGGTTGCCGATGATCCCGGACGGCGTGTGGAACTTCCACAGCTCCTTGCCGGTCTTCGAGTCGACCGCTTTGAACCAGCCGTCCATCGTGCCGTAGAACGACACGCCGCCCTTGGTCGAGAGCGTTCCGCCCCACGCCGGGAAGCGCTCGTGATTGCTCCACGCGATCTCGCCCTTGATCGGATCCCACGCGATTACCGCGCCGCGGTAGCCGCCCGGACCGGGATACATCTTCACGATCGCGCCGACGAACGGGAACCCGCTCTTGTACTTGACCGCGAACGCCTTGTAGTCCATGCAGTTGTGGTTCGTGGGCACGATGAAGTAGCCGGACTCTTCGTCGTACGACGCGGGTTGCTGGTCTTTGCTTCCCATCGCGGCGGGGCAGATTCCGGAGACGTTGGTGCCGGCTTTCGTCATGTACCGCTGGTCGACGACGGGGCGGCCGCTGGCCATGTCGATGTGCGTCGCCCAGTTCACGGACGGGTCGAATTTCTTCGCCATCAGCAGCTTGCCGTTGCGGCGGTCGAGCTCGTACGCGAAGCCGTTGCGGTCGAAGTGCACGAGCGCCGGAATCGTCTGGCCGTTCATGTTCAGGTCGACCAGGATCATCTCGTTGACGCCGTCATAGTCCCACGCGTCGTGCGGCGTCATCTGATAGCCCCACTTCGCCATCCCGGTGTCCGCATCGCGCGCGAAGATCGTCATCGACCACTTGTTGTCGCCGGGGCGCTGCGTCGGGTTCCACGTGCCGGGATTGCCCGTGCCGTAGTACAGCAGGTTGAGCTTGGGATCGTAGGAGTACCAGCCCCAGGTCGTGCCGCCGCCGACTTTCCACTGCTCGCCGTTCCACGTCGAGGTGCCGGCATTCTTGGGCCCGGAGAAGCCCGCGCCGATCAACAGGTCGCTGTCGGGGCCTTCGCTGTACGCGCGCCACACGCGCTTGCCGGTCTTGAGGTCGTACGCCGTGAGATAGCCGCGCACGCCGAACTCGCCGCCCGAGACGCCGACGATCACGTTCTTTTCTTTCACGATCAGCGGCGCTGCGGTGAGCGTTTGGCCCATCGCGGGATCGGAGTTGTGCACGGTCCAGACGGGCTTGCCGGTGTTGATGTCGAGCGCGATCACCTGGCCGTCGAGCGCGTTGACGATGATCTTGCCGTCACCGTAGCCGACGCCGCGGTTCACCAGGTCGCAGCACGCCACCGACACGGCGAAGCTGTCCTGCTTCGGCGTGTACTGCCACTTGATGTGGTAGTCGTTGAGGTCGACGGCGTAGACGTGGTTCGGCCACGCGCTCTCGAAATAGAGCGTGTCGCCGATGACCAGCGGCTGCCCTTCGTGCCCGCGCGTCGCGCCCGTGGACATCGTCCAGGCGACCTTGAGGCTGCCGACGTTCGACGTCTTGATCTCGTCGAGCATGCTGTGCCGGGTGGCGGCGTAATTCTGGCTGGGCATCACCCACTGGCCCGAGTCCTGCGCCATCTCCGCGAGCGCTATTCGCTGCTGCGCGGCGACGGTGTGGTACCCCACGGCGGCGGCCGTCACGGTGACGGCGGCGATAACGGCAACGGCGACACGGCGCATTGAACCACCTCGCGAACGCGGCGGCGCCCAGACGGACGTCGGTACCAGGAGCGTACGGCGCGGGAGGAGCGTGCGCAAGTCGACCGTACGGTGTACGATAGGAGCACTACCGTACCGAAGGGTTGGCCTTAATGATCGCTTCCGGTCCCCGGCCCACGGCCACGCGCACCGCGGTGGCGCTCGTTTCGGACCAGTTCCTCACCCGCGAGGCGCTGGCCGAGCTCGTCGCCAGCGACGAGGAGCTCGAGTCGCTGGGGGCGGCCGCCGGGCCCGAGGACGCGGAGCTTTTCCTGAGCGATCCCCGCCTGCAGGTGCTTCTGGTCAACCTCAGTCTCGCCGGCTTGCCCGGAGAACCCGCGCCCGGCGTGGCCTTCATCCGCACGGCGAAGGCGCGGCGGCCCGACGTCGGCGTCCTTTCGCTCAAGCGCGGCGTCGACGAGTTGCTGCTGCGCGCGGCGCTCGACGCCGGGGCCGACGCATGCTGTCTGGTGACCACGCCGTTCGACCGCATCCAGCAGGCCATCAAGGCCGTCGCGGCCGGCGCGACCTGGCTCGACGCCGAGATCTCGCAAGTTTTGCTGCACCCGCGCGCGTCGTTCGACGCGGCGCACCTCTCGCCGCGCGAGCGCGACATCCTGCGCCTCATCGTGGACGGCTATTCCAACGCGGAGATCGCGGCGCAGCTCGGCAGCGCGCAGGCGACGATCCACACGCACGTCATCCGGCTGTTCCGCAAGCTCGGCGTCAACGACCGCGTCACCGCGGCGGTGCGCGCGCTCCGCGCCGGCATCGTTTAACGTGCTCGCGCTCGTCATCGCGGCGCTGGTGATCGCGCTCGCCGGCGATCCGCGCATCGTCGTGGTGGACGAGACCGGCGCGCCGGTCGTCGCGGCGCTGGTGCTGTTCTCCACGCCGGGCGGACCGGTGGACACCGAAGCGACCGATTCGGCCGGCGGCGCTTCGCCCCGCGCGCGCTTTGCGGTGAGCGAGGCGACGATCGCAGCACCCGGGTTCGAGTCGGTGCACGTGGTCCTGAGCGCGCTGAAGGGCCCGGTGGTGCTGCGCCGCGTCACGCCGGTGATCGGCTCGGTGCGCGTCGCCACCGGCTCGCAGCAGAGCCTGCACCGGCTTCCCGTCGCGGCGTCCCTGCTCGACGCGAACGCCATCCAAAGCTCGGCGGCCGCGAGCTCCGACGCGCTGCTGCGCGCGCTGCCCGGCTTCGACCGCGACCGCAGCAACAGCGCGTTCACCAACTACGGCCAGTTGCGCGTGTCGTTCGACGGCGCCGGCAACGACCGCGGCATCGTGCTCGCGGACGGCATTCCGGCGCAAGACGCGTTCGGCGGCCAAGTCGACTGGAGCGCGCTGCCGCCCGGCAATATCGTCCGTGCCGAGCTGCTGCGCGGCGCGGGTTCCGCGCTGTACGGCTCGGGCGCCGTCGGCGGCGTGCTCGCGCTCGATACGCGCGCGCCGTCCGCCGCGCGGCACGCGCCGCCCGACGGCTGGATCGCGCTCGGCGGTGGCGGCCTCGGCGAAAGCGACGCGTCGATGTTCTACCGCGGCCCCCTGGGCCCGCGCCTCGCGGCGTCGGTGTGGACGTCGACGGTGCAGAGCGCGTACTACGACCTGCCCGCGACAACCCGCAGCAAGGTGGACCACATCGCGCGCAGCCAAAGCGACGCGACGCAGTTCCGCGTTCGCACGGTCGGCGGCACGTCGTCGTTCGAGGCCGCGGGGCTGTTCGCGACGGACGCGCAAGACCAGGGCCGGCCGAACTACAACTTCGGGCGCACGCTGCAGCAAGGCTCGCTGTCGTACGCGCACGCGGGCGAGCGCACGACGACCAACGTGTCGGCGTACGTCCGCGCCACGACGGTGCTCAACGTGGCGGACCTGTTTCCGGCGACGCCCGGCGCGCTGCGCTACATCCAGCACGTGCCGACCTGGGAGAACGGCGTGTTCGCGTCGTGGCTGTCGACGGGAACGTTGGTCGACCTGGAGGCGCGCGGCGACGTGCGCGCGGTGCACGGGATCAGCGACCAGCGCGGCGGCGACGGCACGCTGCAAAGCATGGGCAGCGGCTCGCAGTCGCTGGGCGGGGTCGCGCTGCAGGCGCGGCTGCACGGTCAGCGTTTCGAAGCGCTGCTCGGCGCGCGTTACGACCACGTGGGCTTCGCGAACGGCGCGCTGATCGACCGCTCCGCGCGCGGCGTCACGACGATCACCGGCGCGCCGGCGCGCAACGACGCCGCGGTGTCGCCGCGCGTGGCGCTGCGCTACGACGTCTCGCCCAACGTCGCGCTGCGCGCATCGAGCGGCGGCGGCTTTCGCGCACCGTACCTGAACGAGCTCGTGCGCGGTTTCCAGATCGGCGCGGTGCGCATGGCCCCCAACCCGGGGCTCATCCCGGAGCGCAGCCGCGGCGACGCCGTCGGCATCGACATCGCCAACCGCGGCTCGCGGTTCGCATTTGACCTGCACCGCACGTCCGTGAATGACGCGATCGCGTTCGTCACGCAGTCGGCCACGCTGCAGCAGCGCCAGAACGTCGCGCGCACGCAAACGGACGGCGCGACGGCGACGTACGCAACGCTGCTCGCTCCGTGCACGCGCCTGCGGCTGAGCGGCTCGACGCAGTACGCGCGCGTGCTGGACGGCCCGCCCGCGACGATCGGCAAGCGCCTCGCCTACGTCCCCGACCGCGCGGCGACCGCCGCGATCGACACACAAGCCGGCTGGACGCACTACGGCTTCGAAGCATCGTTCGTCGGCGCGGCATACGCGGACGACTTGAACACGCAGCCGCTGGGCAGCGCACTACTGGTCGGCGCGCGCGTAACGGCACCGCTAGCAGCGGGCGCAACGCTCACGCTGGCCGCGGAGAACCTCACGAACCGCATCTACCTGTCGAGCATCGACCGCCTGGGCCCGCCGGCCTCGGTAACGCTGCGCCTAGCAGTACCGATCGGCACGCGAACGTCCGCTGCCGCGGCACCGCGCTGCACGGCGCTCTAGCACGCGCAGCGCCGCCATGACATCAACGTCACGGAAGGATCGTCATGCTGCGGACGTCGATGAACGGGCCACCCTCTTTCGCGTTCGCCGTGTCGGACTCGAGCCGAATCACGTGCGGGCCGGACACTGGCCAGCGCCATGCAAACAGCACGCTGTCCGACAGCTCGCGTCCGGAACTGGACTTGTTCTGCCAGATGCCGGTGCGGTCGAATGTTTCACGGCTGTCGATGAACACGCGCGCGCGGCCCAGCTCGCAGCACCGCTCGCCAAGCGTGCCGGTGAGCGCGACGCCAGAGCCGGTGAAGGCCAGCGATACGCTGAAGCGCTCACCGGGCCGCGGCGCGACGCGCTCGGGCTTCACGATCGCGCGTGCCCACGGATCGTCGCGCTCCGCACGTTCGTCCGGTGCAAGCGCTCCCGCGGCGATCTCGATCGCGAGGCCGCCGTTCGCTTGCCATTGCGTGACGATTCCGGCCGTCGGCGGCCCGTCGAAGAAGCGTCCGTAGGCGCCGTCGGAGCGCCGCGCATGCGCGGCGGCGCCCGCGTTGCGCCGGATCCAATCCCGCGCGAACGCGTCGCCGTCGCGGGCGAGCGTTAGCATCGCGAGCACGAGCGGCTGCACGATGTCGTTCTCCGCTTGCAGGTCCGTGAAGATGCCGCGGTCGTCGTCGAGCGCGCGGATCGCGTGCGCGGTCGCCTGCGCTTCACGCGCATACCGCTGGTCGCCGCTCGCGCGCGCCAGCGTGAGCCCGGCCTCGATCATCACGCCGTTGACCGAGGCGAAGAAGCGGTGCGGCAGCGGCCGGCACGCACGTCCGTCGTCGAAGACGTACACCGTGTAGAGCGGAACGTCGGGATCGAGGAACCACCTGCGTATCGCGTCGTATCGGCGCCGTGCATCGTCGAGATACGAGAGCCGGCGCGTGCGCTCGGCAAGCATCGCCGCGGCGAGCGCCGCGTTCGCATCCGTTTCGAGCGTCTTGAGCCCGCCGCTCTCGGCGTGCGGCCGCTGGTAGTCGATCGCCGGACAGGCCCCGCGCGCATAGACGTCCGATTTCGCAACGAACGCGTACGCGGCCTCGGCATTGCGCAGCGCGACGACGTCGTGCGTGACATCGTACGTGCGCAGCGCGGCAACGGCGTCCCACATGGGAACGTCGCTCCACCCGGTGCAGCGCGGCGCACGGCAGGTGCCGTAGCGCGGCTGCGTGCGTTCGAGCTCGCGAAACAGCGGCACCAGCGCGGAATCGCGCGTGACGAGCCAGCGTTCATAGAGCACGCCGGTGAGGCTGTCACTGCCCCAGTCGACGTTACCCGCACCGCAAGCCGGGTCCACGCACGTACGCCAGCGCCCGTCGCCGGCATAGAAGCGCGTCGTCAACGTCACGGTCGCCTCGTCGCCCAGCTCGCGAAACGTCCGCGGCGCTCTTATCGCAGTGACGCCGGGCGTATCGGCGCCCCGACCGGGAGTGCTTTCGGCCGTGCTCGGCGCACCGCGCAGGAACGATGCCAAAGCGAGCGCGGCTGCGAGTATCAAGAACGGCGCGGTGCGCATGGGGCCCATCGTGTCTAGCAACGAAACGTCGAAATATGTCCGATTAACGCCCCTTTTCGGGCGTAACGCATCATATATGTTGGTTTACGTCGCTACTTCGAGACCCATCAGCATTCGGATGCGGTCGCGGTCGGCGGCGAGCTCCGCCGCTGGGCCGGCGTGCACGACGCGGCCGCCGTCGAGAACGTACGCGCGGTCCGCGATACGCAGCGCGAGAAGCGCGTTCTGCTCTACCAGCAAGATGGCGACGCCTGTTTTTTTCAACTCGGCCAGGATGCGGTACACTTCCTCGACGACCAGCGGCGCGAGGCCCTGTGACGGCTCGTCGACCAGCAGCAGGCGCGGGTTCGCCACCAGCGCGCGCCCGATCGAGAGCATCTCCTGCTCGCCGCCCGACAGCCGGCCGGACTTGCGCGCGCGCAGCTCCGAGAGCTTCGGCAAATGCTCGAAGACGCGCTGGATCGTCCACGCGCCGCTGCGGCCGTTCTCGGCGAGCTGCAGGTTCTCGAGCGTGCTAAGATCTTTGAACATCCGCCGGCCTTCGGGAACGTAGCCGACGCCCAGGCGAGCGATCTTGTACGCGGGCCAGCCCGTCACGTTTTGGCCCGCATAGCGCACCGTGCCGGCGCGCGGCGGGGTGAGGCCCAAGATGCTGCGCATCGTCGTCGTCTTGCCGGCGCCGTTGAGGCCGAGCAGCGCGACGACCTCGCCTTCGCCGACCGTCAGCGAGACGTCGCGCAGAATCCGGATCTTGCCGTAGTTCGTGCACACCCCGTCGAGGGCGAGCAGCGGCTCTGCGCTCGGCACCGCAGCCGGCCCGTCAGACATGCTCGAGCACTCCCTCGCCCAGATACGCGCTGCGCACCGCTTCGTTCGCGGCGATCTCCGCCGGCGTTCCTTCGGCCAGAAGCTTGCCGCGGTCGAGCACGGTGATGCGATCGGCCAGCGACAGCACGACGCGCATGTTGTGCTCGACGAACAGCACGGTGAGGCCGAGCCGCACGCGCAGATCGCGGATGACGCCCATGATACGGTCGGTCTCGGCTTCCGCGAGGCCGGCCATCGGCTCGTCGAGCAGCACCAGCACCGGATCGGTGGACAGGCTCATCGCGATCTCGCACAAGCGCTGCGAGCCGTGCGCGAGCTCCGAAAGCGGGCGATCGCGCTGCGCGGTCAAGTTCACGAAACCGAGCAGCTCGTCGACGCGCCGGTCGACGGTCGCTTTCGCATCGCCGGTCGGAGTGAAGAGGCGGAACGCCTGGCCCGCGTGCGCGCGCACGCCGAGGCGAACGTTGTCGTCCACCGTGAGCTCGGGAAAGACGCTCGGCGTCTGGAACGTGCGCCCCATCCCCATCGCGATGCGCTTCCAGTTCATCGTGCGGGTGACGTCCGTGCCGCGGAACGTCACCCGCCCGCGCTCGGGGAACATAAAACCTGAGATCGCGTTGAAGAACGTCGTCTTTCCGGCGCCGTTGGGCCCGATGAGCGCGTGGATCGTCCCTTCCCGCACCTGCAGGGAAACGTCGTCCACGGCGCGCACGCCGCCGAACACTTTGGTGATGTTGCGCGCTTCCAATAATATCGCGTCAGGCGCCACGGCCAACCTCCACCGGCGCGTTCGGATCGAAGGCCGCATTCACGTCGTCGTCGGTGAACGTGTCCGGCGCGCGAGCGCGCAGCGCGGCGATCGAGCCCAGGATGCCGCGCGGGAAGCCGAGCACGCACGCGACGAACAGTGCACCGAGAAAGATCTGCCACAGCGGCGTGATCGTCGAGATGATGTCCTTGCCGATCACGTAGATGAACGCGCCGACCAGCGAGCCCCACACCGTCCCCGCGCCGCCGAGGATCATGCTAAGCACGAAGTAGCCCGACTGGTGCCAGTCGAGCTGCAGCGGGTACGCGAAGTTGATCAGCAGCCCGAACAGCGCGCCGGACAACCCCGCCATCGTCGCGGAGATCAGCAGCGCGACGAAGATGAACCGGTCGGTATTGAGCCCGAGGTAGCGCACGCGCGCCTCGTTCTGGCGGATCGCGACCAGCGTGCGACCGAACGGCGAGCGCACGACGCTCCGAAACGCAATGACGACGAGAACGAACAGCGCCAAAGCGACGTAGTAGAACCCGAGCTCACTGATCGTCTGGTGCGCACCGCCCAACACGGCATCCGGGCGCGGAAACTGCATGCCGTCCTCGCCGCCCGTCACGTCGGTGTAGCGGTACGCGATGAAGTAGAACACCTGTCCGAACGCGATCGAGAGCAAGCCGAAATAGATCCCGCGCCGGCGCAGCAGGAACGGCGCCAAGATCAGCCCGCCGAGCAGCGCGGCGACCGTTCCGATCACGATCGCCTCGATGAAGTGCACGTGCGCGTATTTCACCGACAGCGCCGCCCCGTAGGTGCCCAGGCCGAAGTAGGCCGCATTGCCGAACGCGGGCAGCCCGGTGTAGCCGAGCAGCAGGTTCACGCTCATGACCGCGATCGCGGTCACGAGGACCTCGCTCACGATCGAGACGTCGAGATGCACGAGCGGCGAGATGGCCGGCGCCGCGGCGAGCAGCACGACGGTGGCCGCGGACACGAGCAGCTCGGTGCGTGCTTTCACCCGAAGATGCCCTCTTCGCCGAAGAGCCCGCGCGGCCGCACCAGCAGCACGACCGCCATCAGCACGTACATCGACACTTCGCTCGCGGCCGGGATGAAGAGCGTCGTGAGCGAGATCGCCATCCCGATGAGCACGCCGCCGACGACGCTGCCGAACAAGCTTCCCATCCCGCCGATGATCACCGTGACGAACGCCGGCATCAGCAGCGCGTTGCCGCTCGTCGGCGACAGCCCGAGCATCCCCGCCGCGAGCACGCCCGCGATGCCGGCGAGAAAGATTCCCAGGCCGAAGTTGACCGCGTAGATCACTTGGGTGTTCGTTCCGAGCGCCGCGATCATCTCGGTGTCCTGCACCGCGGCGCGCAACCGCAGCCCGAAGCGCGTGCGCGTGAGGAACAGCGCGAGCGCGGCGATCGCGACGACGAGCACGACGGCGATGAAGATACGGAACGTCGGGAACGACATGAACCCCAGGTGCGCGGCGCCGGCGAGCGCCTTGGGCGGTGAGAACGGCACGCCGTTCGGGCCCCAGATCAGGCGGTAGATCTCCTCCGCCATCAGCGAGAGCCCGAACGTCATGAGCAAGCTGTAGAACGGCTCGCGCTTGTAGAGCGGACGCACGAGCGTCCGCTCTACTACGACGCCGACCACGACCAAGATGAGCGGCGCCGCGATCAGCGCGAACCAGAACGGCGTCCCGCGCGACACGAGCGTGAACGCGAGGTAGCCCGCGAGCGTCATGAAGCTCCCGTGCGCCATGTTGATGGTGCCCGTCAGGTTCATGATCAGCGAGAGCCCGATCGCGACGATCGCGTAGAACGCGCCCAGCACGAGCCCGTTGAAGAGCTGGGGCCCGATGTGCTCGATCACGCTATGCGGGATAGCCCAGCTTGCAGACCGCTTCTTTTTGCGAGATCGTCTGCTCGACGGCCTCGGGTGCGTTGACGTCGGTGACGTCGAACAGGTCGTACTTGTCGCCCGGCGTGCCGTTGGGCCGGATCTTCGCCACCCACATAGGCCACATGAGCTGATGGTCTTCCTTGCGGTAGTAGCCGCTGCCGGCGAAGATCGAGTTGAAGTGCACGCCCTCGATCGCGCGCGCCACCTTCACCGGATCGACGCTCTTCGCGTCGTTCATCGCGTGCGCGAGACGGTCGAGCGTGATGTAGCCGAACGCGTTGCGCGCGGTGGGCGGGCGGCCGTAGCGCTTGATCGAGTCCGCGACGAACTGCTGCGCCACCTTGTTGTTCTTGCCGAGGCACTTGTCGCTCTTGTAGTACCATTCGATGCCCCAGTAGCCTTCGCGCGCTTCCGGTCCGAGGCCGAGCAGCGGCTCGAGCTCGACCTGCGGCCCGCCGACCGGGTACTTCTTGAGCAGCCCGAACTGGTTCATTTGCTTGAGGCAATTGGTGTAGTCGTCGCCTTGCACGAACACGAGCACGAGGTCGGGCTTCGCGGCGTCGATCTTGGTGAGGTACGAGCTGAAGTCGGTCGTGCCGAGCGGCGTGAGCTCGTTCCCGACGATGCTGCCGCCGTTGTGCGCGAGCACGTCCTTGAAGCCGGCTTCCAATGAATGCCCGTACGCGTAGTCCGGCGTGATGAAGAACCACTTCTTGCCGAAGCGCTTCTGCAGCGCGTAACCCGTCGCGTGCGTCTCCATCCACGTGCTGTGGCACGTGCGGAACACGTTCCAGTGGCAGCTCTTGCCGGTCACGTCGTCGCTGTGGCCGCCGGAGTCCATGAACAGCGTGTTGAGCGAGTTCGACACGCCCGCGACGGAAAGCGACACGCCGCTCGAAACCGTTCCGCACAGCGCCGCGACCTTGTCCTGGTTGACGAGCTTGCGCGCCTTTTGCGCCGCGACGCCCGGATCGTTCTGCTCGTCTTCCTTCACGAGCTCGATCTTGCGGCCCATCACCCCGCCACGCTTGTTCCACGCGTCGGCCGCCATCTCGAAACCGTGCGTCTCGTTCTCGGCCGGTCCCGCATAGACGCCGGTGTACGGCTCGAGCAGACCGATCTTGATCGCGTCCGCGGCTTCGCCGATCCGCG
>JAQBPK010000259.1 GCA_028287565.1 Vulcanimicrobiota bacterium
TGACCGCCGCACATTTTCACTTCGTCTTAATAGGTTCACCGTATCGTGTGTCTAGGAGCAGGCGTTCGACGCATGCCATCACATAGTTGTGAAAGGAATCTGAATGCGAGCCTTATTGGTCGCGAGCTTTTTCGTGCTTGCGGTCGCGTCGGCCGGTTGCGGTAGCGGCGGCGGCGTCACCACGGTCCCGTCGCCTGCAGACAGTTCAGCGAGAACCACTTCCGCGAACGGCGTCCCTGGTGGCGGCGGTGGCGGCGGCGGTGCTGCAGGCGGCGGTGGCGGCGGCGGCGCGCCGTGTCCCGCGATCGCTACGGCGCCCGGAACGGTTCCGTTCCCGGACATTCCGCCGGCGGTTGTGTCGGACGCGCCCTGCTGGTTCTTCTACTTCCCCGCCGATCCGTCAGCGAATTTGACGCGGCCGCTCGTGGACAATTTCGGCGGGCCGCAGAACTCGGTGCAAAGCGCCATCGCGATCGGCGGTCACTTGCTCTCGATCTTCTCCATCTACAATACGAGCAAGAAATCAACGCTAACGTTCTCGTCGATCTCGATCGTCGGCCCGAACGCCGGCGACTTCCAGCTCGATTCCGGCATGGTGGCTACGGCCATGAAGGGCGTTCCCGTGGTGCATCCCGCCCCGTTCATCCCGCTGGGGGTGACGTTTGCGCCAACCGCGGAGGGCGCGCGCACCGCGACGCTGCAGCTCGTCTCCAACGCCGGCACGCAGCTCATCGCGCTCAACGGCACCGGCCTGCCGAATCGGCCGGTCATCGCGGGCGTCGGCGGCTCCATGCAATTCATCGACGCTCCGCCCGTCGTGAGCGCACCGAAACTCATGCAGATTGCGAATCTCGGCAGCCTCAGCCTCGTCATTCAGAGCGCGTCGTTCGGCGGCGCAAACCCGGCGTCGTTCACGCTCCTCGCAAGAGGCGGCCTCGCCACGGAAGACCCGGCAAGCCTCGCCGGCTTCACGCTCGCTTCGCATGCGATGACGCCGGAATTCCTGATCGGTCTCTCGCCCGCGGCACAGCCCGGCGACACCGCGACGTTCACCGTCAATTCGAACGACCCACTGCAGCCGTCCGTCACCACGCAGCTCTCCGTCGTCACGACGCTCTAACCGGCGCCGGCCCTTCACCAAGCGCGAAGAGCGGCCCGGAGAACTCCGGGTCGCTTTTCGTTTGCGTTCCTAGCTCGTTCGATTGCACGTCTTCAAAAATGAGAACGGCTTGCCGTCCATTTCGTTCGCGCTCATCGTGTAGCGGTCGTTGGAGACCTTCGTGAAGGCGACCGCGTCGGTGCCCGAATGCCACACCGCCGCGTCCGCCGACGTTGCGACCTCGTAGGTGCCGTCGAAATTCGGCCCGAGGTGGACGTACTGTTTCTTCGCCGTGTCGTAGCCGGTATAGTGCTTCGCAATGTCGACGAAGCCGCCGTCGCTGCCCGGCACGGACTCGGTTTCGAGGAGCCACGCTCCCCGGAAGGTTGACTCAAACTTTTCGTGCGCGCTACCGACCTGGCCGCCCGCCTTCACCTCGCACGTCCAGGTACCCACCAAATATTCGAGCTTTTGCATCTGCGCCGCGTTCGGAGGGGCCGGTGCCGCGGAAGCGCCGACCGGCGATGACAGCAGCATTGCGGCGATTCCAAGAAGAAACGTCCTGTTCATGGAGCGATCATGCCACCGGCTCGTACCGCCCGTATGTCGAAATGTGTCGGAGTATGTCAACGAGGGTCCATCGGTTAGAATGGACGCATGACGGTCCCATCGCGGATTCTGGTCGTCGATGACGACGCGGACATCCGGACGCTGCTCGGCGAATACTTACGGCGGCACGGGTTCCAGGCGGAAGGCGCTTGCGACGGTGCCTCGATGAGAGAGCGCCTGCACCGGGCCGAATTCGACCTCGTGGTGTTGGACCTTACCCTTCCGCTGGAAGACGGGCTCGATGTCTGCCGCGATCTGCGAACGCGTTCCGACGTTCCGGTGATCATGCTTACGGCGCGTGGCGCGCCGATCGACCGCAGCGTCGGACTTGAAATCGGCGCCGACGACTACGTCGCCAAACCGTTCGAACCGCGTGAACTCCTGGCTCGAATCCGCGCGGTGCTGCGCCGGACGACGGGCAAAGCCTCTGCGGTACGTCCAGAAGCAACGCGGCACATACGGTTCGCCGCGTGGACCTTCGATCCGACCGCGCGACACATCGTAAACGCAGCCGGCGTCATCGTCGCCCTGTCCGGATCCGAGTTCCGGCTGCTGCGCGCGTTTCTCGAGCATCCGCGTCAGGTTCTTAGTCGGGACCGGCTGCTGGCGCTGACGAGCGGGTCCGACGTCGATGCCTTTGACCGGTCGATCGATCTGCAGGTGAGCCGACTGCGACAGAAGCTTCGGGACGACGCGAAAGCCCCGCTGCTGATCAAGACCATACGCAGCGAGGGCTACATGCTCGCCTGTCACGTGACGGAACCGGCGTGACGCGATTCGTGCAGTCCATGACGGTCCGCGTCTTCGTGATTCTCGTGCTCGGCATCTTGTTTGCAATCGCCGGAACGCTCCATGCCACCGCGATCTTCCACGGTCCGCCGTTCCGCCCGACGCTGCAGTTGAGCGTCCTGGGCATCTGCACGCTGTCACTCGCATTTATCACGGCGCGAATGGTCACGCGGCCTCTGCGCGGGCTGGCCGGTGCCGCAACGCGATTGGGCCGCGATATCGACGCCGCGCCGCTTCCGGTGACGGGCCCGACGGAAGTGAAGGACGCGTCGATGGCGTTCAACGCGATGCAACGACGTATCCGAGCCAACGTCAGCGAGCGAACGGGCATGCTCGCGGCAATTACGCACGACCTGCAGACGCCGGTCACGCGCCTCCGGCTGCGCGTCGAAAAGGTCGAAGACGACGACCTTCGTGCACGGCTTATCGGCGATCTCGCCTCGATGAGCGATATGATCCGCGACGGCCTCGAGTGGGCGCGGAGTATCGACGTGGCGGAGCCGTTCGGACGCTTGGACCTCGACGCTCTTTTGGACAGCGTCTGCAGCGACGCCCAGGACGCCGGACACGACGTGGTGCTTCGTGAAGAGAGCGCTGCGATCGTACTGGGGTCGGTGAGCGCGCTGCGCCGCTGCTTCACGAACGTGATCGACAATGCGGTCGCGTACGGCGGTCGGGCCGACGTGTCGTGCGTGGTGGACGGCGCTCGCGCAATCGTTCGCGTTCGGGATTCCGGCCCGGGGCTGTCCGACCATCAGTTGGGATCCGTGTTCGATCCGTTCTATCGCGTCGAGGCGTCCCGCTCGCGCGCCACCGGCGGAACCGGCCTTGGCCTGACCATCACGCGAAACATCGTCGTCCGCCACGGCGGCACGGTCTCGCTCCGCAATCGGGCCGAAGGCGGGCTTGAAGTGACGCTCGATCTCCCGCTCGCCGGCGCGGAATAGCGCCGCCCGGCCGCGCCGTTGAAGGGCTGCGTTTCCCGGAGCGCGGGTCCATGATGCGAAGAGGCTTCAGGTGCTTTCCTCGACTGGAATGGCTTCTTCCGCGATGTCCAACGCGTGAACGATCCGGCGTAGCACGGTGTTGTCCATTCCGCCGTCGTCGTGCAGCTTCATGAGCGCGGTGCGCTCGGCGTGCAGCACCTCGCGTTCGGCTGCGAACCGCCGTTGCTCTTCCCGGTCGACGGGTGCGCCCGGCAAGCGCCGGCGCGACGCGTAATGCCGCGCCAATGCCGCCGCGTCCGCGGCGGTGATGTGTCCTTCGCGTTCGAGTGCGCGGAGCCGCTCGTGTGCGCTGCGCGACATCGCGGTCAGCGCGGTTCTCAGTTCTTCGGCCTCTTCGTCGTCGCCGGGTGGGATCTTCAGGGCGCGCACGACCGACGGCAGCGTCAATCCTCCGCCGACGAGCGTCACGAGGATCACACTGAACGTGAGAAAGATGACGAGGTCGCGGTTCGGAATGCGGGCGCCGCCGGCGACTGCCACCGGAATTGCGAGCGCTGCGGCGAGCGAAATGGCTCCGCGCAACCCCGACCAACTCGCGACGACCGCCCGCTGAATGCTGGGCTCGCTGTACTTTCCCTCCCCGCCGAACCACGGTGCATATTCGAGTAACACGAACCAACCAAAACGCAGCGCGATGATCGTGACGTTGATCGCTGCCGCATAGGCGAGCACGGTCCACCATGCGTACTCGCTGAACACCGTCGTTCCGACGATGCGCAGCTGCAGGCCGAGCAGCAAGAACAGGATCGCGTTCGCGAGGAACACCGCCGCTTCGTAGAAGTCGGCACCGCGCATGCGCGCCTGCGGGACGAGCCCGAACGGCGTGAAGCGACTCGCGACGATCCCCGCGGCAACCACCGCGAGCACGCCGGAAACCGCGAAGCGCGTTGCGAGCGCGTACGTGAGAAACGGCAGCGTGAACGCGACGACCGGCTGCAGATCGACGTCGCGCACCCGGCGCCACGTCTCGATCGCGAGCCAAGCGCAGGCGACGCCGACGAGCACGCCGCCGATCGCCGAGCCGAAGAACTGCAGCACCGCGATCCCCGGGTGGAACACGCCGGTCACGACGGCGGCCAGCGCGGTCGCGTACAGGATCAGCGACGAGGCGTCGTTGAGCAGGCTCTCGCCTTCGACGACGGCCACGAGGTGGCGCGGCATCCGCAGCCGTTCCAGAACGGGCGCGGAGGCGAGCTCGTCGGTGGGTGCGACGATGGCACCGAGCACGAACGCCATCGGCCAAGCGAGGCCGGGGATCGCGGCGTGCGCGACGACCGCGACGACGCCGGTCGTCGCGATGACGAGTCCGATGGCGAGGCTCGTGATCCACCGGGCGTTCGCGCGCATGACGTCGGTCGGCGCCGTGATCGACTCCCAGAACAGGAGCGGCGGCAGAAAGATGAGCAGAACGAGATCCGGGTCGAGCTCGACCCGCGGGAGCCCTGGGACGAACCCGAGCACGAGACCGGCGAGTACCAGGACGATGGGATACGAAACGGCGACGCGGCGCGCGAACGAAACGAGCGGAACCGTGAGCACGAATGCTGCGATCACGAGCCAGATTGCCGTCTCTGGGGAACCGCTCATGACGCTCTGTTCGCCGGTTCAGCCGGAAATTCCACAGCGAGAAGCCGGCTCTCAAACAGGAGCGCTGGAGGCAACCGCTTGGGGCCAGCAAATCTCTCCCAGGCACGAAAGGACGGGAGTCGCGATAGTAGACGACCCCCATCCTTCACCAACCTGACTCCGTTAGTGAGAGGCCGCTACAGTTTCAGCCGAAGCCGCCTGTTCGATCAGACCTGCAACCGCTTCCGGTTTGGAAACGTAGATCGCGTGGCTTCCCGGCGCTTCAACGACCGTGGCGCTTGCGCGCTGTGCCATGAAATGCTGCGCAGGCGGAGGGATCATCTTGTCCGCCGTTGCCACGAGATACCAGCTCTTTTTGCTCTTCCAACCCGGCTTGGAGACGACTCCGTTGAGGGCATTGAGGCCCCACGGGACCTGTGCGTTCGCCATAAACGACGCGAGGCCGGGCTCGACGTCCGCAGCGAACGATGCGGCGAATTTCGTTTTGTCGAGCATCAGGTAACCGTCCTGCGGCGGCAGAATCGGCGGAACCGGCGCGCCCGGAGCGGGATGTGCGATCAACGACGCAACTGATTCGCCTTGATCGGGCGCGAAGGCGGCGATATAGACCAGTGCGGCGACTTTTGGATCGTTGCCGGCTTCGGTGATGACGGCACCACCGTAGGAATGTCCGACCAGAATAACGTCCTGCTTCGCACCGGCGATGGCGCGCCTCGTGACGGCGACGTCATCCGCCAGACTCGTCGTCGGGTTCTGGACGATCGTGACGTCATAGCCGTCGCGCTGGAGGATCTTGTAGACGCCCTCCCATCCGGATCCGTCAACGAACCCGCCGTGAACCAACACGATGCTCTTCTTTTGCGCAGCTGAGACGGGCACGCCGCCACCGGCGACAAACATGAGCGTACTCGTAAACGCGAGAAGCCTCCGGAACATGGTAATCCTCCATAAGCGATCATGAAATGTCGACGAGGGACAGGTCCCGGACGTCGCAGCCACCATTTCACTTTGGCGACAAGCACAACATAGTCGCTGATGAAAGCGGCGTATTGTATATTCTTGCAGTGTAGCTTGGCTTTTTCCGAGTCGCGCTCAATTCAGAGCGCGTCTCGATGAGCGCATTACTGTTGCGCTCGCCAATATCCCGGCGTAACGCCCTCGGCGTTTCGAAAGGCGCGCGTAAAATGGCTTTGGTCCCCAAACCCGCACAGCTGCGCCACGTCCGAGAGGGTTCGGCCGCGGCGCAATAGGCTCTTGGCGCGACTGATACGCTGACTCGAAAGCCATTGATATGGCGCAACCCCGACACTCTTTCGAAACGCATGTGCGAACTGGCTTGTGCGCAAGCCGCACATCGCCGCAAGTTCTCGCAAACGTACACGGCCGTCGAGATGCGCCTCGATCATCTCCTGTGCCAGGCGCACCTGCCATCTCGTTAAACAACCGCGATCCTTTCTGCGCGTCGGCAGAGAACTGTACTTTGCGCACACATAAATCCCATACGCAAGCATAAAGTGATCGGCGTACAGCTCGTCGATATCTCCTGGCGTGCTTACATACGGCAAGATACGTCTCGACATGCGAGCGAGGTTCTCGTCGCGCACTGGGTCCGGCGATATTCTGGTAAGACCGTCTATCCTCGGCAATTCCAGATCTTCAGCAAGCTCGTCGAGGAACGCCCTCGTAATCACGAAGAACATCGAGTGAAAGGGGAATGCCGTATATCCGTACGAGACCGTCGACAGGTCATAGAACATCATGTCGTCGATTCGCACGTCGCGAACGGGCCGGTTACGACCATCGACGAAGATCTCATGATAGGGGTGCGGCCGTAGGGTTAGAGCGACCGCAAAACTGTCGCGCTGGGCCGCCATCTCCGTCATCCCGTACATCGGAGAATCGTAGCGCACTTCCGTTACGGTGAGTGACGCTTTGTTCAGCACGTTGACCATCAGCTTCGGGGCGTTGTCCACCCGCAACCACCGTCCGAGGTCATCGACGTCTGTCTGCATTTTGTTCGGTTCTTCGTCCGGAAATCATGGTTGCCGTCAAGGCGTCTCAAATCGTGCCCCGGCGAGAGTCGGACGACCGCTCCCGCCGCACGGCCCACTTTGCGGTTGAATGGTGCTTTCCATCGTGATATTCTATAATTGAGACGCGCTCAAAATTGAGCGCGTCTCGGAGAGCTTTCGCCGATGCATGAGTCCACCGACCTGACCCTCCGCGAGCGATCGAAGCTCGACAAGCGCCGCCGGATCGAAGAAGCCGCTCGGGAGGTCTTCGCTGAGTGCGGCTTTCACAAAGCCACAACGCGCGAAATCGCCAAGCGCGCCGGCGTGGGCGTGGCCACGCTTTTCGTCTATGCGCCGGATAAGGCGCAGCTACTCGCCGCGATGTTCAAATCAGAGCTCGAGCGGCTCAGTGCACTTAGCGGCTCGATACCGACAGACGGCACGGTCGTCACGCAATTGATCCGTTTCTTGCGACCTCGTTATGAAGTGTTCGGGCGCGATGCACGCCTGTCACGGACCGCGATGCTGAACAATTTTGGGCGGTCCATGGAATCCGCCAACACCGACCAAGCCCTGCCGGTGATATGGCGCGCGTTGTACGACGGCATTCGTGATATCGTGCGTCGCAATCAAACGTATGGCCTCATAACAAGTGAGGCCAATACCGATTTGGCTGCGGAGGCCATATTGTGCATATATTTGACGCACGTGCAGTTTTGGATCGCACAAAGAGAGCCGAACGTTGAGCACGGTCTTTCCGCGCTTGCTGCTCTGTTGGAGATGATTTGCAAGCCACTCGAGCCAAAGAAGTAGCTATTTAGACGGCCAAGCTGCGGCGACGCGATCGGCCCGGCGTCAACGCCGCTGCATCACGTAAACGCGTGAGATTTAAGGCAGCGAGACCTGTTCCTCCGAGAGACGATCCATGAGGGCACGCATGAGCTGGACGCGAGAGTTCACGGCCGCTGAATGCGCTCCGCATCGCTGGTGGCTCCCAGGGCATGGAAAAGATCCCAAGCGCGGTCCAGCGCCGCGACGCCGGCGTCACGCCGCCCGTCAGCGAGGAGCGCCCGGCCGTAGTCGGCTTCCGCATCGGCGAATAGAAACCGGCGCGGGCTGCGCTCGAGGAGTTCGGTCGCATGACGCAGCGCGTCGATGTCGCGCCGTACCAGGCCGCGTATCTGCTCCGCGATACCGACGAATGTAGCGACCTCCGGGTTGCGCTCCGCCAAGCCCGCGGCCAACGACTCGATCTCCGCTGCGAGGCCGGCGTCGCCGCCGCGCACCGCGCATCGGGCGGCTACCACGAGCCAACCCGGAAGATTTCGCCACCGGTGCCGGACCCCGCGCTGCGGATGCATGACCTCGCGCACGAGCGGTAAAGCGCGAGCATAGTCGCCTCGCGATTCGTGAAACCATGCGGTCGCTGCCGCGATGAGCACGGTTCGTGTTTCGTCACCGCCCGCAATGTCCGCGACTGCGACCGCGATGTGGTGCTTCGCGTCGTCGTAGCGTCCCCGAATCTGCGCGACCCGTTCGAGCACGAGCCGGGCTTCGACCTGATACGTATCCTCGTGAACCTCATCGCACTCCCGCAGGATCGTGAGTGCCTCGGTTTCGGCATCGTCGAAATTGCCGGCGGTGTAGTCGTGCCACAGCCGCGCGAAGGCGACGTCGGCCGGGTGAATGCCGGCCCCGCGGTCGATGAGCTCTTGCGCGTGCGCGAGCAGTGCGGCGCTCTCGTCCAACCGGTCGATGAGCTGCAACAGCAAGATCTGGCTTGGGATCGTTTTGAGGGACTCGGCGGGCGAACGGATGTCTCGAAAGTACTGCAGTGCATCGCCGAACCGGCCGTCGCTCATGCTCGTTTCGGCCAGCGCGCGCGCCGCGGTGGCCTCTGCGATCTCGCTGCCGGCGCTTCGGCTCGCGTCCAGCGCGGATCGGCCGGCGGCGAGCGCAGCCTCATCGTCGTCTCCGCGAGAACCCCCGAGGGCGCGCAGCGAAAGGAGCTCCGCTCGAAGGCTTTCCGAGATCCCTTCGCGTGCGCACGCCGCGTCGATCCGAGAGAGCATCTCCTCAGCCCGGCCCATCGACCACAACAGCCACGCGGCTTTCGCTTGGAGCGTAGCGTATTTGTTCGGATCGGTTACAACGCGGCCGAGGCGGTTGGCTAGAGCGAGCGCGTCGCGCTCGCGTCGCGCCTCTACGAGGATCGGGAACGCCGTGCAACCGACGTCGAGCCACAACGGGTCGCTTTCTCGAAGCAGCGCGAGCGCTTGCAAGACGACGTCGGCCGCGACGGCCGGCAGCGAGGAGACGACGCTCGTCGCTGCCTGCACGAGCAGCGACACCGCGGCGCGATCGCCGGCGGTCGCGCTGGCCAAGACGTGCGGGACGGCGTCGAGCGGACTGGCACCGCTATCGATGAGGTACGCGGCGATGAGACGGTGGAGCTCGGACCGGAGAGACGGTGCGATCTCATCGTACACGGCTTGCCGGACCAGGTCGTGCGTAAACGATAGCAGTCCGGAATCATCCTGCAGCACTCGTTCACGCACGGCTTCGTCAACGGCTCTCCGAAGGTCGGACGGGGCGGCGCTTCCGACGAGCGCAGCGGCATCGCGGAGCGCGAACGGGCGTCCGAGTACTGCGCCGACTTGCGCCAGCTCCAGCGCGGTGTCCGACAGGGGCACGAGTCGCCGGCGCGCTCCGTTCTTCAGGCGGCGCGGCAGTTCGCTGCCGTCGTCTATCAGATTTGCGTCGCCGAGGCCGTCGAGCAACGATACGGCAAGAAACGGATTGCCGGCCTTTCTCGTCTCACCGGCTGCGAGCTACATCGCCGGCGCGACCATCGCCGCTGACGGCGGACGGACGGCGGTATAGCGGCCTATTCGGATAACGGCGGGCTCTCCTCGACTGGGATCGCTTCTTCCGCGATGCCTCGGCTCAGCACGCGACTTACGTCACAGGCACATTTTCCGGATTCTCTCTGCAAAGGGCGTTATAACGATCCTGAGATCTGCGCGCTAGGCCCGAGGAGCATTGAGATGAGCATACAGGTTCTACGCACCGGAAGTGCCTCGCCGGCACTTCACACCTTCGTCGCAGGTGTCATCGGCGCCATCGGCACCGACGCGTTCATCTCGATCGCCCATCAGATGTCACCCGTCAAGGTATGGCAATTCATCGCATCGGCGGTGTTGGGACCCGTCGCATACACGTCGCCGCAGTATGCTGCGACCGGCCTGGCGTTGCACCTCGCAACGGCTCTCGTCTGGGCGTATCTCTACACGTTGGTCTGGAGCAGGGTGAGCTCACTGCGCAATTGGGTTCTCGGCGGCATCGTTTGGGGCGTCGTCGTCACCGTCTGCATGGACGCGATCATAGCCTTCCGCGGCGTGCTTGAACCGCTGACTCCGAGCTCCGTGATATTTGGTCTGGTTACGAACGTCGTCTTCTACGGACTACTCGTCGCGGCGTATCTTTCGCGTACCGCTCGGGAATAAACGGCGCGCGTTACGTGCGCTCGTACTCGTCGTGGCGGCGGAACCACCAGTCGCCGTCCTCGTTGCGTCCGAGCGGCGCGCGGTCGAGCCACTGGTACATGCCCCAGACCCCGTCGACGCCGCGGCCGTACGCCGAGTAGGTGTGATAGACGACGCCGTCCTTCAGCGCGAACGCGCTCAGCCCGGGGCCTTCGCGCATGTACGTCGCCACGTCGGTTCCGGTGCTTCCCGCGATCTGGGCGACCCAGCTATCCGCCGGGGCGTTCAGCACCGGCCGCATGTCCATCGGGCGGTAGTTGTACTCGGCGTTCCCTGACCGCTGCTGTTCTTCGGTGCGCGCGACCTGATAGTCGTAGTTGAAATCGCTGCCGAACGACGACGCCCACGGAAAGCTCCAGCTCATTCGCCGCTTATACGCTTGCAGCTTCGCGAGCGGCGCGCGCGAGACGGCGTAGAACGAGACGTCGTGGTTCACCAGATGCGGGACCGAGCCGTCGAAGCTGTCCGCGATCGCGGAACACGACGGACATCCCGCCTCGTACTCGGGACCGAACATGAAGTGATAGATGAGCAGCTGCGAGCGCCCGCGGAAGAGATCGGCGAGCGTCGCGGCCCCCTCGTCGGTCTCGAAGCGGTACTCTTTGTCGACGCGCACCCAGGGCAGCTCTTGCCGCATCCGCGCCAGCTCGTCGCCGCGCCGCGTCTGCGCCTTCTCGGCGTCGAGCAGCTGCAGCCTTGCCGCAAGCCACTCTTCGCGCGTTCCGATCTTGTGGTCGATCATCGTTTTCTCGTTTCTTGAATGGTACGAACAGTGTGGTTTTTTACATATCCGGCATGAAGCCGGGGACAGCCGAAGGCGCTGCGACGATCAGGATTCCAATCCCGATGATCGCGAGCGCCAACGGGACATCGAGAGCCGCTTTCGCGGGGAGAAGCTTTTGGATGAAGACGATGCCCGCGATCACCGCCATCCAGGTGACGCTCATGGCGTTGATCGCAGCCAGCATCAGCATGAGTCCGATGCACGAGCCGGCGCAGTAGAGTCCGAGCTCGATTCCGGATCGCACCATTTCGCGGCAGCGCCGGCGGAAGTAGCGTTTGAGCGGCGTGAGCTCGTAGACGCCCGCAGCGATCACGACGGCGGCTGCAGCGACCGCGTCGTGCGTCCGGTACAACGTGTACACGACGACGCTCACGAGCGCCCAAACGGCGAGATACGATCCGACGAAGACCGGCACGGTCCGCACGCCACCGCGGCCGTTAGCCGCTCTGAACACCGCCGGTATCGCGGCCGGCAGCATCATCGCCGCCATCATCGCGACAGACGCGCCCATTTCCATTGCTGCACCACCCCTACTGGTTTTCTGCGAGACGCTTGATCGCGTTCAGCCGTTCATCCCATGCCGCTGCGACACCGCGCATCCATCGCGCCGTTGATTCGAGGCGCTCGGGACGAACGGAGAACTGGACGTCGCGGCCCTGCTTGCGCGCTTCAACCAAACCGGCTTGCTCGAGGACGGCGAGGTGCTTCACGATCGCCTGCCGCGTCACGGGAAGTTTCTTTGCAAGCGCGGTCGCGGTCGTTTGCGGGTGAGCCGAGAGCGCGTCGAGCAGGCGCCGCCGCGTGGGGTCGGCGAGAGCGACGAGCACCTCGTCTACGTCGCCCTTCCGCGCGATCATCGCCGGCTGGCGGCGTTACGCCGCAAGCCCTTCGACGTATTCCCGCAGATCACGCAGCTGGATCCCCCAGCCTTCGCTGTTGTTCTCGAACTGCTCGGCGCGCTTGCTCTCGTTCAGCGGCAGACGGCTGAAGCCCGTTTCGACCACGCGCACAAGTGTCTGGCCTTCGTGCGGCGTCAACGTGAACTCCACCAGCGTCGAGTCGTCCGTGCCCGGCTTTTCGTCGTTGAACCCCGGCTTCCAGCGATACGAGAAGTGGCGCGGCGCGTCGATCTTCTCGATCGTCGCGTACTGGGTGCCGTGTTTATCCCAGCGCAGCACCATCGTGCCACCCGGCCGCAAGTCGATCTCCGCCGAGTCGCCGAACCATTTGCCGACGTGTTCCGCCTGCGTGATAATCTCCCACACGCGCTCCGGCGCAGCAGCGACGACGACTTCTCTCTCAATCCGGTCTTGAACCACGATGCCCTCCCGATGTGCAACCCTATAGTTGCACAAAGCGAGCGAAAGCGCAACCCCCCAGTTGCGGATCAATCCGGGCTCGAACGGGTCATTGAAGAGCCCAGTATAGCGATTGCGTTGTGCAGCGCCGTGCGGTGATCACCGCGGCCTCGGCGGCGTAGGCTTATGCGACGCTGAGCGCGCGTGCCGCTTCGAGCGCCTGGGCGAGCGCCTGCGCGCCCCGTTCCGGGCTGATCCGGATCCCTTCTGCAATGATGAACTCCGGGTTCGTGATGCCGATGAGGCCGAAGATCGCGCGCAGGATCGGCTCGACGTACTCGCCGCCCGCCGTTGGAAGGCCCGCGCCGTAGACGCCGCCGCGCGAGAGCACGGCGATCACGCGCTTGCTGCCTGCCAATCCCTGCGGCCCCTTCGCGCTGTACGTGAAAGTCTTGCCCGGGACAAGCAGCCGGTCGAGCCACGCCTTGAGCTGGCTTGGGATCGTGGAGTTGTACATCGGCGCGCCGATCACGACGATGTCGGCCGCCAGGAACTCCTCAAGGACGGCGGCACTCGCAGCCTGCGCGGGCGGGTCGTTGCCCGTCGCCAGCGCGGCCAGCGGATGATCGCTCGGCAGCGACTCAGGGACGAGATGCCCGAGCGGCTGGGCGGCAGGTCGCGGTAGGTCACCTCGAGGCCGGGATCGTCCTGGCGAAGCCGTTCCGCGATCGCGGCAGTCACCTGCCGGCTCACGGAGTGGGTGCCCAGGATGCTCGAGTCGACGTGTAGCAGGTTCATGATTCCCATCAGGTATAGATTTGTAACCTAGACATCATAGGGAACTACTGGTAGACTCGCAAGAAGGCACATCAATGTTACCGGAGCACATCCACGTGACCACTGGCGAGCACCCCGCGATGGGCGGCGACTGCCGCAAGGTGAGCAAGATCCTCGCCCGCGTGGGCGACAAGTGGAGCGTCCTCGTCGTCATGCTGCTCGGCAGCGGCGGCCCGCGTCGCTTCAACGAGATGAAACGGCTCATCGGCGGGATCTCGCAGCGGATGCTCGTCCTCACGCTGCGCGGGCTCGAGCGCGACGGCATGGTGACGCGCACGATGTACCCGACGATCCCGCCGCGCGTGGACTACGAGCTCACGGAGCTGGGCCGTTCGCTGCGCGAGCCGGTTGTCGCGCTGGGCACGTGGGCGTACGCGCACATGCCCGAGATCGAAGCAGCGCGCGCACGCTTCGACGACCGCGATCCCGTCGCGTCCTTTGAGAAGGCCGGCTAGCGCGTCGCGGCGACCACGCGCGTCTTCGGTGAGTTTTTCGGCAAGGCGTGCGAACAGCTTGCTCATCGTCGGACGGAGACGCGGCATCGCGGCGGGGCGCGGCCGCTGACTGACCGCAAGAGAAGGTTCGGCGACTGCGCGGGGCGCTACCGGCCGTGGCCCACCTCCGCCCGACCTGGGGACAATCAAGGGGAGATTCTCCGTGGGCCGCTCATTTGTGCCCACGCTTTGATCACACGGCTTCTTTGCCGGAAGCATCGAGCGGAGACTGACGCGCGGTATGCCTCCAATATGCATCTAGATATGCCCTGCGGGACGCTGCTACGCTGGCGACTAGGAGGACAGGCTTGTGGAACTTGCATTCGGAGAGCGGGGCCGTGAGGTCCGTACCAAACTCAAACTCTCGCAGGAGACGGTCGAGGCCCGTACCGGGATCAGTCAGCCGCGGCTCTCCAAGATTGAGAACGGCAAGGAGGTCGCGTCGGCGGACGTGATCGACAAACTCGCTGAGGCATACGGTGTCGATCCCGTTGCCTTCGTGCGCGGCACGAACCGCGAGGCGCACTACATCGCGCAGCGGCTTCAACCGGATCAGCGCGAGGAGCACGCGCGCGTAGCGCGCCTCATGGACGCCACCGCGCTGGAGTACGCCTACCTCAGCTACACGCGCATCTGCGACCTATTCGACGCGGCGTACGGTGACGGCGTGGTGCCGGCATTTCGCGGTGAAGAGCGCTACATCGACTTGCGCGAGTTCTGCAAGAAGGCAATCGCGGCTGTCGAGAAGTTCAGACCGGGCTTCGGAAGTCTGATCCATTTCCCCGATCACCTAGAGCCCGAGGGCGACGACGACGATCAACTCATGGGCTGGGAGTTTGAGCACCCGTACCTAAAGAGATCGCTGCGCGCAATCCAGGAGGCCATGAACCCGTACAACGATTGCTACGACGCCGAGTCGCGCGAGGCAATGGTTAAGCACTATCACCTCGATATGGTGGATGCCGAGATCGAGCAACTCAAAGCGGCGCGGCTTAAAGCGGAACGACTAATCGCGAAGCGGATCGAAATGATGTCGAAGCGTCACGGCGACGACTCGCCGTGACGGACGACGCGAAGTCGAAGCCAACCTTCGATGAAGTGAAGGCGATGATAGATCGCCTAGGCCGTCACAGTACGTCAAGGGTAACGGTATGGACGAGCAGACTCAATACCGCGGACCGATCCGCTCGATCTGGGTTGACGGACTTCTAGGCTCTCGACCCGCCGGACGCATCATCCCAAACGGCAAGCGCGTCGGCTCTTGGTGGCGCTGCGGCTGCGCGGTGCGCGGATCGGAGCCGTTCGCTGTTGTGCGTGGGTGCAGCCAACACGAGTACGCTTACGCGCACGTATCGTTCCGGAAGACACCGGAAGGCTTCCCCGGCGGCGAACGCGTCGAGGGCTTGGACCAGCTCGCAAACACAAACGCCGCTACACATCCGCGTGCCAGCTTTGTCGGACGAGCTAGCGGAGCACTCAAGGGAAACGAACCGTTAGCGATGCTGACGTGCAAAACATCTCCACAATCTTCCGTGGACAACGCGTTTTCATGTTGATACGAACGCTTGTTCGTGCTATACTTTTCCATAGCGATAGCTTCGCTATTTTTCGACACTAAGCGGCTCGCCCGGTGTTAGTACCACCGGTCGAGCCCGTCACCCGATGAGGTTAGCATCGAATGACCTTTTCCGAGTTCGACGCATTGACGTCGAGCCCTCGGCGCGGCTTTCCGTTGCCGAACGCCATCCGTTTCATTCATCGCCGGTGGGTGATCGCATGATTGCGTCACCTACCGTGTTCCACGCCACGATCGCCGATGTAACGGACGAGCACCACCAGAACATGGCCGGCTTGGTGCAGCCGGACGACTTCAACCCCGAAGTCGTCGTGCGTTTCCTGCGCGACAACGGGATCGACGCGTGCGTCGACGAGCTGGCCGGCGGCTTCCGCTACACGGCCGCCGATCCCGAGCGCGCGTCACACGTGCGCTTCGCCTGCGTCTGCTTGCGCGCGTCCATCAGCTACGCGCTCGAAGCCGCCTTTTGGTGCATCAAAGGCGGAGCGATGATCGCGCAGCATTCGCCCTCGCCTCACCGCAAGCGTTGGAACGGCCAACGCAGATTCCCGCCGGTGGAACCGTTGTCGACGCGCGCTTTTCGGCTTCGCATCGCACTCGGCTACAGCGTCGATGAGCTCGCCGAGGATTCCGGCGTTTTCGTCGGCACGATAAAGCGCCTCGAATCCGGCAAGCCCGTCGACAAGCGCGAGCTGCCGGCGCTCGCGGCGACGCTCCGCGTGCCGCTTTGCGAGCTCCTATGCGGTGCCCACAGCTGCGCCGAACGCGCCTGCGTTCCCGCGCCGGCGCTACCGGTACCCGAGCCGCCGCCGTGCTGACTATGGCTGCAGCCGCCGCCCGAAAGGTCAGGCGGCTTCATGCCGGCAGCGGCGGCCCTACCGTCTAGTGATAGTCCCAGTCGGCCGGCTTGCCGTCGATGAAGGCGACTTCCACCACCTTGATTGCATGTTGGCCGATCGTGGGACGTTCATTATTGGTAATTTTGCAGGCCAAAGCGACCCGTGTCTAGCGAACTTGGCCGATTTGTTGGCCGATCTTTTCGCCACGGACTTGCGAGGGATGCCGCGCGAATTGGTCCTCGACGGCTCGTTCATGCCTCGGCTACGCTGCCGTCATGCGTGCACTGCAAACGTCTGCCGATACAAACCCCCTTGCCGTCCTAGAATTCCGGCAGTATACGCTGCGACGCGGGATGCGTGAGCCTTTCGTGCGTCTCTTCGACTCAAAGCTAGCCCAGCCCCAAATTGCGGTCGGAGCAGTCGTCTTAGGCCTGTTTCACGACTTGGACGACCCTGACCGCGTCGTATGGCTGCGGGCATTTCGTGACATGTCCACGCGGCAGCGATCCTTGGAAGCATTTTACGGCGGCCCGGTCTGGGCCGCGCATCGCGGGGATGCGAATGAGACCATCGTTGATTCCGATAATGCGCTCTTGCTCGAGCCGTTTGGCGACTACGCGGCTCGCGCCGAGCAGCCCCTGTGGGATGCCGCGATCGTGCGGGCGGAAATCATCTACCTCGCGTCGGCCGATCCCCTTCGCTTCGGACAAGTGTTCGAAGAGATCGTGCGTCCGCGAATTGAGCTGGCGGGAGCGGTGGTCTCCGCGGCTTTCATCTCGCTTTCGGAGCCCAATAACTTTCCTCGCCTTCCGTTGCGTGAGAATGAACGGGTTCTTGTTTGGTTTTCGCGGTTCGACGATGCGGCGGCTGAATGCCGCTTCACCGAGCGTTTGAACGCCCAGAGCGGTTGGCGCGACGACATCGGAGACGAATTCTTGCCGGCGTTCGCGCGCAAGCCGGAAATCATACGTTTACAGCCCCTTGTGACGTATCCCGCTTCGTAAAGCGGACGGTCCGCTCCGCGTAGCGATGGCCGTTTAACCATTCTAGGACGAATCAGTCAGGTCATCTGCCTCGGCATGGTCGCGTGCCAATTCCGTCGGCGGACGTAGAGGGATGCGAGCACGAGTCGGCATACGTTGTAGTGATGAACATGCGCAACATCCTGCGGAATTTGATGAGCGCCTCGGCCGTGATCGCGATGGTCCTCGCGCTCGCGCTTCCCGCGCGCGCCGACAACATGAGTGGCACGTTTCGCATCGTGACCAGGACCGGGATACACATGATCGTCACGATCATCCAGACGAGTGACAATACTATTGAAGGCGTGTACGTCGGCGCAAACGGAGTGGCGGGCCACCTCACCGGACGGTTCACGGGCAACACCTCGGTCGCGTACAAATGGGTGGAGCGCCAGGGCGAGAGCAGCAACGATCAGACGAAATCCGGTTGGGGGAACATGAACTTCAATGACGCCGGAACGGGCTTGAAGACGGCGTGGGGGTACGAAGGTCAGACTCAAGCGGTGGGCTTCTGGACCGGGACGCTCATCAATCCGTAGCAACGAACTCCAGCAGGTCGGCATTGATCGTGTCGGCGTTCGTCGTCGGCATGCCGTGCGGGTAGCCTTTGTACGTCTTGAGCGTGCCGTTCTTCAACAGCTTCGCCGATAGCGGGCCGGAATCGGCGTAGGGAACGATCTGGTCGTCGTCGCCGTGCATCACCAGCACCGGCACCGTGATCTTCTTGAGATCCTCGGTGAAATCGGTCTGTGAGAACGCGACGATGCCGTCGTAATGGGCTTTCGCGCCGCCCATCATCCCTTGGCGCCACCAGTTGTCGACAACGGCCGGCGACGGTTTCGCACCCGGCCGATTGTAGCCGTAGAACGGCCCCGCCGCCAGATCGCGGTAGAATTGCGCGCGATTCGTGGCGACCTGCGTTTGAAATCCGTCGAACACTTCTTTGGGAATGCCGCCGGGATTGGCCGGCGTCTTCACCATCAGCGGCGGCACGGCGCTGATCAGCACAGCCTTTGCCACGCGGCTGTCACCGTGCCGCGCGATGTAGTGCACCACCTCGCCGCCGCCCGTCGAGTGCCCGACGTGAACGGCGTTTCGCAGATCGAGGTGCGCCGTCAGCGTCGCCAGATCGTCGGCATAGTGGTCCATGTCGTGGCCGTTGGCGGTCTGCGTCGATCGCCCGTGGCCGCGGCGGTCGTGCGCGATCACGCGATAGCCGCGGTTGAGGAAGAACAGCATCTGCGCGTCCCAGTCGTCCGCCGACAGCGGCCAACCGTGGCTGAACACGATCGGCTCGCCCGAGCCCCAGTCTTTGTAGTAGATGTGCGTGCCGTCTTCGGCGGTGACATGATCGTGCATTCGGAAACACTCCTCGAATCGGGCTAGACGAAACGGCGAACGAACGCGAGCGCCGTGTCGGCGACTTCGCGCCAGCCGCTGTCGACGACCAGCGCGTGGCCGCGGTTCGGCATCTCCACGATCTCCGTCACGCCTTCATTCAGCTGCTGGCGGTGGTACGACGCGTTCGCGATCGCCCACGGGACCGTGTTGTCTTTCTCGCCGTTGATGATCAGCAGCGGGCCGCGCTCCGGGTTCTTCACGTCGACCTTCGCTTCGGTCCACGGGTTCAGATTTGCCGTCGCCGCCTGAAAGAGCGGCACGCCCGACGCCGGGACGGCGTAGGTCTTGTAGAGCTCGTGCGCTTCTTCTTCGGTCACCGCGTTCGCGAAGCCGAACCGGAACTGTTCGTACGTCAGCGGCACCGCGCGGTTGCGGTTCGCCGGATTGCCGAGCACCGGCCACGCCGACTTCAGCGCCGAAAACGGCAGCGGCAGCACGCCCTGGAACGGCGCGGGATCGATCGCCACCGTCGCCGCGGCGAGCCCGCGCCCGGACAGAATCTGCACCAGCAGTCCGCCGAAGGAGTGGCCGACGATCGCCGGCTTCTTGGTCAGTGCGCGGATGATCGCGTCGAAGTGGTCCGCAACTTGGCCGACCGTCTTGTGCGCGAACACCTCGGGGTTCGCGTTCGCTTCGTCGACCGTGTCGGGATCGTCCGGCCAGCCGGGCGTCAGCGCCGTGTAACCGGCCGCCTCGAACAGCGCGGCCCAGCGTTCCCAGCTGCTCGGCAGCAGCCAGAGGCCGTGCACGAATACGACCGGCTGCAGCCCCGTGGCGTTCGCCCTCGCGACCTCCTGCATCTCGTGCTCGGTAATCGTCGTTGCCGGGGTCGAGCTCTCGGATGGCGTGGTGAGCATGATCGTCCTTCCTGCGCCGTGCCTGCCGCGGGCGGCGTTATGGTGAGCGGCTGCGCATCATGCAGCGTACGAGGACTATGCGGCATCGGAGCGGCGGGGGATTGAAGAATCGTGCTCAATACCTGCGGCGAGCGCGCCCGACACGAAAGTCTCATAGACGTCTCCGCCCCGGCTGTGACAACCTTGGGTGACGCACGCGGAATTCGAGAAAGAGGGGCCGGTCGTGGACGACCAATTTCGGCTCGCTATCGATAAAATTCCCGGCCTCGTCTGGTCGAGTCTGCCGGACGGCTACGTCGATTTTCTGAACCAGCGCTGGTGCGACTACACCGGCCTTTCGATGGACGAGGCAATGGGCTGGGGCTGGCAGGTGGCCGTGTGCGCCGAGGATCTGCCGAGCTTGGTGGACACGTGGAAAACCGTGCTGTCCTCCGGCGAGCCCGGCGAGGCCGTCGCGCGGCTTCGGCGCTTCGACGGAACGCTGCGCTGGTTCTTGTTTCGCGCCATGCCGGTGCGCGACGAGGCCGGTGTCGTCGTCAAATGGTACGGCGAGACGACGGACATCGAGGATCAAAAGCGCGCAGAGGCATTGCTCGCCGGCGAGAAACGGCTTCTCGAGATGATCGCGAAAGGCGAGGCGCTGCATCCGACGCTCGATGCGCTGTGCCGCCTCGTGGACGACAACGCGGACGGAGGACACTGCGCGATCCGGCTCGTCGATTCGGCGGGACGGCGTGTGCAGCACGGTGCCGCGCCGGCGCTCCCGCCGAACGACCGGCCGGAGCAAGTCATCGTCTCCGACATCGCCTCGGACGCCCGGTTGAAAGATTCGGAATGGGCTGAGCTTGCGCTCGCGCAGGGATGGCGTGCTTGCTGGACCCAGCCGATCATGTCGCTCGAAGGGAGGGTGCTCGGCACGTTCGGGCTCTACGCCGAGACGTCCGGAGAGCCGACGCCGCAGCAGCGCAATCTCATCGAGCAGTGCTGCCATATCGCGAGCATCGCGGTCGAGCGCATGCACTCGGAAGATACGCTGCACCAAGTTCGAGCGGAACTCGCGCACGTGTCCCGGGCGGCATCGCTCGGAGCGCTCACCGCATCGATCGCTCACGAGATCAACCAGCCGTTGTCCGGCATCGTGACGAATGCCAGCACGTGCGTGAGGCTGCTCGACAGCGACCCGCCGAACATCGACGGCGCCCGGGAAACCGCCCGCCGCACCATTCGCGATGCCAATCGCGCCGCCGACGTCATCGCACGGTTGCGGGCACTCTTCCGCAAGAAAAGCGTCACCACCGAGAGCTTGGACGTCAATCAGGCCATACGCGAAGTCGTCGCTCTGTTACGGCGCGACATCGAAGCGTCGCACGTTTCGCTGCGCACCGAGCTCAGCGCAAGGCTGCGTCCGATCGCCGGCGACCGCGTGCAGATCCAGCAAGTCGTGGTGAACCTCGTTCTCAACGCGCTCGACGCGATGAGCACCAGCCGGGACGGCGCACGGCGGCTGTTCATCAAGACCGAGCCGGCCGGCGGCGATCATGTGCGCGTCGTCGTGGAAGACAGCGGCGTCGGCGTCGATCCCGCTGACGCCGAGCGCATCTTCGATCCGTTCTACACGAGCAAGCACGACGGCATGGGAATGGGCCTGTCCATTAGCCGGTCGATCATTGAAAGCCATGGCGGACGGTTGTGGGCCGAGGCGAACCGCGACAATGGAGCAACGTTCGCGTTTACGCTGCCCACGAGCGTTGCCGTCACGGCCACCGGCCCCGACGATCCCCGGGTGCCGGCGAACGCATGACCGGCTCGAGCAAACGCACCTCGCCGCTCGTGGGCGTCGTGGACGACGATGAGTCGGTCCGGGAATCGCTTCCCGACTTGCTGCGGTCGTTCGGTTTCGCGGTTGATGCGTTTGCCTCGGCGGAGGCGTTCCTCTCGTCCGAATCGCTCCCGAGAACCGATTGCCTCATCTTGGATATCGCCATGCCGGGGATGAGCGGCCCCGAGCTGCAGCACGAGCTCGCGGCGAGCGGCCATACCATTCCGATCGTCTTCATCACGGCGCATGGAGGCGAGGACGCGCGCCCGCAGCTCATCAAGGCCGGCGCCGTCGATTACCTGCTGAAGCCTTTTAGCGAGGAAGCGCTTGTGCACGCCGTTCGCCGGGCGCTCTCCGTGCCGTGATGCCGACCGCCGTAGTGTTCGTCGTCGACGACGACGTGTCGGTGCGCGAATCATTGGAGCACTTGATCCGCGTGTCCGGATGGGCCGTGGAAGCGTTCGATTCGGCGCGCACATTTCTCGACCGTCCGGCAGTTGACGTACCGAGCTGCCTCATCCTCGACGTCGAGCTGCCGGGGTTGAGCGGGCTCGATCTCCAGAAGCTGCTGGTCGAGAACGGCAAGACGATGCCGATCATCTTCATCACCGGTCACGGCGACATCCCGATGAGCGTTCGAGCGATGAAAGCCGGCGCGGCGGAGTTTCTCACCAAGCCGTTCGCCGACGGCGATCTCCTGAACGCACTGCGGCACGCGGTGGAGCGCAGCGAATTCGAGTGGTCCGCCACGCAAGAGCTGCATTCGCTGCAATCGCGCTATCAGTCGTTGACGCCCAGAGAGCGCCAGGTCATGGGCCTCGTAGTATCGGGCCTGCTCAACAAGCAGATCGGCGGCGAGCTCGGCACCAGCGAGATCACGGTGAAAGCGCACCGTGGCCAGGTCATGCGCAAGATGAACACGGAATCGCTCGCCGATTTGGTGAGGATCGCCGGACGCCTCGGCTTGCCGCTCGCGATGAAGGAGCGGCCCGAAAAACCGCGAGCGATACCATCGTCTTAAAGACTTCTCGTCCCGGGTGTGGTGCAATGTGGCGGGAGGGCTTCGCCAGGTGGATGCGCTGGATGACGGGACTTTTGAGCGAGTTCACGCCTATATCGAATCGAACGTGGGCGAGCAGGTTCGACTCGACGATCTCGCGCGGGTCGCGGGCGTGAGCCGTTTTCATTTCGCCAGACGGTTTCGGCGCCGTACCGGCCAGAGCCCGATCGCATATCTTCTTCGCGCGCGGATCGAGCGTGCCAAAGCGATGCTGTTTTGCAAGGACACGAGGTTCTCCGAGGTCGCTGCTTTCCTCGGTTTTTCGGATCAGAGCCACTTCACGCGGACGTTTCGCCGCGTGGTCGGGATGTCGCCGAGCGCGTTCACAGGAACCGGCGACCGCCGAGCCGCTTCCTCGCCGATCGGGATTCCGCGCACGTCACATCGCTGATACTCGCGCAAATCGCGAGACACGGTAAACCAAGATGATCGACCGCGCGGTGAAACCCCGGGGCGGCTGCGGCGTATCTCACGGGCATGTACGCCGAACGCGAAGCGCCCGACACCGGCGACGCCGCACGCGCAGCGGAGCTGCGACGCTTCCTGCGCTCGCGCCGGGCGCGCCTTTCACCCGCCGACGTCGGACTGCCCGTCGAGGGGCATCGCCGTGCGCAGGGTTTGCGCCGTGAGGACGTCGCCGAGCTCGCGGAGATCAGCGTCGGCTGGTACGGCCAGTTCGAGTTGGGGCGCGCGCCGCACGTGTCGGTGCGCACCGTCGAGACGATCGGGCGCGTCCTTCGCCTCGACGACGCGGAGATGGCGTATCTTCTGCGCCTGAGCGGGGTAACGATGTCCGTGACCGCGCCCAGCGTCCCGGAAATTATTGCCATGGGCGCGGTCGAGCACGCGCTCCGCGCGTTCACGGGCGGTCCCGCGCACGTGATGGACCGCTATTTCAACATCATCGCGGTGAACGACGTGGCGCGCGTCCTGCTGCGCATGAACGCCGGCGACAACCTCGCGCGGCTGCTATTTTTGTCGGACCAGAGCCCGGCGCTGTTTGCGGATTGGGACACGGTCGCGGCACGTTTCGTTGCGGCGGCGCGTTTGGGATATCGCACGAAGGCCGGCGATCCCGCGTTTGAATCGCTGATCGCGGAGGTTCGCGCGCACAGCGAGCACTTCGCGAGGCTCTGGGACGCCGGCGACCTCGGGAGCCCGTTCGGGCAAATCGTGCGCGTGTGCCCGCCCGGCTCCGACGTGATCACGCTGACGTGGGTCGTTTTTCCGTTGCCGGATACCGCGGAGCACGTGCTCGTGATCTCGCCGGCCGTCGACGACGTGAGCACGCGCCGCATCGCCGCGCTGATGGAGCAGGCCGCTAATGCACACTGACACTGTCTTCGTTGTATACGGCGCGGCGCGTACGATGCGTGCATGTTCACCGCAACTCTCACCACACTCGCCGCCGTCGCCGCGCTGAACGCGCAAGTCGTTACCGCGAGCACCCCGTCCGCCGCGAACGCCGTTTCCGCGCCCGCCGCGGCCGTCAACGCACCCGCTGTCACCGCGGTCTCCGTACGTTCGCAGAGCGCGGCCCCGCGCGGCGTGCGAATCCCCGGGACGTTCACCGTCGTCGCGGACCAGAACCCGCTCGAAGGCCTCGAGGCGCTCTACGTCGTGCGCAGCGGCGACGGCGGCTAACACGCGGAGTCCACAACGGCTCGGCGCCTTTGCGACGCTGCTCACGTCGCGTGCTCCAACGCCGTGATCTCGACGAGCTCAACTCCTCGCCGTGTTCCCACGGCGAGGAGATCTCGGTGCGTCGTATCGCGGCGAGATAACGCCGGATGGCGCGGTCTTGGCGCCGCCCGCTACCGGCGACGCCGGCGCGCCGACAGCCACGCGGAAAGCCGGAGCAATCCCGAAAGGATCGCGATCGCGATAGCAAACCCGGTTACGACGAGCAGCGGCTCCGCCCACCACGGCATACCGCCGCACACGTCGCAGTACCGGGACGCGAGGAGCACGCTAATCATCGTCTAGACCGTTGCGTCCGCGCGCAGCGCGCGCTGCGTCGCCTCAAGATAACGGGTGCCGAACCGGCGATCAGGCTCGAGGTGCGCGCCTTCGGCCCACTCGTTCCACGCGTTCACGAACACGAGGCGATGATCCGGGTGGCCGAGGCGCGCCTGCGTGACGAGCGTCCGCAGCCACCGCTCGTACGATTCGGGCGTCGCGCCGTGGAATACCGTCGCGCGGGCGTTGAGCCGTGCGGTGTTGTCCCAGCCCGCCATCGCGGTGCGGTATGCGCGAAAGGGTCGCGGCGCGAGCGCGAGCTGCCGCTCCACTACCGCGTCGTAGGAAAGCACGGCGCCGCTGAAGTCCGCCCGCAGGCCAGTCACCGCCGTCGCGTCGGCCGGGACGATCTCGCCGTGCGGCGGAAACTCGACGGCAGCGTCAAAGCCGACCGGACGCGGATCGGTGAGACCGAACGTCAGCGCCGCGACGAGGTGCAGATCGGGAAAACCTGCCGCGCGGACAACGCTGCGCCAGTGCGCGATCGTCGCGAGCGGATCGGGGATCGACGCGGCGCGATAGACGACCAGCACCGGCGCGCCGGCGACGCGAAGGTAACGCGGATCGCGGAAAAACGGCAGCAGCTCGTCGATGACCGCGCGGTCGAGCTCGGGACCGTGGCGCTGCTCGATCAGCACCTCGTGGTCCTCGCCGTCCCACCGCCGCGTCCACGTCTCGTTCGCCCAGCACAAGCAGAACGGAAAATCCGGGCGTCCGCTCGCGAGCATCTGCATGACCGGGCGATCGAGCAGCGTCTTCGCGCCGAACGAGTAGTAGTAATAGCAGAACGCGCTCACGCCGTACGCGCCGGCGAGCGCGGCCTGACTCTCCAGCGTCTCCGGCCGGCGCAAATCGTAGAAGCCGAGGCGTTCGGGCAGATGCGGTTGATAGTGGCCGTCGAACTGCGGCCGCGCCCGCGTAACGCGCGTCCACTCCGTGAAGCCGGTGCCCCACCAGCGATCGTTCTCCGGAATCGGATGGTACTGCGGCAAATAGAATGCGACGACCCGAACCTCGTCGGAACGCGCCGCACCGTTCGTGCGCCACGGCCGCCGGCGAACGTGGTCGTCAAGCCGGAATGCGGATAGCGCCGCATCGTCGGCCGCGCGCTCGATCGCGACGAACCCTTCGTATACGGACATCCGGCTGATCAGCGTGCGCGACGTCCCCGTCGCCGCGACGAGCTCGGCGACCAGCTTCGATAGCCCCTCTTCGCCGGCCCAGAAGTTGCCGGGATCCTGGAACTCCGGCCAATGCTCCCACGCCCAGTCTTCGATGACGTAGACGCCGCCGGGCGGCAGAAGCGGGAAGAGCGTCTCGAAGCTCGCGCGCGTCGGAGCGAACAGATGCGAGCCGTCGTCGATCACGCAATCGAGCGTGCCGCCGAGGTCGCGTTCGACGATGGTGCGCAGCGCGAGCCGGTCCGCTTGATCGGTCCGCCAGTGCGTGACGACGCGGCCGTGTAGCGCGTTCATCTCGACGTACCGCCGGAAATAAGCGCTGTCGTCGCGGTCCATCGCGTCGATCGCAACGATTCGCTGCGGCTGCAGCACTTCGTTCCAAAGCGCGGTGCTGCCGCCGTCCCAAATGCCGATCTCCAGCACGTGCTTCGGCCGAAACGCCGTCGTCGCCCAAAAGCGCTCGAATTGCGCGAGGAGCTGCTGGTTCTTGTAGAGCGCGAAGCAGTCGTCGCCGAGCTCCCACCGGTCGTCCTTGGCCTGCTCGATGCGGAAGACGAGATCGCCCAGAAGCGCGCGATCGGGCTGCCAGATCAGCCGTTCGAACAAGCCGCCTCGCCGCGCATCACGGTGACGCCGGTCGCGTCACGGAACGTGGCGGCGCGCGTGCGCTGCACGATCGCCACCTGGTACGCGCCGGCCGCGAGATCGGCGGCGTCGACGTCGACCGCGAAGCCGCAGTCGTCGGGAAACCCCGCATACGCCGCGGCGACGTCGGGACGCGGGAAGCGCGTGCCGCGGAACACGCGGTCGTTCGTCGCATCCGCCGCCTCGAGCGCGATGAACACGTCGACCGTGTCCGGAGCGCAATCGTCGATGTGCGCCCAGCCCATCATCCGGACGACGCCGGGACCGATCGGCGTAGGCTCCTCGCCGACCGCCGTGTTGATGTTCCCGATGATGTCGAGGTGCGCGTGCGCTGCCGACGGCGGAAGTTGCCGGCTCGGAACCGGCACGTCGCGCAGCAGCGCTGCGGCGCCCGGCGGCTTGCGCTCGAGCGCCACTTCGACGGCCGCGAGCAAATGGTCGCGCGAGCGCTCGTGGAACGTCATGACGTCATCGAGCTCGCGCAGCACGTCCGCCGCGGCGGGCTCCGTGGTCCCGAGCGCATCGCGCAACCGGCGCAGCAGCACCAGGCCGCTCGCAGGTCCGCGCGCGGCGCGCTTCGTCGCGAGCAGCGCGGCACGACCGTTGCGATCGTCGGGCTCGAGGTAGCGCCCATGCGTCCAATCGTTCCATGCATCGACGAAGACGAGCTGCTCGCCGTGCCGCCGCGTAGCGTCGATTGCCGCGGTCAAAGAGAACTCGTACTCCTCGCCGGCGGGCGCGGACGTCACGCGGCGGAAGTAGCGGTGTGCGGGCCAGGGCGTGGTTTCGGGTGCCGGCGCGGATGCAGCGAGAAACGAGTCGAAGCCGAGGTCGCCCGGCCTCGCGTCGTACGGTGGCTCGACGGCGCAGAGGTGCAGATCGCCGATCCCGCGCTCCGCCGCGGCGCGGCGCCACGCCGACGTCACGGCATGGTCGTCCGTGACGCGCGCGAGATCGCGCACGATCAGCAGCGGGCGGCCGTCGATGCGGAGCGCGCGGGGATCGGCGAGGGCGTCCACGATGCGGTCGAAGACAGCCGGCGCCGACGACGGCTCGACCGTCGCGTCGTCGTCCACGCCGATCATCAGGCAGAACGGAAAGTCCGGCCGGCCGCTCGCGAGCAGATCGCGCAGCGCTGCGTCCCAGCGCGGGCCGCCCGCGCCCCACATCCATAGGTACGCGAACGCGTCGATGCCGTGAGCGCGCGCGAGCGCCACTTGCGACTCGCGCATCTCGGCGACGCGCGGATCGGCGAACCCGAGGTCCGCAGGCAGCGGGACCGGCGGATCGGCCGCCGTCAATTGCGCCCACGTGCTCTGCGCGAAATCGCCCTCGTCGCTCGATTCGGGCGCGTAGCAGCGCGGATCGTAGAGCGCGACGATCGCGACGTCGCGCTGCACCGCGGGCCGCGCCGCGATGCCGGCGTTCGCTTCGGGCCGGCGCGCCAGCACGAGGTCCTGTGCGAATCGGCCGTCCGCGTCGCCCGCCAGCACGATGCTCTCGAAGCCCGCGGCGGTCAGCTCGCGGCGCACGACGTCGCCGGTCGCAAACGCGATGCCGTACAACGGCTCACCGCCGTAGAAATCGCTCAGCGCTGTGAAGCCGAACCCGTCCTCGCGCACCTCGGCGGCGGTCGCCTCCCGCACCGTGTCCGGATACGAACCGTAATGCTCGATCTCGTGCGCGAGCCAGGGGCGCAGGTGCGCCTCGGGCAGGTAGGTGAATGCCGCGACGCCGCCCGGGCGCAGCATGCGCAGCCATGCGCGCAACGTGTGCCGCCAGTGCTCGAGCGGCGTGTGCGTCAATAGCGAGATGCAGACGACGGCGTCGAGATCGCCGGGAAGCGCGTCCTCGTCCGGGCGCCAGCCGGTCGCGACCGGGAGCGCGCCGAGATGCTCCGCGCAGAACTGGATCGCGCCCGCGTCGATGTCGCACGCGTACACCGCCGCGTGCGGCAGCGCGGCGCGCAGTGCGCGCGTCATGCGGCCGTAGTGCGACGCGTAGTCGGCGACGGCGCGGCTCGCAGCCAGGCCGGAGTGCCCCTGCTCGCGCAGCAGCCGGTCGATCTCGGCGAGCTGGCTCGCGGCCGATTCAAAGTACCAGTCGCGACGAATCGTGTCGCCGGTCGTGAAGATCACGTCGTCGGGCGAGACGGTGCGGTCCATTCGCGCGAGCACGGCGTCACAATCGAAGCTCGGTGCGGTGGCGGCGGGCACGTGACGCCGTGTCTTGGGCCACGCGACCCCGCTCGCGCGAATCAGCGCGACGAGCTCCGGCGCCACCGTGTCGAGGCTTTCGCCGCGGTCGGCGTCGAGGTCGTTCGTAAACGTCGCGAACTCCGCGAAGAGCTCGGGATCGAACGCGTCGCCGGCCTCTTCGAGGACCTCGCAGTACGCGCGAACGATGCTGCGATTGGGTGCCTTGCACGCGCTATCGAGAAACGAGCGCAGGCGCCGCGCCGCGACGCGGCGCACCATCGGCGGCAGGTTCGCCGGCGCCAGCCGCTCCGGATGCACGAGGACGTTGTAGGAGAGCGGCACGTCGAGGTCGTCGACGAAGCGCACGAGGTCGACGATGCCGAGGACGTTCACGTTCTGGAACGTCGGGCAGACTGCGACATCGACGTTCGGAATCGTCCGCAGCCAGCCGAGCGTGTCGGACACCGTCGCCCAATCGGAGCCGTGGCGGAGATACCCGTTCAGCGGGCCGTAGCCGTCGACGCTCACGTTCACGTTGAAACCGCGGAACTGCGGCACCAGCTCGGCGAGCCGCGCGCTGCGCTGCTGTCCGTTCGTGACGATGCCGACATACAGCGTCGGCGCGAGGCCGCGCGCGACGAGCGCGTCCAGCAGCTCCCACGTCTGCTTGATGAGGAACGGCTCACCGCCGAGCAGGGACAGCATCGCGCGTTCGTGGCCGGCGGCGGCGATCGTGTCGACGAGGCTGTCGATCTGCTTGAACCACGCGGTGCCGTTGCTGGCCGCGACCGGCGTCGCACCGGACCACGCGACCTGGACGGGATCAGTCCCGATCTTCGAGCTCGAGTGCGCGTTGCAACTGCGGCACTTCAGCGTGCAGACGTTGCCGAGCTCGAAGATGAACCAATCCGGCTTCCGCTCGAGCCGGTAGCCCGTAGCGGCCCCTTCCGAGGCGAGCTGCTCGACGGCGAGGCCGCCGCCGTGGATGCGATAGCCCGAGTTCAGGAGCAAGCGGCGGCTCACCGCGCCCCGCTCCTCGTTCATCCAGCACGACCCGCAGCTCGGCGGCCGTTCACCGCGCGCCATCGCCGCCCGGATACCGACGAGCTCGTCCGCGTTCCAGATTGTGTCGAGCGGGTCGCGCGCAATGTTCGCTTCACGACCGTCGACCATTAACATCGACTGCACGTCGCAGCAAAAGTGGGCCTGTCCGCCAGGTCTGATGATGAGGTTCGTCCAGGGTACGATGCAGGCCGTTTTCGAGATCGGAGTACACCCCGGCGAAGCAGATAGCAGATGCGCGGTACGACGGCGCTTCTCGGGCGACCTCTGCGGTACGGGGATTGCGTGCCGCTTGCGGCGCACATGTTCAGCCGGGCGCGGCGCAGTGGTGCATTTCGGCGGCGGAGCGCGCGGTACGCGAATATCTCGGACGCCAAGGCGCGCTAGTCGTCGTCCAGACCGTTGTCTTCTTTATATTGCAGCAGGTCGAGCGACAGCCGAATCTCAGGGTGGTCGGCGAGCCACGGATTTTCCGCGATCGCCTCAGCGCGGTCCCCGCCATACAGTTCGCGGTTCAGCACCCAGGTGTTCCACGCATCGGCTCCGCCCGCGACGGCGTGCTCGCGCACGTAGCTCGCCACGTCCCCGTCGCTCTGCGCGGCGAGCACGGCCGCTTGAAAGTCGTCCGGCGAGATCCCGAGGTTCTCGAGCATGTAGCCCGTGAAGCCCTCGAGGGAATACCCCGCCAAATTTCCGCCCGGGAGCGCCGCTCGAAACTTGTCGATCGAGCGGGGAAGAAAGACGACGCCGGCGAGTTCGGCGCGCGTTGCGCGGGGACGTGCTTTGCTGAGATCGAGCGGTTCCATCGACGCTCCCGACGGCACGATGCTCCGGGATGGTTGCGTAAAGCTCGCCGAAGTGCGCTTGCCTAGCTCTGCATCACTTGACAGGCAGCCGCCGCTAGGAGCATCCTTGGCGGACGGGGACGATCCGCCATCTTCGTCGGGTGACGCTTTGCGGGGTCAAGCGCGATACTACCCGTCACGAGCAACCTGTTGCGCGTTTCGCGGTGTTCGAAACGGCGCGAACGGTCCGGTTCACGGCGCCTCGCAGTGTACGCACACGCGCGGCGGCGATTTATCGTCTCAATTCTTGCGGAGGGGAATCAATGTCGACCGCTCAGGCAACTTTGGCGGACACGCCCACCGAGGCACTCGCAAGCGTTCACGAGATCCGTAGGCGCTTGAACGCGAAGCAACTGCTGGAGATACCGTTCTTCAAGCACATCAAGGAGCAGCGCCTCAGCGATGCGGAGCTCCGCGAGTTCTTCCTGCAGTATTACTCGATCGTCAAGACGTCGTACCGCATGCTGGCCGCCGGGATTCTGAACGCGAAGCCCGAGGATACCGACTCGATCTTGCATCTCGTGCGCTTCCTCGATACCGAGTCCGGCGGCGTTCCGAGCCATCTCGCGCACTATTTGCGGTGGGCGGAGAGCTTCGGCGTGACCAAAGCGGATTTAGCGGCCGCGCAGCCCAACGAGCGCTCGCGCGCGTTCGAAGACACTCTGATGGGCTACTTCTCGTCCAACGACAGCTTCGTCCACAAGGCGGCTCAGCTCGGCCTGGAGGACAGCGCCGAGGTGTTGATCGAGGGGCTGGACGAGGGCTTCAAGCACTACCCCATGTCCACGCGGACGTACGGTTATCTGATGATCCACCTGCTGCTGGAGAACGATGAGGACGGGCACAGCGCTTGGGCGATCGAGTCGCTCGCCGAAGACCCCGATCTGTTCCGGCGGCGCGACGAGGTCGAGGCGGTGTACACCAACGTCTACAAGGCCTTCGAGGGCGTCTTCAACGGCATCTACGACGCGTGGACGAGCAAAGCGCATGCCGTAGCGCGCTGAGGCCGAGACGACATGGAAGCGAACGGCGGCGACGACACGGCGACCTACGCCGTCGTCGTAAATCACGAGGAGCAGTATTCGCTCCAGCCGGTGGACCGCGAGGTTCCCGCCGGCTGGCGGGCCGTGGGCAAACGGGGCTCCAAGGCCGAATGTCTCGACCACATAAAGACGGTGTGGACGGACATGCGGCCTTTGAGCCTACGGAAGCTCATGCAGGAGCAGCAGGCGGCGGCGCAATCGTAGGGGAGCGGCTTCGGATGGGCGACTTTGTCAAACGCGTCGCGGCCCTCTCGCCGGAACAGCTCTCCGTGCTCAAAAGCCGCCTGCGGCCGAACGGCGGAAGCGACGTGCGGACGCAGATACCGCGCCGGCCGCGAGACCGTGACCTGTTTCCGCTCTCCTTTGCCCAGGAGCGGTTGTGGTTTCTCGACCAGCTGCACCGGGGCAGCCCGATGTACAACATCGCGACGTCCTATCGCTTCCAGGGTCCGCTCAACATCGAGGCGCTGGAGCAGAGCCTGGATGAGATCGTGCGGCGCCACGAGGTGTTGCGCACGACCTTCACCGCCACCGACGGCCAGCCGAGCCAACAGGTTCTTCCGCCCCGGCCGCTGGCGCCGGCGCGCGTCGATCTGCGCGAGATGCCGGCGGCGGCGCGCGAGCTGGAGACGCAGCGGCTGATGTGGGAAGAATCCGCGGCGCCGTTCGACTTGTCGCGCGATCTGCTGGTGCGCGCGACGTTGTTGGAGCTGGACGACGCGGATCACGTGCTGTTGCTGACGATGCACCACATCGTCTCCGACGGCTGGTCGCTCGGCGTGTTCGCGCGCGAGCTCACCGCGCTCTACGACGCGTTCTCCGCGGGACGACCCTCGCCGCTGCCCGAGCTGCCCATTCAGTACGCCGATTTCGCGCAGTGGCAGCGCGAAACGCTGCAGGGCCCGCTGCTCGAGCGACACATCGCCTATTGGAAGCGGCAGCTCGCGGGCGCGCCGGCGCTCGCGGCGCTGCCCGCCGACCGTCCTCGGCCGGCCGTGCAGAGCTTCCGCGGCGCGGTGCAACCGTTCTTCATCGCGCTTCCCGTCTTGGAAGAGCTCAAGGCGTTGGGACGGCGGCAGGCGGCGACGCTCTTCATGACGCTGCTGGCAGCGTTCACCACGCTGCTCTACCGCTACTCGGCGCAAGAGGACCAGGTCGTCGGAACGCTGATCGCCGGCCGCAACCGGATGGAGATCGAGGGGCTGATCGGGTTCTTCGTCAACGCGCTTGCGCTGCGCACCGATCTCTCCGGAAACCCGACGTTCCGCGAGCTGCTGGGGCGCGTCGCCGAGGTCACGCTCGAAGCGTACGCGCACCAAGATCTCCCGTTCGAAAAGCTGGTGGAGGAGCTGCATCCCGAGCGTAACCTGAGCCATCACCCGCTGTTCCAAGTGCTGTTCGCGCTGCAGAACACCCCGGCGTCGCTCGACGAGGCGGCGGCACCGTCCGACGCTCCGCAGCTCGGCAGCGGCACGGCAAAGTTCGATCTCTCGCTCTTCATGGCCGAGATGACGAACGGGCTGCTCTGCTCGTTCGAATACAACACGGATCTCTTCGACGCCGCCACCGTCTACCGGATGGCGGAGCATCTCATCGCGCTGCTGGACGGAATCGCCGCCGATCCCGACCGGCGCATCCTGGAGATCCCGCTGGCGCACGGCGGCGAAGGCAGCGATGCCGAGCCGGCTCCCGAGCTCGCCGAAACGTTTCTCGACGACAAGTTCGCCTTCGAGCTTGCGCAGCCGAGGCCCACGTCATGAACGGCGCCACGTCGAAAACGTTCATCTTCGATGCCGCGCTCAAACAAGAGCGAGAGTATTGGCTGCAACGGCTCGCCGGCGAAACGGGCCTCTCCACCATCGTGCGGGACGACGAGCGGCCGCGCGGGCTCGGAGCGGAACTGGACGAGACCGGCATCGCGCTCGGAGGCGCATCGTACCAGCGATTGCGCGGGTTTACCGGCGGCTCGCCGTTTCTGATGTACGTGTTCCTGATGACGGCCTTGAAGGTGTGTCTTCACAAATACACGGGAAGCGAAGTCGTCGTCACGGGCAGCCCGGCGTTGAAGGCGCTCGGAAGGGCGAACGCGCTTGCAATCGTCGACGACGTGAAGGACGGCGCGACGTTCCGGGAGCTGCTCGTCGCCGTGCGAGCGACGCTGCTCGAGGCGTACAAGCGGCAGTCGTATCCGTTCTCCCGGCTGGTGCAAGATTTGGGGCGCGCGCACTCCGGCGAGCGCTGTCCGCTCTTCGACGTCGTCCTGGCGTTCCGCGAGCTGCACGGCGATCTTCCGGAGCTCCGCAACGACCTCACCATAACGTTCGCGCAAGGCGCGGACGAGCTCTCGGGGCGGATCGCGTTCCGCCGCGGCCTGGCGTGCAGCGACGCCGTCACGCGCTTTGCCGGCCATCTGCTGCGCGTCGTCGAGGAAGCTCTCGACGAGATCGACAAGCGCGTCGCGGACATCGGGATGCTGACGAGCCGCGAGCGCGACGAGATCGTGCGCGAGTGGAACCGGACGACGGCGGAGTATCCGAAGACGACGCCGGTCAGCCGGCTGTTCGAAGAGCAGGTCGCGAGAACGCCCGATGCCGTCGCCGTGGTGGCAAACGGTGCGGAACTCTCCTACCGCGAGCTCAACCGGCGCGCCAATCGTTTGGCGCGGACGTTGCGGTCCGACGGCATCGGTTCGGGCTCCGTGGTCGGAATCATGATGGACCGCTCGCCCGAGATGCTGACCGGCGTCTTGGCAACGCTCAAAGCGGGCGCCGCGTACCTGCCGCTCGACGCGAGCTGGCCGGAGTCTCGGATCGCTTTCGTCATGCGCGAGAGCGCGATGAAGGTCGTCCTGACGAAGGAGACGGCCGCCGGCACGGACGCGCAGCGTGACGACGACCTGGACGTTACCCCCGATCCGCAGGACGTCGCCTACATCCTCTACACGTCCGGCTCGACGGGGGAGCCCAAAGGAATCGTCGTCGAGCACCGCGCCGTCGTGAACTACGTGTGGTGGGCGAAAAAGCAGTATCTGCGCGGCGAGGCGTTGGATTTTCCGCTCTTCTCGCCGCTGACGTTCGACCTGACGGTGACCTCGGTGTTCGTCCCGCTCGTCTCGGGCGGCAAGGTCGTGATCTACGGCGACGACGAGCGGACGCGCGAGCCGTCAATCGTGCAGGTCATCGCGGACGGTGCCGTCGGCGTCGTGAAGCTCACGCCCGCGCACCTGGAGCTCATCAAGCACCGTGAGATCGCGCCGAAGCGGATCAAGAAGCTGATCCTGGGCGGCGAAGATCTGAAGACCGCGACCGCGCGCGCCGCGCTGCGCGTCTTCGGCAACGACGTCGAAGTCTACAACGAGTACGGTCCGACCGAGACGGTGGTGGGCTGCATGATCCATCGGTTCGATGCGGCCGCGGACACGGCGGCCTCGGTGCCGATCGGCAAGCCGGCGGACAACGTGCGAATCTACGTGCTCGACGCAGCGCTCAACCCCGTGCCGGCCGGAGTGGTCGGCGAGATCTACATCGCGGGCGACGGGCTGGCACGCGGATATTTGAACCGGCCCGACCTGACCGCCGAAAAGTTCGTCCCCGATCCCTTCGCCGCCGGTGCGAGAATGTATCGCACCGGCGATCTGGCGCGCCGGCTGCCGGACGGCAACATGGAGTTCCGCGGCCGGGCCGATCATCAGGTGAAGATCAGGGGCGCGCGCATCGAGCTCGCCGAGGTGGAAGCGGCGCTGTCGGCGCACGCCGACGTCCGCGAGTGCGTCGTCGACGTGGTGCGGCACGGCAACGTGCGCGAGAGCGCGGCGGCCGTGACGTATTGCGCCACGTGCGGCCTGCCCTCCAACTATCCGGGGGCGACGTTCGACGCCGCCGGCGTCTGCAACGAGTGCCATGCCTTCGACGCGTACCGCGACAAGGCGCTCAACTATTTCCGCCCGATGGACGAGCTGCACGCGATCGTCGAGAAGGTCAAGGCCGCCGGCAACCCCCGCTACGACTGCATGGTGCTCTACAGCGGCGGCAAAGACAGCACGTACGCGCTGTACCAGCTCGCATCGATGGGCCTGCGGATCCTCGCCTTCACGCTCGACAACGGCTACATCTCCGAAGGCGCCAAGGCGAACATCCGCCGCGTGGTCGGCGAGCTCAACGTCGACCATGTCTTCGGGGCGACCCCGTTCATGCGGAGCATCTTCGCCGACAGCTTGCGCAAGAACGGCACCGTCTGCGACGGGTGCTTCAAGACGATCTACACGCTCAGCGCGAACGCGGCGCGCGAGCACGGGATCAGCTACATCTTCACCGGGCTCTCGCGCGGACAGCTCTTCGAGACGCGCTTGGCGGAGCTCTTCCACAACAACGTCTTCGACGTGGACGAGATCGACCGGTACGTGATCGAAGCGCGCAAGCTCTACCACCAGATGGACGACGTCATATCGAGATCGCTCGACGTGGCGATGTTCAAGGACGAGGCCACCTACGACAACCTCACGTTCGTCGACTTCTACCGCTATTGCGACGTGCAAATGGACGAGATCTACGACTTCCTGCGCAAGAGCGCGCCCTGGATCAGGCCCAAGGACACGGGGCGGTCGACCAACTGCCTGATCAACGAAGTCGGAATCTACGTGCACAAGAAGACGCGCGGCTATCACAACTACGCGTTGCCGTACTGCTGGGACGTCCGCATGGGGCACAAGACGCGCGAAGCCGCGCTGCGCGAGCTCGACGAGCACATCGACGTGAACACGGTCAACAGCATCCTCGCCGAGATCGGTTACGACTGGGAGGAGGCCTCCGGCGAAGACACCGACGCTTCGCTGGTGGGATACTACGTCTCCGAGAAGCGTCTGGCCGTCGGCGACCTGCGCGCGTATCTCTCGGAACGGCTTCCGGAGTACATGGTGCCGTCGTACTTCATCCGGCTCGACGCGATGCCGCTGACGCGCAACGGCAAGGTCGACCGCAAAGCGCTGCCCCAGCCCAAAGGCAAGCGGCCCGATCTCGCGTCGGCCTTCGCGCCGCCGACCAACCCGGTCGAAGCCGAGCTGGCGGAGATGTGGGCGCGGCTGCTCGGCCAGAAGCAGGTCGGCATCCACGACAACTTCTTCGACTTGGGCGGACACTCGCTGCTCGCCGCGCGCGTGATGGCGCGCGTGCGCACCGCGTTCGACGTCGACGTGCCGGTGAGCCGCCTCTTCGAGGTCCCGACGGTCGCGGCGCTCGCGGTCGCGATCGGCGACGCGCGAACGAACGATGTTGCCTCGCGCGAACCGGCGCTGGTTCGAATCCCCCGCGCGGCGCATCGCCGGCAGCGCTCGCCGGTCACCGGCGATCTCGATCGCTCCGCCGCCGGCGACGGTTCGTAGATGCCGGCACCGCCGTCGGCCGAAGAAGTCTTCGTCTTCCCCGTCTCGTTCTCCCAAGAACGGCTGTGGTTTCTCGACCAGTTCGATCCGGGAAGCGCGGCCTACATCATCCCCGGCATGTACCACTTCCCCGGACCGCTGAACGTCGCGGCGCTCGAGCGCAGCCTCAACGAGATCGTGCGGCGCCACGAGGCGCTGCGAACGACGTTCGACGTCGTCGACGGAGAACCGGTACAAATCGTCGCCGCGAGCCTTACCCTGGTGCTGCATCGCGTCGACCTGCACAAGATGCCTGAGAGCACCCGCGGCACCGAGTTCCAGCGGCTGGCCGCGCACGAGGCTCGCCGGCCGTTCGATCTCGCCGCCGGCCCGCTGTTGCGAACGATCCTGGTGCAGCTCGGCGAGATGGATCACGTGCTGCTCCTCACCATGCACCACATCGTCTCCGATGCGTGGTCGCGGGACGTTCTGTTTCGCGAGCTCAGCGCGATCTACAACGCGTACGCCGCCGGCAGGCCGTCGCCGCTGCCGGAGCTGCCGCTGCAATATGCCGACTTTGCGCTGTGGCAGCGCGAGCGCTTGCAAGGCGCGCTGCTCGACACGCACCTTACGTATTGGAAACGCAGGCTCGAGGGCGCCCCCGCCGTGCTGGAGCTCCCCGCCGACCGGCCGCGGCCGCCCGCGCCCGCGTTCCGCGGCGCCGCGCAAGCATTCGAGCTGAGCGCGTCGCTCTCCGACCGGCTCCGCGCGCTGAGCCAGGCCGAAGGCGCGACGCTGTTCATGACGCTGCTGGCGGCGTTCAAGACGTTGATCCACCGCTACACCGCGCAGACCGACATCGTCGTCGGCACGCCGATCGCCAACCGCGGCCGCCAAGAGCTCGAAGAGCTGATCGGCTTCTTCGTGAACACGCTGGCGCTGCGCACGACCGTCGCGCCCGATCTCACCTTTCGCGAGCTGCTCCGAAACGTGCGCGACGCGGCGCGCGAGGCGTACACGCACCAAGATCTGCCGTTCGAGAAGCTGGTGCGCGAGCTGCAGCCCGAACGCCAAGTCAGCCACAACCCGCTCTTTCAGGTGATGTTCGCGTTCGACAAGGCGGCCGATGCGTCGCCGGCGTTTGCGCCGGCCGCGCCGCAAAGCGACGAGCCGGCTGCGAGCGTGTCGCAAGCCGTTGCGGGAACGGCGAAGTTCGATCTGACGCTCTTCGTCGCGGACGCGGGGCGCAAGCTCGCCGGAACGCTCGAGTACAACACCGATCTGTTCGACGCGGACCGGATGACGCGCCTGATCGGCCATTTCCAAACGCTGCTGGAAGGGATCGTCGCGAATCCCGGCCGGCGTTTGTGCGATCTGCCACTGCTCACGCCCGCCGAGCGCCGGCACGTGACGGTGGAGTGGAACGCCACGCGGACGGCGTACGGCCCGGCCGGCTGCGTTCACCGGCTGTTCGAAGCCCACGCAGCGCGAACGCCGGACGCGGTCGCGGTGGTGTTCGAGAGCGAACCGCTGACGTACGGCGAGCTGAACCGGCGCGCGAACCGGCTGGCACACCATCTGCGCACGCTCGGGATCGTTCCGGAGACGCGCGTCGGACTGTGTCTCGACCGCTCGCCCGAGATGATCGTCGCGCTGCTGGGGATCCTCAAGGCCGGCGGCGCGTACGTGCCGCTCGACCCGGCCTATCCGCGCGAACGCCTGGCGTTCATGGTGAGCGACGCCGAAGTACCGGTGCTCGTCACCACCGACGGCCTGCGCAACGTGTTGCCGGGCGGTCCCGCCGTCGTTTGCCTCGACCGTGACGCGGCGCTGCTCGCCGCGCAACGCGAGGACGATCTCGCCGGCGGCGCGTCACCGGACAACCTGGTCTACGTCATCTACACGTCGGGCTCGACCGGGACTCCGAAGGGCGTCGCGATGCCGCACCGCCCGCTCTTCAACTTGCTGTCGTGGCAAATCGCGAACTCGGAGCTCCCGCTCGAATCCCGAACGCTGCAGTTCCACCCGCTGAGCTTCGACGTCTCGTTTCAAGAGCTGTTCTCGACGCTGTGCGGCGGCGGGACGCTCGTGTTCGCCGTCGACGACGTGCGGCGCGACTTCGCCCGCTTGTCGCGGTACCTCGCCGAGATGTCGATCGCGCGGATGTTCATCCCGCCGGTCGTCCTGCAAGGGCTCGCCGAAGCTTGCGCCGGCGCGAACGACGTCCCCGTCACGCTGCGCCATATCATCGTCGCCGGCGACCAGCTGCGCATCACACCGGTCGTCGCCGCATTCTGCGCGCGGCTCCCCGGCTGCATCGTGCGCAACCACTACGGGCCCACCGAAACGCACCTGGTCACGGACTTCGCGCTGACGGGCCCGCCGGACCGCCGGCCGTTCCTCCCGCCGATCGGCCGTCCGATCGCGAACGTGCGAACGTACGTGTTGAGCCCGCACCTGCAGCCGGTCCCGATCGGCGTTCCGGGCGAGCTCTACATCGGCGGCGACGGTTTGGCGCGCGGTTACCTGAACCGGCCCGAGCTGACCGCGGAGCGGTTCGTCCCCGATCCCTTCGGCGACGAACCGGGCGCGCGTCTCTACAAGAGCGGCGATCTGGTGCGTTCTTTCGCCGACGGCAACATCGAGTTTCTCGGCCGCATCGATCATCAAGTGAAAATCCGCGGTTTCCGCATCGAACCGGGCGAGATCGAGGCGGTGCTCGGACGCCACCCCGCGCTGCGCGAATGCGCGGTGATCGCGCGCGACGACGGTTCGGGCGAGCGGCGGCTGGTGGCGTATCTCGTCCCGCACGACGGACAGGCGCCGACGACGACGGAGCTGCGGCGTTTCCTCAACACGACGCTGCCCGAATACATGCTCCCGTCGAGCTTCGTGCTGCTCGAGGCGCTGCCGCAGTCGCCGAACGGCAAGCTCGAGCGCAGCGCGTTGCCCGCGCCGCAGGCGACGCGGCCGTCACTGGAAGAGACGTTCGTGGCGCCGAGCAACGCGCTCGAGACGGCGCTGGCGGCAATCTGGGCGGAAGTGCTCGGTCTGGAGCGGATCGGCGTGCACGATAATTTCTTCGAGCTCGGCGGTCACTCGCTGCTCGCCACCCAGCTCGTCTCTCGCGTGCGCGACCGGCTGCACGCCGAGCTGCCGCTGCGCAGATTGTTCGAAGGGCCGACCGTCGCCGAGCTCGCCGCTGCAGTGGACGAGCTGCTCGCGGAGCGGCGCACGGAGCCGGCGGATCCGGTCGAGCGCATGGACCAAGGCCAGGTGGAGCAGCTGCTGGCAAAGCTCGACCAGCTCTCCGACGCGCAAGTCGAAGAGCTGCTGCGGCAGCTTTGACACGCGAAAGGCAATTGCCGCGATGAGCGTCGAGGGCGCGAGCGAGCTTTCCGCCGAGGGCAAACGCTCGATGCTGCGGCGGCTCTTGGAGGAACGGGCCGCCGAGCCGAACGACATGCGGCTCTCGTTCGCCCAGGAACGGTTGTGGTTTCTCGATCGCTTTCAGCCCGGGCTGTCGGTCTACAACATCGCAACCGGCATGTCGATCCCGGGTACGCTCGACGTTGCGGCGCTGCAGCAGTGCCTCGATGAGATCGTGCGGCGGCACGACGTTTTGCGCACGACGTTTCGAGTCGTCGACGGACAGCCGGTGCAGGTCGTGGCGCCGTTCTCGCCGGTACCGCTGCCGGTGATCGACCTGAGCCGGATGCCGGAAACGACGCGCGCAGCGGAGGCGGGCAGGCTGGCACTTCGCGAAGGGCAACGCCCGTTCGACTTGACGGAAGGGCCGCTTTTTCGCGCGAGCGTCGTGCGCTTCGACGCGAGCGCGAGCGCGCTGCTGCTGACGATGCATCACATCGTCTCCGACGGCTGGTCGCTCGGCATCCTGATGCGCGAAGTCTCCGTGCTCTACGAAGCGTACGCCGGCGGGCGGCCCTCGCCGCTGCCGCCGCTGCCGCTGCAATATGCCGACTACGCGCGCCGGCAGCGCCAACGAATGCAAGGCGGCGTGCTCGAGCGCGAGCTGAGCTATTGGACGTCGCGGCTCGCGGGCGCGCCGACGCTGCTGGAGCTGCCGGCGGACCGGCCTCGCCCGGCGCTGCAGACGTTCGCCGGCGCGTGGCGGACGTTCCTCATCGACGCGAAGCTGCTCGAGCGGCTGCAGCGCGTGAGCCGGAACGCCGGCGTAACGCCGTACATGACACTGCTGGCGGCATTGCAGACGCTGCTGCACCGGTACACCGGGCAAACGGATCTGCTGCTGGGAACGCCGGTCGCCAACCGCACGCGCGCGGAGTATGAGGCGCTGATCGGCTTCTTTGCCAACACGCTCGTGGTGCGCACCGACGCCGGCGGCGACCCGCGGTTCGCCGACCTGCTGGCGCAGGTGCGAGAAGTGACGTTGGGTGCGTACGCGCACCAAGACCTGCCGTTCGAGAAGCTGGTCGAGGAGCTGCACCCCGCGCGGCATCTGAGCCATCATCCGCTGTTCCAGGTGATGTTCGCATACCAGAACGTGCCGACGATGCCGCAGCAGGCGCAAACGCCGGCGGCGGAGTTCGCGTCGCAGCTGGTGCTGGGCACCGCGCGGTTCGACTTGTCGCTGTTCATGGAAGAGACGGGCGACACGCTGCACGGAACGTTCGAGTACAACACGGATCTGTTCGACCACGACCGGATCGAGCGCATGGCCGGCCACTTTCAAACGCTGCTGGCGGGCATCGCCGAAGCGCCGGAGCAGCGGCTCTCGGAGCTGCCGCTGCTCACGGCCGCGGAACGGGAGCAGCTCCTCGTCGCGTGGACGGCGACCGCGGACGAGACGTGGAACGATGGGCCGCACGAGCTGTTCGCCGCGCAGGCGCGGCTGCAGCCCGACGCCGTTGCCGTCGTGTGCGGTGACGAAACGTGCAGCTACGGCGAGCTGAACCGCCGCGCAAACCAGATGGCGCATTTCCTCCGCTCGATCGGCGCCGGTCCGGAGGTTCGCGTGGGCGTGTGCCTGGAGCGCTCGCTCGACATGGTTGTGGCATTGCTCGGCATCCTCAAAGCGGGTGCGGCGTACGTACCGCTCGACGCGGCCTACCCGGCGGAGCGGCTGAGCTTCATGCTCGCCGACGCGCGCGTCGCGGTCGTGCTGACGCACGACGGCATCGATCTGCCGCCGTGCGGGGCGCGCATCGTCCGTCTCGATACCGAGCGGCCGAGCATCGCGCGCGAGAGCGAGGAAAACCCGGCCGGCCGCGTTTTGCCCGGCAACCTCGCATACGTGATCTACACGTCGGGCTCGACCGGGACGCCTAAGGCGGTCTCGATCTCGCACGCCGCGTTGGCGAACGTGCTGTGTTCCGTCGCGCGCGAACCGGGTCTGACCTCGCGCGACACGCTGCTCGCGGTAACGACGTTGTCCTTCGACATCGCGACGCTAGAGCTGTTGCTGCCGCTGGCGGTGGGCGCCCGCCTCGTCATCGCGACCCGCGCGGCGGCGATGGACGGCGCCGCTTTGGTCGGCATGCTGAAGGCGACGGCGGCGACGGTGATGCAGGCGACGCCGGTCACCTGGCGTTTGCTGGTCGACGCCGGCTGGCAAGGCACGCCGAAGCTGAAGATACTCAGCGGGGGCGAGGCGCTTGCGCGGGACCTTGCCGACGAGCTGCTCGCGCGCGGCGCCGACCTGTGGAACCTCTACGGTCCGACGGAGACGACGATTTGGTCAACGGCGGGACGGGTTTTCGCGCGCGGGCCGATCTCCGTCGGGCGCGCGATCGCCAACACGCAGACGTACGTGCTCGACCGGTATCTCAACCCCGTTCCGGTCGGGATCGACGGCGAGCTCTACGTCGGCGGCCGCGGCCTCGCTCGCGGTTACCTCGAACGTCCCGATCTCACCGCGGAGCGATTCGTCCCGAACCCGTTCGGCGCGCCGGGAGAGCGGCTCTACCGTACCGGCGACATCGCGCGCTATCGCGCGGACGGCAGCCTCGAGCTCGTCGGCCGCGCCGATCATCAGGTGAAGATTCGCGGTTTCCGCATCGAATGCGGCGAGATCGAGGCGGCGTTGCGGGAACATCCGGCGGTGTCCGGCGCCGCGGTCGTCGCGCGCGACAAGCGTCTCGTGGCATACGTCGTTCCGCGCGAGCAGGATGCTCCGACGGCCGACGCCATGTACGAGTTTCTCAGGCGTAAGCTGCCCGACTACATGCTGCCCTCGGCCTTCGTGTCGCTGCCGGCGTTGCCGCTGACGCCGAGCGGAAAGGTGGACCGTAAGGCGCTTCCGGAAAGCGACGCGGCGCGTCCCGCGCTCGAAGAGAGCTTCGTTGCGCCGCGCGACGAGATCGAGGAAGTGGTCGCAGCCGTTTGGGCCGAGGTCCTCCGCCTGGAGCACGTCGGAGTGCACGACAACTTTTTCGACCTCGGCGGGCACTCGTTGCTGGCGACGCAAATCGCCTCGCGGTTGAGCGACGTCTTCGAGGCCGAGGTGCCGGTGATTCTGCTGTTCGAGGCGTCCACCGTCGCGGAGTTCAGCGCGGCGCTGCGAAGCGATCCCGCATGACTCGTGGATGAAGCGCTGTCGGCGGTCGCGCCGGGCTTCGCAGGCCACCGCGTCGTGCGCCAGCCGCCGCTGTGGGACGAAGCGGATCCCGAGCGGTACACGTACGCACTGTACGACGCGGAGCTCGACGTCGAGCAGCTGCTGCGGTTTTTCGAAGTGGCGCGCTCGCTCTCGCTGGTGAACCCGCGTCCGATCCCGCGGTCGCTCCTGGACGCCTCGGCGGCATACCATCCGGCCTTCTTCCGGGCAATGACGGGCGGCACGCGATCCGTCAACGACGCGCCGGGCCAGCTTCTCCACCTCCGTTCCCGTATTTTTCTCGCCGGCTGCACGTTGAGCGCCGCCATCGTACAGCTTCGTTACAGCGCCGCGACAATTCGCAGCAAGCTGCGGCATCTTTGGATCGGCTGCAAGAACGCGCGAATCGCCGGGCTAGACGTCGACGCCGAGCGGCTCGAACGGATGATTATCGGTGTCGCGACGGATCCCGCGGACGACGTCACCCGCCTCATCGCGCTCAAGGATCTCTATCACGAGGCGCTTCGCGCGCTCTTCCGCAACGAACCCTCCGTGCCGGCATCGCGCCTCGACGACGCCGCGCTGACGCCGCACGAACGCGAGCGTTTCGGCTTCGTGCCTCAGCTGCAAACTATCCTCGGCACCGATCTGCGTGCTCTCGTCGTCTACGGTTCTTCGGTCTCGAGCGAGTCTTTCGCGGATTATGACGTCATCGCCGTCGTCGGTGACACCCACCGGGCGCTGCGCATGCTGAGCGGATCGAACTTGGCGTACGGGTGCAAGCCCCTGAACCTCGCCGTGTACGACGCCGAAGGCTTTCGCCTCTATCAGCTCGCGTGCGGCGACAACATGGACTCGAACGCGCGCTGCGCATACGGCGAGGTGAGCATCGTGCTCAAGCCGCACGATGCTCTATCGGCTCGCAACTTCAGTTTCGGCTACCTTCGGATGCGCCAGCTGCTCGGCATGGCGGCACATCTCGCGCAATCGGAGAGCACCGCCCTCGACGATCGGGCCGAGTTGTTCGAGTACTTCGTGAAGGTACCGATGCACATCTACAAGGGTATCGCGGCGGTCGCCGGTGAGCCGGTCCATAAGGAGCGGCTGCGCGCACTGCTGGTGGAGCGCTGGGATTACGATCTCGAACGCCAGCGCCGGGCCGTCGCCGAAGGCGAGGCCGTATCGGCAATGTGCCGCGCGTTCCTCGCCACTGCGGCGGTCTTAAAGGACTTGGGCCGGATGCCTCACAAATCCACGTGTCCGGTATTTCCGTCGAAATGAGGGTGGCGTGGAGATGCTAGACGCGGCGCGGACGATCGACTTCGAGCGGCTTCCATTCGTCACCGAAGGCGAGAGCAAGGTGATCCGCCGCTACGCGCCCGGCATACTGGCGATCAAGCTCAAGCCCACCGTTTACTCGTTCACGCATAACCGCTACGGAGAGGTGCCCGGAACGGACGTCGTTCGCGCGTACTTCGCCGCGGAAACCTTCGGCGGGATGGAACGTGCGGCGCGCGACGGGACGCTCGACATCCGGACCGCGTTTCTGGGACTCGAGGAGACCGAAGACGGTCCGCTGCTGCTGCAGCGCGACGTGGAGCCATGCAATCTCGAAGTACGGGTGAAGCGCTACCACGTCGGGTCTCCGCTGCACCGCTACCGGTATACGGAGCGGCACCGCAGTACGCTCGGCTCCGGTCCCGTGCGCGCCTGGACACGGTTCTCCGAACCAGTGGTCTGTTTTGACTGGCGCCACCCGCTGTGCGATGATTCGGGCAGCATGCTCGCCGATGAACCGATCTCGGACGACTACGCTGCCCTTTGGATGCTCGATCCCGCTCGCGCGAAGAAGGTCGCGCGCTCGGCGTTCGCGTGGCTCGAGGCACTCTTCGCGGAGCACGACGTGACCCTCGTGGACATCTGCTTCTTCATCGACCGCACGGGAACAACGCTGTACGGCGAGATCAGTCCCGACTGCATGCGCGTCCGCCACGGAAGCGGCGATCCCGAACGTTCCGAACCGGGCGACAAAGACTCGTGGCGGCGCGGTGACGCGCCCGATCTCGTGTACGAGCGCTATCGCAATCTGTACCAGCAAATATTCCCGAACGCCCCACCCATAGCGGGCAAGGAGACGACACCATGAGTACGGCGGCGCAAGCTTTCACCCGGACCGTCAGCATCTCGCCTCGCGGCGTTCTGGTGCTTCCGGAGGCGGCGCGTCAGGCGCTGGGAATCGCGGGCAAGGGATACGTTGGCGCCGAGGTGCGCGCAGACGGCGTCGTGCTGCGGCGAGCGGCCGACGGCGGGGACGCGTTGCGCGTGTCGCGCAGCGGCGTCGTGGTCCTGCCGCCGACCGCGCTCGGCGGCGGTTGGATCTCATCGGGGAAGATCGCGTACAGCGTGTTCGATGACGCGGTTCTCCTCCACCCCAAGGAGTGATCGTCGCTTTTGACGGTCACGACGGTTCGGGCAAGACGTCCCTGGCGCAGCGTGTCGCCGATCTGAGCGGAGCCGCGTATGCCAGACCGTTCGGCGGGGAGCGCGGTGAGCGGCTTTTCGCGCTCGCCTCGGCGGGTCGCTACGAGGAGGCGAACCGTCACGCGCTCGCGTGCGTGCGCACCGCGCAGCTCGGCGCCGGCGATGCGGTGGTCTTCGACCGCCACTGGATGACCGTCTTCACACTGCTGCCCGAAGCATACTGGGACGCATGGTCGCCGCTGCCGTGCACGATCGTGTGCTCGACCGACCTCGACACGACGCTGTCACGCCTTGGCGAGCGGGAGCGCCGCGGCGCGGGCGAGGAGAATCACGAGCGATGGATCGCGCTCTATCGCTCGCTCGCCGAGCGGTTCGGCTGCGAGATCCTCGATACGACGCGAACGAACGTCGAAGAAACCGCGCGCGCGCTCGCCGCGCGGCTGACGGCATGAGCTCCGCGTAGCCTGTGCGGGCGCGCGCCGTCCGCTATGCCGGTCAGGGATGCGCGGCGATCTCGCGCAGCAGGAACGCGATCGCTATTCCGGCGTTGTGTGCGCCCGCGAAGTTCTGTGCGTACGGCCGCGGCGCAACCTCGTCGCCGAAGTGGTACGCGCGGTTTACGATGCCTGCGACGAACAGAAACGGTATTTTCTCGGGCGTGCAGCTGCGGATCACGCCGAGCGTCGTATCGATCGCCGCGACGGTTCCGCCGTGGTGCAACGCTTTGAATGCTTCGAACGTCGCGTTGTCCGCGACGGCATACATCTTCGAGTCGGTGACGTTCACGTCGGAGAGCGCAACGGAGTCGGCGTCGATCAGCGTCCCGACGTTGACCGCGGGATCGTTGGGCGGCTTGAGCATGCGTGCCCCGACGGCCGTCGAGAAGTCCGGCTCCCGCAGCAGCTGCGCGAAGCCGCTCGAGCTCAGCGCGCTCGCGAGCACGGAGTCGGCAGCCGGCGGCGGCCAATGTTTGGCGGGTTCGGCTCCCGGGTTGCCGTCGTGTACGAATGCGTTCCGCCCGATCGCCACGCAGCCGTTTTGCGTCGAGCCCCACGGGGGGATGTCCGGCGAGCTCGCGGCCGTGCCGGTGGCGATGACGAGCCGGACCGACGGATCGGAAAGCAAGGGCGACAAGACCTTCGCCTTCTCCAGCGAGCTCGATTTGTCGGCGCCGTCCGGAATCAGTTCTTCGATGCACCATATTTCGGTGCGAAGATCCTTGGCGGCGGTGACGTAACCGCGCATCCCGCGCGTGCCCTGCACGCGAACGAACTGCACGGAATCCGGGCGCGGCCGGTACGACTCCGAAACGGCGGAGGGACCAGCGGAGAGCGCGCCCTCGAGCGGGTCCGCTTCCCAGACCTTGTTCACAACGACGAGCAGCCTGCGCCCGTCGAAACCGCTGTCATCGCTCAAAGGGCTCACGATCATCCGTGACGGCATGATGGTCCGCGATGGTTGCGGACCCGATACCACGCGGCGCAGCCCTTCTGGGTGCCGCCGGCGGCCTGTCACGCTGCGGGAACGAGCGGCGTTCGATAGCGGATCGGTACGTTGAGGAGCGCGGCGGCGTAACCGACGACGACGATCGAGATCCACACCGGCGTGTACGAGTCCATGTACTGAAGCGCCAGCCCGCCGGCGAGCGCGCCGAAGAAGCTGCCGATCTGGTGGCCGACGAAGCACAGACCGAAGAGCGCGCCCAAATTGGGCAGCCCGTGCAGCCGTGCGATCACGGCGTTCGTGAGCGGCACCGTCCCAAGCCACGTCAGGCCCATGACCACGGCGAAGACGAGCGTCGTGACCGCGGAGATCGGGATCGCGAGAAACGCGGCGGTGGCGGTCGCCCGCACGGCGTAGAGGATCGTGAGCAGCACCTGCGGCTGCACGCGGTCGGCGGCGCGGCCGAACCCGAAGCTTCCGATGATGTTGAAGAAACCGATCGTCGCGAGCGCCGCCGCGCCGACGTTCGCGCCGATGTGGCACATCCCGAGATACGTCGGCAGATGCACGCCCATGAACGCGAGCTGGAAGCCGCACGCGAAGAACCCGGCGGTGAGAAACAAGAAGCTCGGATCCCGCAGCGCCGTGCGAATCGCGGCGCTCGTCGCGACCGGAACGCTCGCGGCCGGCGCGGCTTGCGCCCGTTGGCGCAGCAGCAATCCCAGCGGCGCAACGGCGACGATCACGAATGCCAAGATCGTCAGGCCGGCGCGAAAGCCCGAGTGCGAGATTGCGATCTGCGCGACCGGAACGAGCGCGACTTGTCCGAGCGACCCGCCCGCGGCGGCGAACGCGACCGCCGTCGCGCGCCGCGCAGCGTCCGCGGCCCGGCTCACCGACGAGATGACGACCGCGAACGTCATCGCGCTTTGCCCGACACCGACGAGCACGCCGAAGCCGAGCACGACGGCAAGCGCGTCGGGCCGGTGCACGACAGCGAGAAGTCCCGCGCCGTACAGGACGGCGCCGCCGGCGACGACGGGCGCGGGACCGAAGCGATCGGTCAGCGCGCCGGCGAACGGTTGCGCGAGTCCCCACACGAGATTCTGCAACGCGATCGCGAACGACAAGAAACCGATTCCGACGAGATGATCGGCCGCGATCGGCCCGATGAACAGACCGAACGTTTGGCGGATGCCGAGCGACGTCGAGAGAACGAGCGCGCCGGCCGCAACGACCAGCGCCAGGGAGCCTTTCTTCATGCCGCGCGCTACCGAAGCGCTCGGATACGCCCCTGTGTACGAAAGCATCCTGGTTTTGCGCCCTGCGGGACCGCGTGCGCACGTATACAGGCTGGTATACGAAGCGCGGCAAACGCTCCGGAATGCGCCTACGAGGTCCCGCGGGACAGCCGATGCCGGACTACATCGCCGAGGTGGCCGCCGGCCTCTTTTACCGCGACGGCATCCACGCCGTCGGAGTCGATCTGGTGGCCGCGACGGCCGGGTTGACGAAGCGCACGCTCTACCGGCACTTCCGCTCGAAGGACGAGCTGATCGCCGCGTCGCTGCGCCGCGCACCGCGCGTGCAGTTCCCGGAGCACGGCACACCGACGGAACGCATCCTCGGCGCGTTCGACGTGCTGGAGACGTTCCTGGACGGCAGCGATTACCGCGGCTGCCCGTACATCATCTTCACCGCGGAGCTCACCGAGCCGCGGCATCCCGCGCGCCGCTTGATCGAGCATCTGCTGGAGAAGCGGCGCGCGTGGTTCCGCGACCGCGCCCGCGAAGCGGGCTTGGACAACCCGGACGACGTCGCCGAACAGCTCGACGTGCTGTTCGACGGCGCGGCGGCATCAGGCGCGAAACGCGGCAACCTCATCGCGGCAAAGACGGCACGCCGTATCGCCGCGATGGTGATCGCCTCCTCCGCGCACACACCTGGACCCACGCGAGCGACGGCTCGCATCGCTCGCTCGCGCGAGGGCGCCGCTCAGCGGCGTACGCGTGAGTCGAGAAAGTAGTCCATCGACTGTGCGATGTACTCGGCGCCCGCCGCGGCGATGCCGTTCGCGACCTGGCCGGGGCGCAGGCTGTACGGCGCGAAATGCCCGGCGCGGGGAAGCATCACGTACGTCGTGTCGATGCCCTGTGATCGGAGCGCCGCCGCGAGCGCATCGCTGTTCGACGGCGTGACGACGGTGTCGGCGAGACCGTGCACGATCCAGGCCGGCGGTGAATCGCGCGTCACGTACGCAACCGGGTTCGCCCGTTCCGCTTCCGCCATGTGATCCTTGATGGGCCCGTGAAAGAGCCGGTTCTCCGCAGTGCCCAGCGGATCGGCGTTCGCGAGCGCTTCCGGCGTTGCGAGCTTGGTCGGGCCGTTCCAGTCGCACAGCGCTTTCACGCGGCTCGAAACGCCTTGCCACGACGCTCCGGCTGGGACGAAGTCCGTATCGCCGCTCAGCGCGGCCAGCGCGGCCACGTTTCCGCCCGCGGAGTTGCCCCAAAGCGCGAGCCGGTTCGGATCGACATCGAAGCGCGCGCCGTTTGCGCGCAGGAAGCGAATCGCGGTCTTCACGTCCTCGACTTGCGCGGGAAACGGCTGCTCGCCGCTGAGCCGGTACTCCACCGCCACGCCGATGTACCCGCGCCGCGCGAAGTGCACGAGCCCCACGAGACCGTCTTCCTTGCGGCCCTCGAACCAGCCGCCGCCGTGCACGTAGACGATCGCCGGCTTCGGCGTCCCGGAATCGCTCTTCGGGCGCACGACGTGCAGGCGCAGCTCGCGCGAGCCGACACGCCCGTACACGACGTTCTCGTCGTACACGACGTCGTCCGGCATCAGTGACCGCAGCGCGCCGGCGATCGCGGCGTCCCCGAGCGGAGCGCCGAGCGCGTTTAGCGATCGCCACGCGTTCCAGTTGTTCGGGAACAGCTCGAACGACCGGCGATACGCCGCGACGGCGTCGGTATCGCGGTGCGCGGCGCGATAGCCCTCGCCCAGACTGTCGAAGGCGTTCCACGATTGCGCAAACAGCCGCGCGGCGAGCTCGAACACGCGCACCGCGTCGTCCGGACGCTTCAGCGAAACCAGCAGATCGTAGCCGAGCTCGTCCAAATCAGATTCCGGAAAGTACGCCGGATCGTTGCGGCGCGCGAGCGGCACCGCCGACCACGCGCGCTCGAAGCCGTCGCGCTTCACCGCGGCTGCGAACTGGCCGGCATTTGCCGGAACGGATTGCGCATTGGCCGGCGGCATGACGAAAATCAGTACGATCGCAGCAGCGGCGAACGCACGGACGATGTTGGACATGAAGACCCTCGGTAGAAGGCGTGATGGCGCCGCCGAAAAGCGACCCCTTCGCTAACGACTAATTCTATAGTTAGTGCTTCCGCGCGGAAACCCTGCCGCTCGAGCCGCGCGGCATTCGCTCTTACGAAGCCGGCGAGGGGACCGGGTCGGCGAGCGCCGCTGCCGGCTCGAGATAGAGCCGGCCGTGCGCGACGTCGAACGTCGTGATGAAGCGCCGGAAGATTTCCATTCCGATCATCGGCGTTTCGCTCCAGGGCGCCCACACGTGCTTGATGCGGTACGGGCCCAGCGACACCGAGTCGTATACGCCCGACGCGCCGCGAAAATCGCGGCCGAGACCCGCACCGAGCGTCGTCGTGCGCTGCTCGCGCGATAGCTTCACCAACGGCGATGACAGCGAGTCGCCGGATCCGAGATCGATCCGCGCGTCGACCGCATGCGGCGTTCCGTTGACGACGACCGTCACCGGCACGTAGAACGCATGCTTGCGCTCGCGCAGCGGCACGCTCGCGAGCGAGTCGTTCGCGAACCGCGCGCTGCGGTCGAACAGGCGTATCTCGCGGCCGCCGTAGTCGATCCGCACGATGTACTGCTCGAACAGCTCCGCACCGAGCAGGCCCGCGCTGGGCTTCGGGAGCGGTACCCGGCTGAGATCGATGACGATTGGCGCCGCCACACGCACGACCGCCGAGCCGGCGACGAGCGTCACCGGCGCGGCGTGAACGAGCGGGACGGCTCCTTTTCCAGTACCGGTCGTCGTGCCCGCCGCACCGAGCCGAAGATGCAGCATCTTCGCCGTCGCCGGATCGAGCACGCTGTGACGCGCACCGGAGTCGACGGTGAACCACAGCGGCCGCGAGTTGCCGATGCGGACCTTCACCATCATGAGCTTGTCGTTACGAACGAACGGAATGACCGCGACCGGTCGCGGGGTTGGCGTGGCAGACGCTACCGCGGCCACCGGAACGACGATGCCGAGCACTTCGACCTCCGAAGAAGAACGTTTCTCTCGACCACCATGCCACCGGGCGGCACGGAAGTCTTCAAGAAGTTCTCAACGGCTGCGGTTCGGCGCCGCTGCGTGGTAGCCGACGGCATACCGCGTTCGCCGCCTAGAACCGCCCGGGCTCAAGAACCGGCGACGGCTCGCATGTCGCGCCAATGCAGCAAACGCCGAACGGCCCCGGAAATCCGCTGCAACGGCGCCGCATGCTCGGACGGCGGTCGCCGCTCGGGCGGAGCCTCCATTAGGCGGCTCGCGACGACGACGCAGGTGTCGCAGATGTACACCCGCGGACCCGCCACCAGCTTGGAAACTTCCGAGTCCGTTTTCTTGCAGAACGAGCAACGCAATTTCGGCATCCCGCTCCCCCTTTCGCCGGGAGACACGTTCGGCGTCGACGCCGTGGCACCGGCTTGGGGCGCTCCATTGGCGCTGGCGAGCGAGCGCTTTACGGGCTACGCTCGAACCGTATGCTGATGCGGTTCGACCCGTTCACCGTCGACGTGCGGTCGCGCACGCTGCTGTGCCACGACGTCGCCGTTCCGCTCCGGCCGAAGACCTTCGCGCTGCTCGAAGTGCTCGTGCGCGCCGCGGGGCGGCTGGTGTCGCGCGACGAGCTGTACGAATCGCTGTGGCCCGATGACATCGTGAGCGACCAGAACCTCGCGCAGCAAGTGTTTCTGCTGCGCACGACGCTGGGGTCGCACGCACCCGGGCGAGCGTACGTCACGACGGAGCCTGGGCGCGGATACCGCTTCGTCGCGCCGGTGACGGTCGACGCGGCGGGCCCGCCGTGCCGCACGGAGGTCGAGCGGCTCACGCTGCGCGGGCGTTTCTTCTGGGAGAAGCGCACGCGCGAGGGCTTCGCCAAAGCGGAGGAGCTCTTCGAAAGAGCGATCGCGGTGGATGCGGCGCACGCGCCGGCGCACGCCGGTTTGGCGGACGTGCATCTGCTTCGCGCGGAGTATCTTCTCGAGCACCCCGCGCAGGCGTTCGAGCGTGCGCGCGCCGCCGCACGGCGCGCGCTCGCGCTGGACGCATCCGCGCCGCAGCCCGCCGCCGCGCTGGGCGATATCGCGTTCTACCACGACCGTGATTTCGGTGAAGCGGAGCGCTGGTTCGCGACGGCGCTCGCCGCGAACCCGCGGTACGCCACGGCGCTCGCCTACCGCGCTTGGTGCCGCATCGCGGTCGGCGAGGTCGACGCTGCCCAGGACGACGTCGAGAACGCGCTGCGCGACGCGCCGTACGATCTCTCGCTGCATACGGCGCTCGCCGTATGCGACGTGTTCGCGCGGCGTTTGGAAGCCGCGCTCGATCGCACCGAGTTCGTGCTAGACCTCGATCCGTCGTACCACAACGCGCTCTGCTATCGCGCGACCGCGCTGTCGCTGAGCGGCCGCAACGCCGACGGGCTCGGCGTGCTGCGCGCGCACGAAGCCACGCGCACGTCGCAATCCGGGATCGCACTGACGGCATTCTGCGCGATTCGGGGCGGCGAGCGCGACATCGCGCACGCGGCCGAGAAAGCGCTCGCCGAGCTGGCGCGCAGCGGCGCGTTCGTCTCGTCGTTCAACGCGGCGCTGCCGGCCGCCGCGCGCTTCGACGGCCCGGCCGCGGCGCGCATCCTCGGTCGTGCGGCGGGCGAGCGCGATCCGTGGTGCGTCTTTGCGCTGCACCACCCGCTGTACGACGGGGTTCGCGAGGACGCGCGGTTCCGCGCCGTGCTCGACCGCGTGCGGGCGCCGGCCCTGGCCGAATCCCGGACGGGGTGAAGCGGTGTTCACACAGGGGTGAACGGATGGACGCTCGCCGGAACCAGTTTTCTCGCCTCCGCGGTCGAGGCGGTCGAAGCGCTGACCATCGTGCTCGCGGTCGGGGTCACGCGCTCGTGGCCGGTGGCGCTGCGCGGCGCGGCGTTCGCGCTGCTCGTGCTCGCGCTGATCGTCGCCGTGTTCGGGCCGCTGCTGCGCCTCGTCCCCATCGACCAGCTCAAGCTCGTCGTGGGGATCGTGCTGATCCTGTTCGGCCTGGCGTGGCTGCGCAAGGCGATCCTGCGCTATTCGGGCCGCAAAGCGCTGCGCGACGAGGAAGCCGCGTTCGCGCGTGAGATCTCGGCGCTGCGCGCCGCCGAAGACGTTCAGGCCGACCGGATTGGTTTGGTGACGTCGTTCAAAGCCGTGCTGATCGAAGGGCTTGAAGTGGCGATCATCGTCGTCACGTTCGGCGCCGCGTCGACCGCCGCGCTCGGATGGTCGGCCGCCGGTGCGGCCGCCGCCGTGCTGCTCGTCGTGCTGGCGGGCATCGCGCTCAAGGCGCCGGCTTCGCGCGTGCCGGAGAACACCATGAAGTTCGTGGTCGGGATCATGCTCACGTCGTTCGGTACGTTCTGGACCGGCGAGGGCCTCGGAATCGCGTGGTTTGGCGCCGATCTTTCGCTGCTGATTCTTGCGGCGTTCTATCTCGCCGTGTCCGCGGTGCTCATCAGCGTCGCGCGCGTGCCGAGAACGGCCGCCGCATGAACCTCGCGGCGATCTGGGAGTTCATCGCGGGCGACTCACGCCGCGCTCCGATCGCGGTCGCGGTCGCGGTGCTGCTCGCTTTTGTGCTGCTGCGCAGCTCGGTCTCCAGCGCCGTCGTCGCGATCGCCTTCGCGGGCGTCATCGCGCTCGGCCTGGCGGCCGCCGTGTTCGAACGCACCTGACCGAGCCGGCGGCGCGACCGAATCGGCACGTGCAACCGCGCGCGAACGGGACGGCGCCGCGCTGCGCTGAACTCGTGCGCCCGTGAGACGTGCGTCGTTTCTTTCGATTGCTTCGGGCACCGCGGCGGCGGCGGTTCTCCGGCCCGGTTCGGCGGCGTTCGCCGCCGAGCGCGCGCGGCGGCTCGTTCCGGTCAATGTCGCGCTCGAGAACGTCACCCGGACGACGGTCGGGCTGCGCCCGTATCGCGACGCCGGTTTCGTACTGCGGGCTGAAGCGCTCGGCGCAAAGACGGTCGTGCACAACTACGGGCACGGCGGCGGCGGCATGTCGCTGTCGTGGGGCTGCGCGATCATCGCGTCGGAGCTCGCGCTGCAAACCGAGAAGCGCCGTGCGGCGGTGCTCGGCTCGGGCGTCATCGGGCTCAGCATGGCGCGCGTGCTGCAGGACCGCGGCTTCGACGTCACGATCTACGCGCGCGACGTTCCGCCCGACACGACGTCGAACAAGTCCGGCGCGCAGTGGAGCCCGACGTCCGTGTTCTCGTCCACGGACGTGACGGACGCGTTCCGTGCGCAGTACAGCCGCGCCGCGGAGCTCGCGTACGCGCGCTACCAGACGCTGCTCGGCGACGCGTACGGCGTGCGGTGGATCGAGAACTACGACTGCCGCGACGAGCTCGCCCGCGCGTTCCTCGACAACCCGGCCCTGACGCCGATCCGTCATCTCTATCCGGCGGTGCACCAGTTCGGTCCGGGCGAGCACCCGTTTCCGACGCGCTACGCGACGCGCTTCCTCACGATGCTCATCGAACCCAACCGGTATCTGCGCCGGCTCCAAGACGACTATCTCGAGCGCGGCGGACGGCTGGTGGTGCGCGAGTTCCACGCCGCCGCGGACGTGTCGGCGCTCGACGAGCCGCTGATCGTGAACTGCACGGGCTTGGGGGCCGCCGCGCTGTTCGGCGATCCTGCGCTCGAGCCCGTGCGCGGCCAGCTGTCGGTGCTCGCGCCGCAGCCCGCCGTCGACTACATCACGCTCGGCCCGCGCGGATATATGTTCCCGCGCTCCGACGGCATCGTGCTCGGCGGCACGTTCGAGCACGGCGCGACGAGCCTGCTGCCCGACGAAGCGACGGTATCGCGCATGGTCGCAAACCACCGCACGTTCTTCTCGGGCATGCGCAAAACGTGACGCGCGTTCGCGTCACCTAGCGGACCTGGGCCGGCGCGTCGGACGGATCGTCGTCCGCGATGCTCTCCTCCGCGTGCGCGAGCGAACGCGGTTCGGTGAGACGGTTCGCGACCATGAGCCCGCCGAGCACCAGCAGCACCATCGCGAGACCGGCCGCGTTGAACAGCGCGGTTCCGGGCGGGTTGATGAGCAGCTCGCGCAGCACGCCGACGATCGCGATCTCGATCATCAGGCCGACCGCGACGCGGTGCTCGCGCAGGTAGAACAGCAGCGTGCGGAACAGCTCGACGAGGATCAGCAGCAGCACGATCTGCGGCAGCACGACGCGCGGCTCGCGTCCTTCGAAGAGCGCGACGCGCGCGAGCGTCCAAAGCGCTTGGACCATGACGATGAGCACGACGACCGCCAGCGACGCGACGATCGCGTCCTGCGCCCACTCCAAATAGCGCGAGATCCATTCGTGCACGTGCGTGTGCGCGATCGGCCGCCGGTTCGCGTCGGGACCGTTTCGGCGAAACACGGTGAGCGCGCTACACGGGATGCAGCTCGGCGAGCTCGCGGACGAGCTCGCGCCCGCGTTCGCTCAGCCCTTGCGGCAAGCGCGCGACCAGGCGCACGTACTCGTCGCCGTTGCCCCCGTTTTCGTGCGGCATCCCTTTCCCGGCGAGCCGCATCGTCTGTTCGTTCTGCGTTTCCGGCCGAATCTTCATCGTCACGTCTCCGGCGAGCGTCGGTACGCGGACCTCACCGCCGAGGACGAGCGTGTACACGCTCACCGGGAGGTCGGCGTACAGGTCGTCACCATCCCGCTCGAAGACGTCGTCGTCCTTCAACCGCACCCGCAGATACAGGTCGCCCGGCGGGCCGCCGTTCTCGCCGCGCCCGCCCTGGCCCCGCAGCCGGATTTGCCGGCCGTCGCGCACCCCGCGCGGGATTCGCACCTCGAGCGTCTTGGCGGTCGTGACGCGCCCGGTGCCGTGGCACGTCGGGCAGATGCGGTTCTCGCGAACGCCCGTGCCGCCGCAGTCCGGGCACACGTCGTCCAGCTGCAGCGTGAGCGACTTCGTGCCGCCGGCGTACGCGTCGCGCAGGCCGAGCTCGATCGTGCCTTCGATGTCGCGGCCGCGCCGCGGCACGTCCGCGGCCGCACTGCGGCGCCGTCCGACCTGCGAGAAGAACGTGTCGAAGAAATCGGAGAAGCCGTTCGCGCCGAACTCGCCTTCGAGATCGCCGAAATCGACCGTGCGCTCTTGTTCCGCGCGATGGCGCCGCTGCTCGTCGGCCCGTTCCGACGCGCGCTCCCAGTCGCTGCCGAGTGCGTCGTACTTGCGGCGCTTCTCCGGATCGCCTAGGACTTCGTAGGCTTCCTGGAGCTCCTTGAACTTCTCTTCGGCTTCTTTGGGATTGCCGGAGTTGACGTCAGGATGCCACTTGCGCGCCAGCTTGCGGTAGGCGGACTTGATCTCTTTCTCGCTCGCGGTCTTGGGGACGCCGAGGACCTGATAATAGTCCTTGTAGGCAACGGCCATCGAGGCGGTTACGCCTTTTTGGCGACGATGACGTGCGCCGGGCGCAGCACCTCGTCATCGAGGCGGTAGCCGCGCTGCGTCTGCGCGAGAACGGTCTCGTCAGCGACGCCGTCCGCCGGCTGCGTGCCGACCGCCTCCGCCACGCTCGGGTCGAAGCGTTGTCCCGCCGTCTCGATCGGCGCGACGCCTTCGCTCCCGAGCACGGACTCAAAGCCGCGAAGCGTTGCGTCCAAACCCGCGCGCACCTGGCCTGAGTCCTCGTATGCGAGCGCGCGCTCGAGGTTGTCGAGCACCGGCAAGAACCGCAGCAGCAGCCGTTTCTTGAGCGCGCGCGCGGCGTCGTCCGAGCGGCGCCGCTCGCGCTTGCGGGTGTTCTCGACCTCGGCCGCGGCCAGGAGGTACTTCGACTGAAAGTCGTCCGCGCGCGCGCGTTCCGCCGCGGCGTCCGGCTGCGGTTGGGTCTCCACGGCTTGCGCGCTACGTCTCTTTGTACTCTGCGTCGATCACGTCTTCACCGCGCGCTCCGCCTCCGGTGCGTGCGCCGGAGCCGTCGGAGGACGGCTGACCGTTGCCGCTGCCGCCCGCGGACGCGCCGTTCGTGCCGCCGCGCGCGCCCGCACCCGCAGGCTGGTAGAGCGCTTCGTTCAGCCGCTGCGCGACTTGCTGCAGCCGGTCGGTCGCGGACTTGATCTCCGCCGCCGTCCCGTTCTCCGCGACGCGTTTGAGCTCGCCGAGTGCGTTGTCGACCTCGCCGCGAACGGTGGGCTCCACGCGGTCGCCCGCGTCCTTGAGCGCTCTCTCGGTGGAATAGATGAGGCTCGACGCCTCGTTGCGGATCTCCGCCTCTTCGCGCTTGCGGCGATCTTCGGCCGCGTGCGCCTCGGCATCGCGCACCATCTCGTCGATCTCGTTCTTCGAAAGATTGCTCGTCGCGGTGATCGTGACTTTCTGCTCTTTGCCCGTGCCGAGGTCTTTCGCGTTGACGCTCACGATGCCGTTGGCGTCAATGTCGAACGTGACCTCGATCTGCGGAACGCCGCGCGGCGCGGGCGGGATCCCTTCGAGCCGGAAGCGCGCGAGCGTCTTGTTGTCGGCGGCCATCTCGCGCTCGCCCTGCACGACGTGGACGTCGACTGCGGTCTGATTGTCGTCGGCGGTCGTGAAGATCTCCGACGTGCGCGTCGGGATCGTCGTGTTGCGCTCGATCAGCTTGTGCGTCACGCCTCCCATCGTCTCGATACCGAGCGACAGCGGCGTCACGTCGAGCAGCACGACGTCCTTGACCTCGCCGGACAGCACGCCGCCTTGGATCGCCGCGCCCACGGCGACGACTTCGTCCGGATTGACCGTCAGGTTCGGGTCTTTCTTCGTCAGCCGGCGGACGAGCTGCTGGATCGCGGGCATGCGCGTCGCGCCGCCGACCAGGATCACCTCGTCGATCCGCGCGACGTCGAGCCTGGCGTCCGCGATGGCGTTCTGGAACGGCTTGATGGTGCGCTCGGTGAGATCGGCGGTGAGCTCCTCGAACTTCGCGCGCGTCAGCGTGTACTCGAGGTGCTTGGGACCGCTCGCATCCGCCGTGATGAACGGCAGGTTGATCGACGTCTGCACGACGTTCGACAGCTCGACCTTCGCCTTCTCCGCCGCCTCGGTGAGCCGCTGAACGGCCTGCTTATCGTTGCCGAGGTCGATGCCTTGGTCTTTGCGGTATTCCGCGACGAGCCACGCGACGATGCGGCCGTCGTAGTCGTCGCCGCCCAGATGCGTGTCGCCGTTGGTCGCTTTGACCTCGAACACGCCGTCGCCCACTTCCAGGACCGAGACGTCGAACGTGCCGCCGCCGAGATCCCACACGAGGATCGTCTCGTGCTCTTTCTTGTCGAGCCCGTACGCCAGCGCGGCCGCGGTCGGCTCGTTGATGATGCGCAGCACGTCGAGCCCGGCGATCTTGCCGGCGTCTTTGGTGGCTTGGCGCTGCGCGTCGTTGAAGTAAGCCGGCACGGTGATGACGGCTTTCGTGACGCGGTCGCCCAGGTAGTTGGAGGCGTCGTTGACGAGCTTCTGCAGGATCATCGCCGAGATCTCTTGCGGCGTGTACTCGCGGCCGTCGATCTTGACTTTGTACTCGGTGCCCATGTGGCGCTTGATCGACGAGATCGTGCGGTCGGGGTTGACGATCGCCTGGCGCTTCGCGAGCTGTCCGACGAGCCGTTCACCGGTCTTGGTGAACGCGACCACGGACGGCGTCGTGCGGCTGCCTTCCGCGTTCGGAATGACGTCGGGCTGCCCGCCCTGCATCGCCGCGATGACGGAGTTGGTCGTGCCGAGATCGATCCCGACGACTGGTGCTGCCATGAGGTCCCTCGATGCTGCGTGTCGTTGTGCTATGCGCCCGCGGCGGCCGCGACGGCGGCTTGCTCGATCGGTTGCGCGGTGAACGTCAGCTCGCCGCGCAGCTCGTCGTAATCGACGGTGACGGTTTCTCCGTCGTCGAGCTCGCCGGCGAGAATCTTGCGCGCGAGCGCCGTTTCGAGCTCGCGCTGGATGGCGCGCTTGAGCGGGCGCGCGCCGTACACCGGATCGTACCCGGATTTGACGAGATGGCGGCGCGCCGCCGGCGTCAGCTCGAGCGTGAGGTGCCGGTCGGCCAAGCGCCGGCGCAGCCGTTCGAGCTGGATCTCGACGATCTGCTCGAGCTGTTCTTCGCTGAGCGCCTTGAACACGACGATCTCGTCGACGCGGTTGAGAAACTCCGGCCGGAACTGCTGACGCAGCTCGTCGAGCACCGTCGCGCGCATCAGCGCGTAGCCGGTCTCGGACGCCTCGCTGAAACCGAGGATTCGGTGGCTGCCGATGTTCGACGTCATGATGAGGATCGTGTTGCGGAAATCGACCGTGCGGCCTTGGCCGTCGGTGAGGCGGCCGTCGTCAAGAATCTGCAGGAACACGTTGAACACGTCCGGCGCGGCCTTCTCGATCTCGTCGAACAGCACGACCGAGAACGGGCGGCGGCGCACGGCTTCCGTGAGCTGGCCGCCTTCGTCGTAACCGACGTATCCCGGCGGCGCGCCGATCAGCCGCGCGACGGTGTGCTTCTCCTGGTACTCCGACATGTCGATGCGGATCAGCGCGCGCTCGTCGTCGAACAGGAACGCGGCGAGCGCGCGCGCGAGCTCGGTCTTGCCGACGCCGGTGGGCCCGAGGAAGATGAACGAGCCGATCGGGCGGTTCGGATCGGAGAGCCCCGCGCGCGCGCGCAGCACCGCTTCGCTCACCGCCTCGACCGCTTCGTCTTGGCCGATGACGCGCTCGTGCAGCTCGTCCGCGAGGTGCAGCAGCTTCTGCTTCTCGCCTTCGAGCAGCTTCGAAACCGGGATGCCGGTCCAGCGGCTCACGATCGCCGCGATGTCCTCTTCGTCGACCTCTTCCTTGACGAGCCGCGGACCTTTGCCGTTCTGCGCGTTCGCCTGTTCCAACGCCGCGAGCCGGCGCTCGAGATCGGCCAGCTTGCCGTAGCGCAGCTCGGCGACGCGGTTGAGATCGTACTGCCGTTCCACTTGCTCGATCTCGACCTTCACGGCGTCGATCTCCGCGCGCAGCGCGCGCACCTGATCGACCTGCTGCTTCTCCGCGGACCAGCGCGCTTTGAGCGCGGCGGCGTCTTCGCGCAGCTCGGCGAGCTCGCGCTCGATGCGCTCCAGACGCTCCTTGCTGGCGGCGTCGCTCTCCTTGCGCAGCGCCTCGCGCTCGATCTCGAGCTGCATGATGCGCCGCTGCAAGTCGTCGAGCTCGGTGGGCATCGAATCGATCTCGGTGCGCAGCTTCGCCGCGGCTTCGTCGACGAGATCGATCGCCTTGTCGGGCAGAAAGCGGTCCGCGATGTACCGGTTCGACAGCACCGCCGCCGCGACGAGCGCGGCGTCCTTGATGCGCACGCCGTGGTGCACTTCGTAGCGCTCGCGCAGACCGCGCAGGATCGAGATCGTGTCCTCGACGCTGGGCTGGTCGACGAACACCGGCTGGAAGCGCCGCTCCAGCGCGGCGTCCTTCTCGATGTACTTTCTGTATTCGTCGAGCGTCGTGGCGCCGATCATGTGCAGCTCGCCGCGCGCCAGCATCGGCTTCAGCAGGTTGCCTGCGTCCATCGAGCCTTCGGCTTTGCCCGCGCCGACGACGTTGTGCACCTCGTCGACGAACAGCAGCACCTTGCCCTCGGAGCTGACGACCTCTTGCAGCACGGCCTTCAGGCGCTCTTCGAACTCGCCGCGGTACTTCGCGCCCGCGATGAGCGCGCCCATGTCGAGCGAGATCAGGCGCTTGTCCTTCAATCCCTCGGGGACGTCGCCGCGGACGATGCGCTGCGCGAGGCCTTCGACGATCGCGGTCTTGCCGACGCCCGGTTCGCCGATGAGCACGGGATTGTTCTTCGTGCGGCGCGACAGCACTTGGATCACGCGCCGGATCTCCTCGTCGCGCCCGATCACCGGATCGAGCTTGCCGCGCTCCGCGGATTTCGTGAGATCGGCGCCGTACTTCTCGAGCGTCTGGTACGTCTCTTCCGGATTCTGGCTGGTGACGCGCTGGTTGCCGCGCACGTCTCGCAGCGCCGTCATCAGCTTTTCGCGCGTGACGCCCGCTTCGCGCAGAATGCGCGCCGCCGGCGCGCCGTCGTCGAGCATCGCCAGCAGCACGTGCTCGACCGACACGTACTCGTCTTTGAGCGCCTTCGTTTCTTCGTCGGCTTTCGACAGCAGGCGCGAGAGCTGCGGCGCGAACGAAACCTGCGCCGAGCCGGCGTTCGCGCCGGACAAGCGCGGCTGTGCGCGCAGCTCGTTATCGGTCTTCTGCGCGACGGCGCGCGGGTCGGCGCCGGCTTGCCGGATGAGCACCGGGACGAGCCCGTTCTCCTGTTCGAGCAGCGCTGCGAGAAGATGCTCCGCGGTGACCTGCGTGTGGCGCTCGCGCAGCGCGCGCTGGTACGCTTCGCTCAGCGCCTCCTGCACGCGCTGAGTCATCCGCTCGGCGTTCATCAGACTCCGGCCGGCGATAGATCCGTCGGTGCCGCAGACGAGCCGGCCTTGCGCAGCCGCAGCGCGAGCGCGATGAGCAGCACGCCCGTCGCGATCGCATACGCTCCGACGAGCCAGGCCCAAACCAGCAGGCCGGCGAGCGGCATGAGAATGAGCCCGATGCCGAACAGGATGGACGCGACGCCGGTGAGCGCGACGAAGATCTCGCCTTTGATCACCTTGCGCAGACGAATCGCAAAGACGATCTCGAGCACGCCGGTGACGATCGCCCACGCCGCGATGGTGAACAGCCATGCAAGCGCCGTGATGCCCGGCCACGCGAAGCTCAAGATGCCGATCGCGATCCCGAGGATCCCTTCGAGCAGCAGCATCGGCCAGCGCTCGCGCTCGTGGCGAAACCGTATGGCCAGCGTCAGCGCAAGGACGCCGTCGACGAGCATGTACGCGCCGAACACGATCACGAGCGCGAGCAGCGTTATTCCGGGCCAGACGAACGCCAGGATTCCGAACAGGATCCCGGCCACGCCGCGCAGCGCGACGACCCACCATTCCCGCGCAAGTTGCTGAACCGCCATCTGAGCACTCTCCTCCGTCGCCGGCGACGCACCCCGTCCGCTATCGTCTCACCGCATGCGGCCGGGATGAAGTGACGCGGGTGTTCTAGTGGCTGGAGGTACCCGATCGAACGGCGTAGGAGCCGCTCGCCGTCCGGCGGTGCGGAGCTATCGGCTGGACGGTATGTAGAACACCAGCGTTTGCCCCGGTGAGTCCGGAATGCCGAAGCTCGCCGTTTCGAACGCAAGCGTTTCGTTCGAGAGCGGGTCGCGCATCTCGCGCACGTTCCACCGCATCGGTGACAGGACGTCGACGTCGCCCCACATCGAGGTGAACTCCGTGCTGCTCGTCCCGAGCGTTCCGATCAGATCGTCGAACCCGGCGTCACCGACGTAATCGGCGTACTCGACGCGGAACGTCGCCACCATGCGCCGCGCGTTGGCCGCCCAGTCGGGAAACAGCGAGCGTGCGCGCGGATGCATGAACATCAGCCAAAGCCCATTTGACTCCAAGCTCGCCGCCGCACCGATGCCGCGGCAGCATAGCTCGAACAGTTTTCCGAACGGCTCGTTCCAGGCGAGGATGTCCCAGCGCGGGCCCATGACGAACGCGTATCCGGCCGCGTACGTTTCGACGAGCAGCCGGACGCGCTTCGCGACCGGCGCATCCCACTCCGGGCGGTCCTTGTGGTCGGTCAGCACGAGCTTCTCGAGGTATTCCGTCTCGGAAACGTCGAGCCGCAGTGCCGCTGCGACGCGCCCGAGCGTTCCGGCGGCGATCTTGATCGGCCGTCCCTGCTCGAGCCAGGTGTACCACGTGACGCCCACGTCAGCGAGCAATGCGACGTCCTCGCGCCGCAGCGAAGCGACGCGCCGCCGCGGGCTGCGCGTCAAACCGACCTCTTCGGGAGTAAGGCGCTGCCGGCGCGACTTGAGGAACGACGCGCGCTGCAGGTTTCGGTCGCTCATGACAGGTACCGGTGTGACGTATTCCCCTTCAGGAAAGTCGTGCCTACCCGTTACCGTACAGGTTCCGGCGAAGTGGCGCCCGCGTGGTCCGGCGCTGCGCCGAGCAAGCGCAAGCCGCGAGTCAGCGACGAGATCGCGTGGCCGACGAAATCGGTGCGCACGTTCGCGCTCACCGGCGTGGCACGAACGCCGCCGTCGAGCGGCACCGTGCGCAGGAAGTAGTTGTCGTCCGGCCCGTACGTCAGCGTCTCCATGAAGCGCTGGCCTTCGAACCACGCGTCGCGGCAGCGCCGCGCGCGCTCGGCGTCGCCGCGCTCGAGCGCGTATTCCCACGCGGTGACGATGCCTTCGAGCACGCATGCGGTGTGGAACGCGGGCTCGTCGGTATAATCGGTCAGGAACGCGCCGCTCGCTCGGTGCTGGCGCGCCAGCGCGAAATCGGCGAGCTCGCACGCAAAGCCGTACGCGTCGACGCGGTGGCGCCACGCGAACCAGCCGGCGGTGTGCCACCACACCATGCCCCACGGCGCGACGAGATCGAAACGCTTGCGGTAGAACGCGAACGCGCGCGCGAGCTGCTCCGCATCAAGGCTCTTGAAGCCGCGCCGGTCCATCACGCCGAGCGCTTCGAGCACCGAGCCCGACAGGAAGTCGAGATCGCCGTCGATCCGGCGGCCCGCGAAGATCGCGCCGTCGGCGTGCACGAGCTGCGCGAGCCGCTCGACGGCGTCCGGCGCGAAGCGCGCGATCAGCGCATCGTCGCCGAGCTCGTCGAGCGCCGTGAGCAGCATCGCGTCGCACGCGACGTCCCACGGCATCGCGCGCGTCACCTTGCCCGCATCGCGCGCCAGCAAAAAGCGTTCGAGTCCCGTGCGCGTACGCGATCCGTCAAATGTGCCGGCGTCGAGCGCGTGCGCGACGAACAACAGCCGCGCGCCCGAGCCGTCGTACGTGTGCGTGCCTCGCTCGACGTCGTGCTCGTACGCGGGCAAACCGTCCGGCTGCACCGTCGCCGCCACGTACGCGCAGTGCCGTGCCAGCCGGGCACGTAGCGATGCGATGGTCGGCGGCTGCGGCTCAGCACGCCGCGGAAAGCCGCGGTCGAGCGCGCTGATGCCGCGCGCCTCGGACAGCCAAGCCGCCGTCTCGAACGTCAGCCAGCGCGCGCGCTCCACCGGAATCTTCGCTTTGCGCGCGACCTCGCGCAGAAATTGCACCGGGCTGTAGTCGCCGAGCACGCCGTACGGCGCGAGGATGAGCGCGAAGTCGTCGTTCCCGTACGCGGCGACGGAATGGCGTCCCAAGAGCACCCATCGTGCCGCTTCGGCGAGCGGCATCTTCGGCAGCACGCGCCGCTCGTGCAGCACGCTGACGAGCACGTCCACCTCGTCGGGATGCGCCGGCCGATCCTTGCGAAAACGGTCGTCGCCCCACGCGCCGGCGGTCGCGCGGTCGATGCAGTCGCCCAGCGCGTCGCCGAACGAAATTTGGCAGCCGATCAGCGTTCCCGCGTAGAGCGAGATACCGACGCCGTAGAGCGGTTCCGGAATCGGCGCGACCGGCGGCGGCTCGGACTGCGCGCACCCCATCGCGCGCGCGACGGCGTAGCGCGCGCGGGCGTGCAGCGACGCGGCAATCGCCTTGTCCTCGGGCCACCGCGATTCCGCCGCCGGCGGGGCGCCGTAGCGCGGCCAGCGCTTTGCGGACTCGACGCTGCGCACCGAGTCCGCGGCGAACGCGTCGTAGCGCTCCTCCTCGGTGAAGCGGCCCTTGCGCTTGACGTGCGCGATCTGCCCGATCTCGCTCTGGAAGAACTCGACGTTCGGAAGCGTCGACGCGCGCCGCCACGAACCGTCCTTCGCCCGCAGCGTCAGCACGTGGCGGCGATGATCGAGATCGCGCAGGTCGAGCGCGCGCTCCGCGCCGACGATATTGACGCCGATCGTGCACCGTTCGAGATCCGCGCCGTGCTTGCGCGCGGACGCGATCGCGCGCACGCCGGCGCGCACGAGCATCCCGGCAAACTCATCCGATCCGACGCCGCGCGCCGTCACCATCGCCACGCGCACGCCGTCGTCGTCGGAGCGCACGCTCACGTGGAAGCCGCCGGCCGCGTCGTACGCCGCATCGAAGCACGCCGGCGCGATCGGAACCGCGCCGTCCTCACCGGGCAACGCGCCGTCCTCGCCGCCTAATCCGGCGATGAAGCGCACCGCGTCCGCCGGCGAAAGCCCGTCCGGAACGCGCGTACCGCTTTGCCGCACTTCAGCGGGCGCGCGGGCCGGGGCCGGCGACTCGCGCGCTTTCCCCAGATCGTCGTACACGTCGAAGACGACGCGCTTCGTGTAGCCGCGCGCCGGAAAGAACCGTTCGGTGCCGTGGCCGGCGAGATCCACGAGCGTGAGGACGCCTTCGACTTCGTAGCCCTCGGCTTCGAGCGCGCGCAGTCCCGCTTTCGCCGAGCCGCCGAACGTCATCGACTCATCGACGAACACGACGGGCTGCGAACGATCGCCCGTCCCTTCGACGAGCCGCCGCAAACCGTACGTCTTGGGCTCCTTGCGCACGAACAATCCCGTCAGCGGGCGCGGCGAGCGCGCGATCATCGCCCCGAGCAGCGGCAGCGCGCCCATGCCGTACGTCGCGATCTGCGCCGCGCCGAACCGTTCGAGCTCCTCGAGCAGCGCGTCCGCGGCGAGCAACAGCCCGTCGTGGCGCAGCGTCAGCCCGCAGCCGTAGAAATACCACGGCGTCGCCGCGTCCGTCGCCGCGATCGGGACGAGCGCGTCGGCGTCGAGGAAGCAGCGCTGCAGGAGCAGCTCCCGCAGCGCGCTCCTATCGGTCACGAAACGTGCGTGCGCCTACGCTTCGCGAATGTCGACGACGTCGGGCCGGTCGCGAAGGTCGATGATGTCCTTGACGTCGCGAACGTCCGGCCGGTCGGCGATGTCGGTGAAATCCGGGCGGTCGCGAATGTCGCGAATGTCCTTGATGTCGCGAATGTCCGGCCGGTCGACGATGTCGGTGACGTCGGGCGCATCCCGAATGATGTCCGGCCGGTCGACGATGTCCGTGATATCCGGCCGGTCGGGCCGGTCCACGATGTCCGTAATGTCGGGGTAGTCTTTCGGTTCGGGCGCGAAGTCTTTGATGTCGGTGTAGTCTTTGGGCCGGTTTTGCTCGGCGTACGCCGTCGAATCCGCCGTGCCGGCGGGGTCGCGTGCCAGTCCGGACAGCGGATGGCGAACCGTATCGGAGGGAACCTGAAGGTCCATTACGTGCACCCTTTGCAGCGGCCGTCGTGCGAGTTGGGACGACGGACGTTGCACGCGCCGAATCCGTTCCCTCTCGGGAGCGGGGCAAGCTTCTAGATCGTGAGCCGCGGCGGGTCGCCGAGCACCGTGAACACGATCGTCTCCGTGCCGTACTGCGGCCCGAGAATCTGCATGAGCCGTGCCAGATCGGCGTTGTGCACTCGCACGCCGCCGTCGCCGCGCGTGAGGCGCTGGTACGGCGCGAGCGGGTCCTCGGGCGGCGCCAGCGACGGTCCGCCGCCGCGAATCGCGATCGCCGAGCGGCCGCAGCGCGCAAGCTCGCCCACCGCGACGACGAGCCGTGCGATCTCGACGCTCGCGCCGCGCATGCGGGCACGGCCGGCGCCCAGCAGCCGCTGGAGCGTCGCGGTGTCGACGTCGTCCACGTAGATGAGGCCGGGCCCGTCTTCGGGCGTCGCCGGCTCGTACTCCGTCTGCTCGATCAGGCGATAGTGCCCCGGCGGGATCGGAAAGCCGGGGCCGTAGGGCGCGCGCGGTCCGTCACGGCCGGCGTCGCCGCTCGCCTCGACCGCATGCCACAGCCGCCCGTCCGGACCGAACACCGCGAGCCGTCCAAGCCGCCGCTCGAAGACGACGTGGATCACCGCCCCGCCTCGCACCGTGAGCACCGCACGGCATTCCCTTAGCGGAGCCGGGCCCGGCGTACCTCCAAACTATACTATCGCAGTATGGAATCCAATAGCTCATCGGTACTACCTTGGATTCGGCTTTGCCGAATCCACTACGCCGCTGTCGCGGCGTGATGGGGGACCTACGAGGTGCCGGCTACGATTCCGAGGGCCGCGCATTTGGACACGAGCGCCGAGCGCGTCCGGACTTCCATGACCTCGTACACCCGGCGGGTCTGGTTGCGGATCGTGTTCTTGCTGCGGCCGAAGCGCTCGGCGATCTCCGCCGTCGAGCGGCCTTCGCAGATCGCCAGCATCACGCGGTGCTCCGCCGGGCTGAGCTGCTCCACGCCGCGCGCGCGCTCGGCCAGCGCGGCGTACCGGCGCCGCAGCCACGAGCGCGGCACGACGCGGGTGAGCTCGTCGGCGCGCGCCAGCGAGTCGTCGTCCGTCGCGACCTCGATCAGCGCCAGCAGCGCGACGGCTTCGTCGTAGCGGTCCCCCGCCGTGCGCCACACCGCGACCGCGTGGCGCAGCCGCGCGACCGCCTCGCCCGTCTCGCCGCGCGTGCGCGCGAGTGCCGCGCGC
>JAQBPK010000271.1 GCA_028287565.1 Vulcanimicrobiota bacterium
GCGTCGCGACGCAGGAAGACCACATCGCGCCGTGGCGCTCGGTCTACGCGATGACGCGGCTGTTCGGCGGCGACACGACGTTCCGGCTCGGCGCGTCGGGCCACATCGCCGGCATCATCAGCCCGCCCGCCAAGAAGAAAGCGGTGTGGTGGGGCGGACCGCCCGGTTCGCACAACCCGCCCAGCCCGGACGAGTGGCTCGCCGCCGCGCCCAAGCACGAAGGCTCGTGGTGGCCGGACTGGACGGCGTGGCTCGCGCAGCGCTCGCCGGAGATGGTCCCGGTGCGCCATTTCCTGGGGAACGAGCAGCATCCGCCGCTCGTTGACGCACCAGGCACGTACGTTCTGGAGCGCGCGTAGGCGCGCCGGAGGCCGTTGGAATGCATGCATCGTTCGTCCGCAAATCCTTCACGGCGATCGCCGCGCCGGCGGTCGCTGCGATGCTGTGCGCTGCGCTTCTGACCGCTGCGCCATCCGCCGCGCGCGCCGACGACGCGGTCGCGGTGAACGCCGGCGTCGGCGTCGCGCGCATCGCGCTGATCCGCGGCCAAGTCGCGGTGCAACGCGGCGACTCCGCGACCGCGACCACCGCGGTGATCAACGCGCCGGTGCTCGGCGCGGACTACGTCACGACGGGCGACGACTCGCGCGCCGAGGTGCAGTTCGACGCCGCGTCCGCGGTGCGGCTCGGCGCGAACGTGCAGATGCGCTTCACCCGCCTCGACGCGAACGACCGCGTGCTGCAGCTCGCCGAAGGCACGATCGATCTGCGCCTGCTGCGCGGCGTCGACGGCCGCTCGCAGATCGACACGCCGTCGATCTCGATCCGACCGCGCACCAGCGGCAGCTACCGTGTCAGCGTCGACGGCAGCGGCGCGACGCGCGTGACGGTACGTTCCGGAAGCGCGGACGTCATCACGCCGCAAGGCGCCGAAGTGCTGACCACCGGCACGACGCTGCTCGCGCGCGGCGCGGCAGCGAACCCGTCGGTGCAGCGCCTCGACGCGGTGGCGTACGACGACTTCGACCGCTTCAACGCCGACCGCGACGTGCCGGAGATGCGCGCGCTCGCGGATGCGAACGCGCCGCCCGGCGTCGCGGGCATCGACGACCTGAACGCGTACGGCCGCTGGGTGAGCGACACGGGCTACGGCAACGTGTGGACGCCGTCGTACGTCGCGCCGGGCTGGGCGCCGTACCGCGACGGCCGCTGGGCGTGGGAAGACACGTACGGCTGGACCTGGGTCGGCAACGAGCCGTGGGGCTGGGCGCCGTATCATTACGGCCGCTGGTACCACAGCCCGCGCTACGGCTGGTGCTGGTATCCTGCGCGCGCCGTCGTGCCGTGGAGCCCGGCGATCGTCAGCTTCATCACGTTCGGCGGCATCGGCTTCGGCTTCAACTCGATCGGCTGGGTGCCGCTCGCGCCGTTCGAGCCGTTCAACCCATGGTGGGGCAACGGCAGCACCGTGGTCGTGAACAACACGTACGTCACGAACAATTACGTCATCAACCACCGCCGCGACGACAACCGCGTGCTCGCGCGCCCGTTCTACCAGAACGCGCGCTTCGGCGGCGGAACGGAGATCTCGAAACAGCGCTTCCTGGAAGGACGCTTCGATCATCCGCGCACGGTTGCGCCGGGGCGCGTGCACGATTGGCAAATCGTCCGCGGCGCGGTCCCCGTCATACCGAGCGACGCGAACCTGCGCTTCAGCGACCGTCCCATCACGCGGCCGCTCGTGCTTCGCACGACGGCATTGCAGGGCACGTTCGCCGGCGATGCGGTCGCACCGCAGCGCACCCCGATCGCGCAGCAGCGCGCCGCGCTCACATCGGTGCCGCGGGCGGAACACCCGGCGGTGGTGCGCGACGTGCATCCCGAAGCGCAACCACCGGCGGCACAGCGCAACGCGATCACCGTCAACAACGGCGACGCGACGCCCAAGCGCATCATCGACCCGTGGGCGCGCTTCGGCGCGAACCGCGGCGCGCCGGCGGGCCATCCCGTCACCGTGATCGACGGCGCCGCCGCAACGAGCGCAGCAACGGGCACGGCGCACGCAAACGCCGCAACGGGCACGGCGCCCGGGAACGGCGCAACGGGCACGGCCGCTGCGGGCACCGGAACCAGCACGACAGCAGCGGGCGCGGGGCACCCGCAAGCGACGCGCAGCAACGGAACGACATCGCTGCCGCGCAGCACGCAAGACGGCGGCGTGTGGAAGCGGTTCGACAACTCGGCCGCAGGGCGCCCTGCCGCGGCGCGCGAGCCCGTCACCGTGCACGACGGTAGCGCGACGCGCGAGCCTGTCCGAACGCCGCAGCAGCCGCATCGCACGTTCGACACGCCCGCGAACGCCGCGCCCGCGAACGCGGCACCCGCGCATGCGGCACCGGCCAACGCAGCGCCCGCGTACACCGCGCCGAGGCAGCAGCCGCAGTACTCCGTGCCCGTGTACGCGGCGCCGCGGCAGCAGCCGCAGTATTCCGCGCCCGCGCCGGCGGCGCAGCCGCACTACGAGCCGGCGCGCTCGGCGCCGGCGCACGCGAACCCGCCTCCGCAAGCGCAGCATGCCGAGCGGTCCACGGGCACGCCGCACCGCTAAGTCTGAACATTCGTTCGACGGGGGCGCGCGAGACGGCCGCGAAATCGACGCGGCCATGGTCTCGCGTGTCGCTCCTCGGACGAACGCGTCTTTCGGCTCCCTCCTGCGGCGGTTCCGCATCGGAGCGGGGCTCTCTCGCGAAGCGCTCGCCGAGCAGGCGGGCATCAGCTCGGACGATATCGACGCGCTGGAGAGCAATGGCGTGGCGCCGCCCGCGGACGCGAGGCTCGCCGCGCTCATCGCCGCGCTCGCGCTGAGCGGCGACCGCCGCAGCGCGTTCGAAGCCGCCGCCGACCCGAACGGCACCGCGCCGCGCACCGCCGACGGCGAAGCCGAGCCCGCCTCCGCGCCGACCGGCCCAGCCGTGCTCGCGAGCTTCGTCGGCCGCGACGCCGAGCTGGCGGACATCACTGCCGCGCTGACGTCCTCGCGGCTCGTCACCATCTTCGGCCCGGGCGGCGTCGGCAAGACGCGCATCGCACAGCAGATCGCCGTCGACGCGGTCGCCGCGTATCCGGGCGGCGTCTGGGTGGCGGAGCTCGCGCCGTTCTCCGATCCCGAGCTTATCCCGGTCGCGATCGCGTCGTCGATGGGGATCGCCGATCCCGGCGGCGCGCGGCCGCTGCTCGAGACGGTCGTGTCCGCGCTGCGAACGAAGCGCGCGCTGCTAGTGCTCGACAACTGCGAGCACCTGCGGGCGGAGGTCGGCGCCGCCGCGACGGCGCTGCTCGCGGGCTGTCCCAAGCTGCGCATCCTCGCGACCAGCCGCGAGGGATTGGGGATCGAGGAAGAGCTGCTCTACCGCCTCCCGCCGCTCTCGGTGTGCGACGGCTCGGAGCTGCTCGGCGCAGGCGACGCGTTGCGCTACGGCGCGGTCGCGCTGTTCGTGGCGCGCGCGCAGGCCGCGCGGGCCGACTTCGTCCTCACCGACGGGATCGCGCCGGTCGTCAGCGAGATCTGCCGCAACCTCGACGGGATCGCGCTCGCGATCGAGCTCGCGGCCGCGCGGCTGTCGGTGCTCAGCGTCGAGCAGCTCGCGCAGCGGCTCGACGACCGCTTCCGCCTCCTCACCGGCGGCGGCAACGCGCTGCCGCGCCAGCAGACCCTGCGCGCGCTGATCGACTGGAGCTTCGACCTGCTGCAGCCGGTGGAGCGCACGGTGTTCGCGCGGCTCGCCGTGTTCCGCGGCGGGTGGACGGCTGACGCCGCCGCGGAGGTGTGCGGCGGCGCCGGAATCGACGTCGCCGCGGTCCTGGCGTCGCTGGTCGACAAGTCGCTCGTCGCCGCCGACGGTGACGACCGCTTCCGCTTCACCGCGACCACCGGCCAGTACGCGATGGAGAAGCTCCAGCGGTCCGGCGAGCACGACGCCGTCGCGGCGCGGTTCGCCGGCTGGGCGCTGCGCTTCGCCGAACGCGCCGACATGGCGTGGGAGAAGACGCCGGAGATGGACTGGCGGGCGTCGATTGAGTGCGAGCTCGACAACTTGCGCGCCGCGCTCGACTGGAGCCTCGGCCGAGGACGCGATCCGCTCGCCGGCGCCGGGATCGCGGCGGCGCTGAGCTTCTACTGGCGCACGGCGAAACGCGAAGGCCGGCGCTGGTTCGAGGCGGCCCTCGCCGCGCTCGAGGACGACGCCCCGCCGCCGCTGTGCGCGCGCATCGCGCTCGGCCTGAGCTGGACGCTCCCGGTCGGCCGTTCGAGCCTGGAAGCCGTTGAACGCGCGGTGCGTGCCTACCGCGAGATCGGCGACCGCCGCAGCCTGTCGATGGCGCTGCTGACGCTCAGCGGAAGCTTGCGCGACGAGCCCGGCTGGCTCGAGCGCGGCGAGGCCGCCGTCACCGAGGCGCTCGAGATCGCGCAGTCGACGTGCTTCTTCCGGCTCATCCCGACGCTGCTCGCCGCGCTCGCCGAGTGCAAACGCCAGCGCCGCCGGTTCGACGAGGCGCGCGCGCTGCTCGAGCAGGCGCTGACGATGGCGCGCGAGGAGCGCAACCTGCTCGGCCTTTCGACCGCGCTGTCGCGGCTGGCCGAGGTGGAGTTCGATTCGGGCGAGTTCGCCGCGGCGCGGCGCTACGGCGCGGAGGCCACCGAGATCGACGGGCGGCGCGGCATCGCGAACGCGGTCTCCGCCGACCGCTGCGACCTGGCCGCGTACGCCATCGCGGACGGCGACCTCGACGACGCGTGCGCGCAAGCCCGCGAGGTGATCGCGATGAACGAGCGCGTCGACCAGCCGGTCCACCTCACCATCGCGATCGACCACCTCGCGGTCGTCGCGGCGCTGCGCGGCGACGTGCGGCGCGCGGCGCGCCTGATCGGCTACACCGACGCGATGTTCCGGCGGCTCGCGTACGCGCGCCAGCCGGTGGAGCAGCGCGGCGAGGAGCAGGCCCGTGCGATCCTGTCGGACCGGCTGTGCGAGGACGAGGCGGTGCAGCTTGCGGGCGAGGGTGAGTCGCTCGGCCGTGACGAGGCCGTCGCCGAAGCGCTCGCGGTCGCCGGCGCGGCCCGGATCTAAGCGGTCTCGGGCTCCAGGTGCGGCTCGGCTTGCGCGTCGTTGACGAGCTTGAACATGCCGAGGTCGCTCCCCAGCGAGTCGTCGATGATGCCGAGCTCGTCGTGAAGGTACTGCTTCAGTTGCGCCAGGCTCGAGAAGTAGAAGCGCCGGCCCGACGCGGCGTGGTGCGCGGAGCCGCGCCAGCCGCATGCGCCGCGCTCGGTCGACGGCTCGCACCACAACCGGACCAGGAAGACGTGTTCTTTTCGTCTGAGCGGCGACATGGCGAAAGTCTAGGCGGCGCTCGTCTAGAAACCGTCTACCAACTGCCATGACCGCGCCCATCCGGATCGCGCTCTTCGGCGCGCTGCGCATCGTCGTCGGCGGACAGCCGATCCGGCTCGCGGCGCCGCCGATGACGTTCCCCCTGCTGGCCTATCTGCTCGTGCACCGCGACCGCAACGTCGCGCGCGAGACGCTCGCCTTCACGCTGTGGCCCGAAGAGAGCGAGAGCGCCGCGAAGGCCAACCTGCGGCGCCACCTGCACTATCTCCAGCGGCTGCTCCCGCCGCCGCCGGACGGCGTGTCGTGGGTGATCGCGGACGCGCGCGCCGTCCGCTGGAACCCGAACGCACCCGCCGAGATCGACGTCGCGGAGTTCGAGCGGCGCATCGGCGAGGGCGAACGCTCCGAAGCGGTCGCTCTGTACGAAGGCGACCTGCTCGAAGAGCTCGACAGCGAGTGGATCCTCACCGAGCGCGAGCGCCTGCGCACGCTGCACGTCGACAACCTCTCGCAGCTCATCGCGGCGGCGCGCGCCGAGCGCCGCTTCGGCCGCGCGCTACAGTTCGCGCGCCGGCTGCTGCACCATGACCCCTGGCGCGAGGACGCCGTGCGCGAGGTGGTGTCGCTGCGCTTCGAGCTGGGCGACCGCGCCGGCGCGATCGCGGAGTTCGACGCGTTCGCCGAGCGGCTCGACGAAGAGATGGGCGCGGAGCCCATGCCGGAATCGCTCGCGCTGCGCGAGCTGATCTCGCACGACGAGGTGCCCGAGCGCGCGCAGCCGCGCGGCGAGCGGCGCGACATCGTGCCCTGGGCGGTGCTGCCGTTCGCCGGCCGCGACCGCGAGGTCGAGGAGATGCGCGACGCGTGGGACCGCGCAGTGCGCGGCGACGGCAGCTTGATGCTGATCGGCGGGGAGGCCGGGATCGGCAAGACGCGCCTGTGCGCCATCGTGCGGCAGATCGCGCTCGGCGACGGCGGCGTCGTGCTCGACGGCAGCACGTCGTTTCCGGAATCGACGCCGTACCAGCCGTTCGCCGAAGCGCTCGAGCCGCTCGTCGCGACGCTGGACATCTCGCGCTTCGAGCCCATCTTCTTGTCCGCGCTGGCGCTCGTGATCCCCCAGATTCGCGCGCTGCACCCCACGCTGCCGCCGCTGCCGGCCGTCGATCCCGGCCACGAGCAGACGCGCATGTACGAAGCGTTCTTCCGCGCCGGCGAGGTGGTGAGCGAGAAGCGCCCGCTGCTGCTGGTGCTCGAGGACATGCAGTGGGCGGGCGCGGCGACGATCGCGCTGCTCGAGTACGCCGCGCGGCGCGCCCCGACGCGCAAGCTGCTGATCGTCGCGTCGTACCGCGCGGAGGACGTGCCGCGCGATCACCCGCTGCGTGCCGTGCGCCGACGGCTCGAGCGCGAAGGCCGCGCGGGACATCTCGCGCTGGGCCCGCTCGCGCCGCGCGACGTCGAGACGATCCTCACGACGCTCGCCGGCAGCGGCGTCGACCCGGGCACGCTGGGCGCCGAGCTGCACGCGGAGAGCGAAGGGAACCCGTTCTTCCTGGGCGAGCTGCTGCGCGGCGCCGTCGAGCAAGGCGCGGTGCGCGTCGACGACGGGCGGCTCGCCATCGCGCGCGCCGCGTCGATCACGCCCGGGATCCGTGAGACGATCGCCGCGCGTCTGCAGCGCCTCTCGCCGGATGCGCTCGGCGCGGCGGAGTTCGCCGCGGTGATCGGGCGCGCGTTCAACGTCGAGCTCTTGAGCGAGGCCAGCGGCTGGACCGAGGCGCGCGCGATCGCGGCCGTCAGCGAGCTGCTCGACCGCCACATCGTGCGCGACGCGGGCGCGGCGAACGACTACACGTTCTCGCACAACCTCGTGCAGTCGACGATCTACGCGCTCTCGTCGCGGCGCGAGCTCGAGCGCCGCCACGGCCGCATCGCGATCGTGATGGAAGACCTCAACGCGGGCATGCTCGACGACATCGCGGCGCAGATCGCGCTGCACTTCGAGCGCGGCGGCGAGGGCGAGCGCGCCGCGCACTACTACATGCGCGCGGCGCGCCGCGCGCTCGCGCTGTTCGCGACGTACGAGACCGCGGAATATCTGGAGCGCGCGCTCACGCTGAGCACCGACTGGGCGCTGCGCGCCGACGCGCTGCTGCTGCAAGAGGAAGTCCACCGCCGTAACGGCGACCGCGACGCGCAGCGCGACGACCTCGATCAGCTCGCGATCCTGCCCGCCGGAACGCTCGACCCCGACCGCGCGTGCGAGGTGCTGCGGCGGCGTATCGCGCTCGCGCACGTGACCGGCGAGCGCGAGGACGAAGAGCGTTTCATCGCCGAGCTGCACGACCGTGCCGAGCTGCTCGACCGCGCGTGGTGGGAAGCCGTCGCGCTGCAGCTCGAAGGCCAGCACCTGCTTGCGAGCGGGCGGCTCGACGAGGCGCGCACGGTGCTCGAGCGCGCGCTCACCATCCCCGCGGTGCGCGACGACCCCGCGCTCGCGACGGACGTGTTCTGCAACCTCGCGACGGTCGCCGACCACCAAGCCGATTACGAGGTCGCGGAGCGCTATCTGCAGCGCGCGCTCGCGCTCGTGGAGACCCAGTCCGACGAGCTGCTGCGCTTCCGCGTGCTCAACCAGCGCTACGCGATCGCGCACGTGCACGAGAACTACGTGACGCTGCACGGGCTCGCGCGCGAGCTGCTGGAGCGCACCATCGCGGTCGGCGACCGGCGTGCGGAGATGCTCGCGCACCTGCGGCTCGCCAACGCCGCGCTGTTCGTGTTCGAGATCGCCGAGGCGTACGAGCAGTACGAACGCGCGGACGCGATGGCCGATCTGTTCGGCACGCCCAAAGAGCGCGCCAGCGTCGCTGCGTGCCGCGGCATCTTCGCGAGCGCGGTCGGCGACTTCGACACCGCGCGCGCGCACCTGATCGACGCGCGAGACATCGCGAGCGACGCGGCCGACCGTTTCGGCGAGCTGCTTGCGGACGTCAACATGGCGTACGTCGAGATCTTCGCCGAGGAACCGGAAGAGGCGCTCGCGCTCGCGGATGCGGCGGTCCCGGCCGCGCACGCGATCAACTCCGACCTGATCGAAGCGAGCGCGCTGTGCGCGCAGGGCGCGGCGCTGCGCCGGCTCGACCGTGACGACGCGCTCGCGTCGCTGGAGCGCGGGATCGCGCTGCAGCGCGAGCTGGGCCTGCATTCGAGCCTCGGCCAGGATCTCGCGGAGCTCGCGCTCGCGCAGCTCGCCGCGGGCGAGCTGGACGCGGCGTGCAAGACGGCGGTCGAGCTGAACGCGCTTGCCGACACGTCGTACCACGGCCTCACCCACCCGCACTTCATGCTGTGGACCGCCGCGCTGGTGCACGATACGCTCGGCGACCGGGAGCGCGCGGACGCGCTCTTTCGCGAGGCGTACGCGCTGTACGAGAACCGCCTCGGCCGCCTCGCCGAGCCCAAGTTGCGCGATTGCTTTTCGCGAATCTGGTTCAACCGCCGCATCGTCGCGGAGGGCGAACGCCGCAAGACGCCGGTAGACGTTTCGTAGACGCCGCGTCCATAGAGTGACCCCTGAGCCGGGCGACACCGCCGGCAGCATCGACTCAGGAGGGATTCTTCACTATGGAAAACCATCGCCCGGACCGCCGGAAATCGTTGTTCACGCGGCTCGCGGCTCTCGGTCTCGCGTGCTCGTCGCTCGCGCTCGTGAACTGCTCGGGCGGCGGCGGAACGAGCCTGCCCCGCGCGCCCGTCGGCGGCGGAACCGGCGCCACGCCCGCGCCCACCGGCTCGCCGAGCGTCTCCCCCAGCTCGTCACCCAGCGCGGTGCCCAGCTCATCGCCGAGCGGCGTCCCGAGCACGGCCCCGTCGGGCGTCCCGACCCCCACTGCAACGCCCACGTCCACGCCGACGTCGACCCCGACCGCGACGCCCACCGCGACGCCGACCAGCGTCCCGACGTCCGGTCCGACCAGCGGCCCCGGCTTCGCGTGCACCACGCCGAGCGCGACGTTCGGTCCGAGCTACTACGCCTCGGTGATCGTCATCGGCAACGTGCCGGCGGGCGGCGGCGCGTTCGGTGCCGACAGCAGCAACAGTCTCTGGATCAAGGCGTCGTACTCGCCCGCGGCTCCCACGCCGACGCCGACCCCGACGTCCACGCCGTCCACCGCGCCCAGCGCGCCGCCGACCCGGCCGTTCTACGTCTATACCGGCACGTACCACATCAATTCGGCGAATGCGCCGACCGACGGCTGCTTGACGATGTTCACGACCACGGACGGTTCGAACATCAACGGAGCGACGTTCTCGAGCGAAGGCATCGGTTTCGTGAACCCGCCGCAGACGACGTACACCGAAAACCTCGGAGCGGTCGGACACATCACCGCCGTCGCGCTGAACGTCTCGCCCAACGCGCCGAACCAGAACGGAACGATCGCACTCGACAGCGGCGACAGCGGCACGATCTCGATCACCTCCGTGCAGACGGTGCAGCTCCCGCTCAGCCGCATCCGCGATCCGCGCGCGTTCGTCAAGAAGCACTGATCCGCGAGCACGCCACGGACGGCACTGCCATGGACGGCACAATCGCGGTCGACGACTCCGGTCGTCGGCCGCGTCTGTTTTAAGCGCGCATGTCAGTCGCCCGTCAGTCTAGACGGATTCTAGACGCGGTGCCGGTACGATCGGCGCGTCAACACTTTCGTCACGTTGCCGTGCCGGTTCGACAAACGGCGCGGCGGAGGGAAAATCATCATGTTCATCAAGTCGTTCGCCGCCGCGCTGTTCGTGACGGCAACCCTCGCCACGTCGGGACCCGCGACGACCGCAGCGTCGTCCATCGAGCAAATCGGAGATCGCAAGCCGCTCGGTGCGGGCACCGCGTACACGTGGGTCCGCCGCGACGCGAAAGGCGCCGTGAGCTCGTTCGGTCTTTCGCTCGACGAGAAAGCGCTCACGAACCTGAGCGGCGAGATGCAGGAGATCGCGCTCGCGCTGCCCGCAATCGACGGCGCTCCGTTCCGCACGGCCGTCATCGACTGGAACCCGCACGGTCATCCGCCCGAGCACGTCTACACCGTCCCGCACTTCGACTTCCACTTCTACACGATCGACGAAGCGTCGCGCATGGCGATCGCGCCCAAGGGCGAGGCCGCCGAAGCGAAGCCCGCCGCGGAGCTGCTTCCCGAAGGCTACATCACCGACGGCGAGACGATCCCGATGATGGGCAAGCACTACCTCTCGCCGGCGAACCCCGAGTTCCGCGGCGGCAAGTTCACCGCGACGCCGATCTACGGCTATTACGGGGGACACCTGATCTTCGTCGAGTCGATGGTCACGCTCGATTATCTCAACAGCAAGCCCGCGCTCTCGCAGCCGCTCGCGCAGCCCGCGCGTTTCGAGCAGCCCGGTACCTATCCGTCGCAGTACTCGGTCGCGTACGACGCCGCCAAGCACCGCTACGACATCGTGTTCGGCGCGCTCGCCGCGCACAAATAGGACGCGTGTGATGTACTGGTTCATCGTCGCACTGTACGCGCTGCACGTCATCTCGGCGATCGTGTGGTTCGGCGGCGGGCTCACCGGCGTGCTGATCACCGGCCCCGCGCTGCAGCGCGCCAGCGCAGGGGCACGCGGGGAAGTCAGCTTCCACCTCGGCGCGCTCGCGCACAAAGTCTACCCGGTCGCGGGAACGATGACGATCGTGCTCGGCGTCGTGCTGGCGCTGCTCGGCGGGCGCGTCTCGTCGCTCGAAGGGCTCGCCACGCCGTACGGGATCACCGTGATCGTCGCGCTGATCCTCGCCGTGGGCGTGTGGACGTGGGGCGAGTTCGTGATCGGCCCGGCGATGCAGCGGATGCAGAAGGCGCAGCCCGCGGACCGTCCGTCGCTGCTGAGCCGCGCGCTGAAGTACGTCGCGCTCGAGCAGTTCGGGTTTCTCGCGGTGTTCGGCTGCATGGTCCTGATGCGCTTCGGGGTGTAGGTTCGGCGGCAGCCTGGGCGGGGAAGAGGTGCGCATCACCGCCCAGCGCCGAGGTTTCGGATGGAGCTTCCCAACGACGACGCGCCGCTGCGCCGCGATGCTGACGAGCTGACGCGCGCGTTTCTCACGTACGTGCTGATCCCGGCCTGGCTCGTGCCCGGCATGCTCGACTGGATGTGGCACCGCAAGACGAAGATCGAACGCACGGCCGGCGCGCACGAGTCCGTCACCCACATCCTCATGGCCCTCGAAGCAGGCGCGGGGATCACGATGGGGCTGTTCCTGGAGATCGACGCCGGCGTGATCGCGGCGATGTTCGCCTCCGCGCTCGTGCACGAGGCGACCGCCGTCTGGGACGTGGGCTACACGCTGCCGCGCCGGACGATCTCGCAGGCGGAGCAGCACATCCATAGTTTTCTCGAAGTGCTGCCGTTCGTGGGAGCGGCGTTCGCGGCGTTCGTGCATCCGGAACAGACGCGCGCATTACTCGGCGCCGGACCCGCGCGACCGCGCTTCGCGTTCCGGCTCAAGCGCACGCGGCCGCCGCTCGCAACGGTCGTCGCGGTCGCGGCGAGCGGACTCTTCGGCGTCGCGCCGTACGTCGAAGAGCTGGTGCGCTGTCTGCGCGTTGAGCCGACGGTCGCGCCGCAGCCGTTACCGCCCGACCACCCGAGCCCGAAGCCGGGAATCTAACCGCGCAACGTCCGCGCCGAATCAATGCGCCCGAACGAGAACTCGTGGCGGGTCACACCGGCACCGTTCCCGTTCGCGCGACGTCCGCGTACCACGTGCCGGAGTCTTTGACCGTGCGCTCCAGCGAGCGGAAGTCGACGTAGGTCAAGCCGAAGCGCTGCGTGTAGCCTTCGGCCCATTCGAAGTTGTCCATCAGCGTCCAGTGGTGGTAGCCGCGCACGTCCGCGCCCTCGGCGCGTGCCTGCGCCACCGCGATTAGATGCTCGCGCAGATACGCGATGCGGCGTTCGTCCAGTATCGTTCCGCGCGCGTCGGGGCCGTCGAGATACGAGCAGCCGTTTTCCGTGACTTCGAGCGGGATGTTGCCGCAATCGCGGTACATGCGCACCAGGATCGCGCGCAAACCGTCAGCATTGACGGGCCAGCCGAAGTCCGTGAGCGGGTGCTCGTTGCGACCGACGGTGGCGAACGGAACGCCGAGCGCTTCATCGGACGGCGGCGCGCTGCGCACCACCTGGTGAAAGTAGTAGTTGATGCCGGCCCAGTCGAGCGACGCGCGCATGATGCGGTCGTCACCGTCCCGATAGCCCATGCGCGCGAGCGGCAGCTCGCCGTTCACCGCGGCCGCCGGATAGCGCCCGGCGAGCACGGGCTCGACGAACCACAGGTTGACGTACGCATGGAACGCTTCAGCGGCCGTCGCGTCGTCCGCGCTCTCGCTGGCCGGGACCGCCGGCGAGACCGAGTACACGCAGCCGACGCGCAGCGCGGAGCGCGCCGCTTTGATCGCGCGAATCGCGAGACCGTTCGCGAGGTTCACGGTGTGCGTCGCGCGCAGATACGCGTCGGGCTCTTTGCGGCCCGGCGCGTGGTAGCCGTCGAGATAGCCGAAGCGAGTGAAGATGAACGGTTCGTTGAACGTCGCCCAGTCGCCGATCACGTCGCCGAGCGCCGACGTCACCAGTGCGGCGTACTCCGCGAAGCGCTCCGCGGTGTCGCGCTGCGCCCAGCCGCCCGCGTCTTCGAGCGCCTGCGGGAGATCCCAGTGGTAGAGCGTCGGCAGCGGCCGGATGTTCGCGGCGAGGAGCGCTTCCGCGAGCCGGCGGTAGTAGTCCAATCCGCGCTGCTCCTCCGGACCGCGCCCGGACGGCTGCACGCGCGGCCACGCGATCGAGAACCGGTAGCTGTTAAGGTTCAAGCGCCGCAGCAGCTCGACGTCGTCACGGATGCGGTGATACGAGTCGCACGCGACGTCGCCGTTCGTCGCGCCTTTGATCGTGCCGGTGCGGTGCGCGAAGCGGTCCCAGATCGACTCGCCCTTGCCGTCCTCGTTCCACGCGCCTTCGATCTGGTACGCGGCGGTCGCCGCGCCCCAGAAGAAATCGGCGGGAAACGTCGCCGTGCTCACGCGCTTCGTCAGACGAGCGCCGTGCCGATCATACCGTTGCGCGTCACGAGCGCTTGCAGCTGCTGTTCGCTCGCGGCTTGCGTTCCGGCGGGACGCTGCGGCAGCACGAGATAGCGCACTTCCGCCGTGCTGTCCCACACCGTGATCTCGACGTCGTCGCCGAGATGCGTCCCGAACTCCGCGAGGATGCCGCGCGGGTCGCGCACGGCCCGCGAGCGGTATGCATCGCTCTTGTACCAGCTCGGCGACGGGCCGAGCAGCGCGAGCGGGTAGCACGAGCACAGCGTGCACACGATCACGTTGTGCCGGCCCGGCTCGTTCGCGACCACGCGCAGCTTCACCGGCGCCCAGTGCGCAAGGTCGATGCCGAGCTCGGCGGCCGCCGCGTTGCCGTCGGCGAGCAGACGCCGGCGGAAGGCGGCGTCGGTCCACGCGCGCGCGACGAGGCGCGCGCCGTTGGCGGGTTGCGCGTGCGTGAGAAACGACTCGACGGCGCCGTCGAGCTGCGCTTCGGTGAGCACGTTGGCCGCTTCGAGCGCGGCGATCAGCGACTTGACGCGGTTCGACGTGCCCGCGGACGTTTCGTGAACGTGGCCGTGGCTCATTCGCATGCCTCCAGATACGACTCGAACAGGTCGGCGCAGATGCTGTCGCGCGGCTCGCCGTCCGCGCCCCACACGTCGTGCGCCGCGAACCGCACGGTGTACGCGGTCTGCGCCGCGGAGACGACGCCGGCGGCGCGCTGGTCCGGAAACGGCAGCGTACCGAGAACATGTTCGATGCGCCCCGGCCGCCCGCGCAAATAGGCCGGGAGGCGCGTATGGCCGGCCGGGTTCATGACGCGCGCGCGAACGCGATCACCCACGCCGAACATCGAGCACGCCTTTCTCCGCGACCAGCGATTCGATCGCGTGCAGCCAGCGCTCGTAGTACGACGCCTGAAGATACTCGGCGGGCGGCATCCGTTCGATCGCGTCGCGAAACTCGTCCAGCGTGTACGCGCCTCGTTTCAGCAAAAAGCGGTTGATCGCGAACACGCGCGCTTCCCATTCATGGTGGAACGGCGGCTCGTCGCTCTCGACGGCGAGCGGGCCGAAACCGTGCAGCCCGCCCATGTCGTGGATCCGGCTCATGCCCGCGTGGGTTTGCCGCCCGGCACGAAATACCGGCCTGGGGGAAGTTCGCACGCCGGATCGGAACCTGGCCCCCAATCGCAGCAGCCCCGAGGTGCCGCCGGTGAACGAACGACCGCGTTTTACGAGCGTACGTGTTTTGACTATGGGCGCCGCGCTCTTGTGGCTATCCGCGTGCGGTGGCGGCGGCGGAAGTGCCGGCTCGAGCGTAGCGCCGGGCGCGCCGGGTGTTCCGGTCCCGCCGCCGCGCTCGCCCTCGAACGTGACGATCTCGGGTACGCTCAACGGTACCGGGCCGTACGTTCTGGCCAAACGCCGGGCAAACGCGGCGCGGCGGACGAGCTCGGGGTTCTCGTTCGACCACATCCAGGTCGACGGCACGCTGTACACCGCGGACGCGGCATCGTACACGCTGAAGAACTCGACCACGATTCCGGCGCCGTCGAACAATGTCTACGCCGCGTCGGTCAGCTTCTCGAACGTTCCGTCGGGCAACAACCAGTGGGCGCTCCTGACGTTCACCGGCGTCGCGAGCGACGGGTCCAAGATCGCGCTCGGCGAGCTGGGCGGCTTGATCGACGTTGGCGGCTCGAGCACGAACACCGCGGCGCTGAACGCGTCGACGACGCTGAGCTTGCAGCTGTTCGGCACGATGCTCGGCTCCGGGCTGATCACACCGTACGACATCGACAACACGGCGAACCTTTCCGACGTGCTCGCATCCACGATCCAGAGCTCCGGCGTCGCGCCGAACGCGCAGACCGGCGTCTTCGATGCAGGCGGGCTGCAGCAGGTCTACAATTTCGCGGCGCCGTTGTTCCAGCGCCAGATGACCGTTTCGACGAGCCCCGGCACGCCGGGCAACGTCGTGCTCGTGCGCGACTACACCAATACCGCCGAGCTCAACGTCGAGAACAACCTCGAGACGTTTCTCGGCGACATCGGCCTGCCGCCGCTCGACACGCCGAACGCCGGTTCGTTCCTGCTGCGAATCAGCGGCGTGCTCGGTTTCGATCTGAAGTGCGGCGGTTTCGGGGTGAGCAAAGGACAGCTGCGCACCGCGGGCGTGCCGCTGCGGCCCGTGCCGTCGGTCGTTCGTTCGTGCTCCGTGCCGAACCCGACCGGGAGCGTCAACCTGCGCAACGTGTACGGCGGCAATCTGATGGTCGGCGCGACGAACGATCCGTACGACGGCAATCCGTGGACGCCGCCGTTTACCGGCGGCTGGACGACCGCCGCTCCGCGCGCCGCAAGCCAGGCGCTGCCGAACATCAGCGTCCCGACGGCGTCGACTCAGCTGGCGGTGACGATCGACGACCCCTATTACGCGGCGTTTCCGCTCTCTGTCGCACCGTTCGGCGTGTATCCGCTCTTCGGAACGGGGCCGTTGTCGGCGACCGATTTCGGCGCGGTGAAATTCTCGCCGATCGATCCGTTCCGCTACGTGGAGAGCGGTTTCAGCGGAACGCAAGAGACCGTCCTGATCGACACGTTCAACCCGTGGAACGTTCCCGTCGCCGATCTCGCGCTGTGCGATCAGCCCGTGCCGCTGTTCGTCGGGATGGTGCTGCCGTCGTGCTTCCAGCTGAACGCCGCACAACCGTTCAACATCCTGCGGCCGTTCACCGACGACGGCACGAACTTGGGCTACTACAACTGGGCGGTGGGCGGTGCCGGCGGCACGATCGCACCGGACGGTTCCGGCACCGGCTACGACGTCGTGCCGGCCGGCGCCGGCACGGTGACGCTGACCACGACGACGCCGACCGCGCTTTTCGCCCGCTCGCAGGTGGAGATCATCAACGAGCTGCCGCTGGGCACGGTCTGGACGGTCACCGTGGTGGGCGCGGCCAACAGCACGCGCACGAACACCGGCGTGAACGTCGCGTGCAGCTGCGGCAAAACCGCCGCCATCGTGGAATTGGACGACGTCGGGAACACGAAGACGATCAAGAGCTTCACGCTCTCCGTGAACCCCGGCAACACGCCGTTCCTGATCGGGCCGATCTATGCGGATCCGACCGGAACGTCGATCGCAACGGTCGCGCGCCGGCTTGCCGCGAACCGGCACCGCGCGCCGCAGAACCGCCGCTGAGGAGATAAACGATGTGCCGGAGCATCAAGATGCTGCACAACTTCGCGCCGCCCGCGACGGATGACGAGATCCGCGCGTCGGCGCTGCAGTTCGTGCGCAAGCTCAGCGGCTTCAGCCGCCCGTCGAAAGCGAACGAGGCGGCGTTCGACCGCGCCGTGGACGACGTGACGCGCACCGCGCGCGAGCTTCTCGGCGCGCTCGTGACCAACGCGCCGCCACGCGACCGGCACGACGAAGCCGCGAAAGCGCGCGCCCGGTCCGAAGCGCGTTTCGGCAGCTCGGGACGACGGAGCGCGTCGAATGCGGCTAAGGGCCGGGAACCTCGACGCTGAAACCGATCGCCTTCGGCGTCGTTTCCGGCGCCGGTCTGATGCCGACTACGGTGCGCTTGTAGATCGAGTTCGCGCTCAACGTTCCGAGCAGAACCGGCTTGCCGGCCTTCCAGTGACGGACCGGGAGAAAGAAACCGGACTCCTTGCCGCCCAAGACGCTGACGTAGTCACCGGCGAGGTTGTAGTCACCGGCTCCGCCGGCGCCGGTGATCCCTTCGAAGTGCGTGATGACCGCCGGGCGGTGATCGTAGACGAGCATCTTCCCGCTCGTCAGTCCGCGCACGTAGCCGTGCGTTCCGCGCGCGTCGGTGAAGCCGCCCGTGACGGCGACCTCGCCCGGATCGCTCCAGATCCCGTACGCCGTCGTGCTCACGGCGCGGGGGACGTCGATCTTCGCGAACGACCGGGTGGCGGAGTCGTACAGAAACGCGTGACCCCTCCCCGGGTAAGCGTTGCCGCGCGGGCCGTTGCCCACCGCGTCGGCGTTGCCGACGACTTTGAACGTGGCGTCGCCGAAGTTGCTGTGCGCGATCGCTTCGTTGCAGGTCTGCGGCGCGCAGAACGTGGGCGGCGGGTCGATCGTGACGTACCGTTGCGCCGCCGAATCGTAGAAGAACGCGTGGTTCGGAGCATCGCTGGAAAGCGCGGTCTTGTAACTGCCGACGATGCGATAGCCCGACCGTGTTCGCGCCGGCCCGTAGGCTGCGGTCGCCGCCGCGGACGGGACAACGATCGGCGTCCATACCGAGGTGTCTCGGTCGTACAGCGCGCCGATCGTCCCGCCGGCCGTCCCATTGCTCGCGATCTGCACCGTGTTGGTGATCAAGTTGCCGACGATGCCCGTCGGCCCCGACAATCCGACGCCTTCGTACGTTCCGATGCTGGCCGGTGGGGCCAACGTCTTGAACTCGAGCGGCGGCGGGCTGAGAGCCGCGCCGAACGCTACCCCTCCCGCGGCGAGCAGGACCGCGGCGCCGACGGCGCCCTTGAGCAGCCGATCACCCATAGGGAGTGCTACCTTGGACTGCCCGCGTTCTCCTCGCGCGTGACGGCGCCGGGCCCAGCTCTCAGCAGTAGACGTGGCAGGGCGGATCGGTGGGCTGCGGCGGCGGCGGCGCCGTCCCTGCGGGTCGTGCGACGTGCCAGTGGCCGCCGAAATCGGGGATGCCGTCGCCGTTCGTCTGATCGCCGCCGTTGTCGCCGGCAAACTCGTAGAGCGGATGGCCCTGATACATCCATTGCTTGCCGCTGCCGTCCGACCGCGCGGGGATTGTGAAATCGGTCGTCGGCGATGAACCCGGAATCGGAGCGAGCGCAGGCCACGCGGAGAGGCATCCGCCGGTGCACAGCTGGTGCGTCGACGTGTCGACGTCCAAGTAGTACAGCGTTTTGTGATTATCCGGGCGCACGAACGCCGCGGCGCCGCCGGCCGCTTCCGTAGCGGGCTTGTTGCCCGTCAGCCACGTGCTCGTGGCGAAATCGTAGAACCAGCGCGGTCCCGACGAGTTCTGCTGGTACAGCATGAAGTGATTCAGCATGAAATCGTACAGGTACAGCGAGCTCGCGTCCGAGCCGTAGGTCGGCGCCGTGTAGAACACGCCGATGTCACCGTCCGGCGCGCCGAAGTCGTAGAAATACGCGTCCGAACCGCCCGCGTTCGTGGGACCGAGATCGTACAGCCACGCGAAGTTGTACTTGTACAGGAAGCCCGGATACGGAATCGCGCCGGGCGTCGAGCTGCCGTAGGTGTAGAAGCCGAAGTACGGCATCCAGTACGCAGCGAACCCTGACGCATCCGGCCCGACCGAGACCTCGTTCGCGAAGAACCCGGTGGAGCGGTTCTGGGGCGACCGTACTGAACCGAGCGCGGAGCGCCGCGCGAGCAGCGTGGCGGTGGTCGCGGGCGTGAGGTTCGCGATCTGCAGACTCTTCAGCGCGGCCGGAAGAACGGGCCGTGCGAAGTCCCTCGATGCCGGCTTCGTGCGGAGCGCCGCGGGCATGGCGGGCGAAAGGCCCGGTGCGCCGGGATCCAGCGCCGGAACCGTGCGGGAACTGCCTCCGCCGCCGCATCCCGACAGCGCCAGCGAAAGCGCGACCAACGCAAAAAACCGCTTCATACTCGCCTCCAACGTCAGGACGTCCGTGCCGGCATCCTGCGTCACCGTAGGCGCGCCGGATGAAAGAACTCTGAATTATGCGCGGCGGGCTGTCTGTGGGCAAATGAGCGGACACGGTCACTGAAGCGAGCGTCGCCGGTAGGGACCGGGGGCACTGTCCGCCGATACACCGGCCATGCGTCGGATTACGTTCGGGCTCTTTTGTTGCGTTCTGGCCGTGACCGGGTGCGCGCCCGGCGGCGGCGGATCATCCGTGGCGCCGGCGCAACGCGCGTTCGCGGTCCCGCAGGCGATCTCGCGCGCCGTTCCGCCGGCGCCGCCGAACTTCGTGCCGAAGCCGCCGTCGACGACGGCGACGTCGTCGGTGCGCCGTACGACCGGCGCCGCGCAGGCCGCGTTCTTCGCAGGCGCCGTCCCGCTGAGCAACGGCGTGTATTATCTGACGCTGCCGGGCGGCAATGTCTTCGGATATTACAGCTACCTGCCCGATCCGAACTACATCTATCACTTCGACATGGGCTACGAGTACGTCGCCGATGCCGGTGACGGCAACGGCGGCGTGTACCTCTACGATTTTGCGAGCAGCCACTGGTGGTACACCAGCCGGACCTACGAGTTTCCGTACGTGTACGATTTCAGCCTGAGCTCGGTGCTGTACTACTATCCGGACACGCACAACGCGGGCCACTACACGACGAACCCGCGCTATTTCTATGACTTCGCAACAGGTCAGATAATCCAGCTCCCCGAGCCGGCGCTCAGCACGAAAGCAACACAGCGCGCGCAGGTGCAGGCGCTGCTGACGGTTTCGAAAGTGCTGGATACCGGCGGATACTACCCCGGCTATCTGACGCTCGGGCCGATGGCCCGCGGCCGGCGCACGCAGGGCGCGCAACGTGTGGAACCCGTACGCGCGACGTGCAGTCCCGGCGGAGCGAACGGCGACGGCAGCGCCTCGGCCTCGTCCACGAGCGACGCGCAGGGCCGACACGAAATCTACAGCGACTTCTACTCTCCGAATTGTGTGAACACGGAGCGAATTACGACGCTGAACGAGCCGACGAGCAACACGGCGAACCAGGGCACCTCGACCGGCTACACCACGCAATACAACCGCGCGGGCGCGGTCATCGGGTACGCGACGAACCAGCAGACGTACAACCAGAACCTGCTCACCGTCGTCATGTCGGACGCCAAGACGGTGGGCGGCGCGCAAGCCGGCCGGAGCGGCGCGTCATGCGTGCCGACGTCATCGACCGTGACGCGCTGCAATCTGGCGTCGTTCATGACGGCCGGCGGAGAGACGACCGGGCTGCTGGAAACCGTCACCGAGACCTACAACAACAGCGGAACCTGGACCGCACAGATCTCCGCCACCACGTATGCGGGCAGCGGCCTGTCGCTCGTGCAGCCGCCGGCGGGGGGCTCCACCTGGGGCATCCAGGGCGGGACGCAGATCGATTCGCTATCCGGCAGCGGTACCGCCGCGTACAACGGATCGTTTGCGAGCCAGCTCGACTACACGACGACGTCGAGTCCCGGCGGCTACTCAGCGACGGCGCATCTGGTCTTCGCCAACGCTACGCTGACGATCACGGTATCGAAGAACGGTGCGACGGTCGCCACGGCCGTCGTCGACGGCGACGGCAACGGGACCGTAACGTACGCGGCCGACAACTCGACCGACACCGTCGCGGGCTTCACGATCTTCTCCTAACACTGAAACGTCGTCGTCGTGCGCACGTTCACGCCGGCGCCGACCACGGCGCTGCAGCGCGCATACCGCGTGGCCGTGCTCTCGCGCAGCGGGGATGCGCCGCGCGTAGTGCCGCCGCTCGTCACCTACCTGCGCGCGCAGCAGAAGCTCGGCACGATCAAGGCGCGCCGATGCGGCTGAACGCAAGTTCTTGCGGGCGCTCATCCGGATCTTGATCTCGTAGGACCGCATCCGGCCTAGAGTCCCGCCGTCATTCGCCGTCCGGCGGCACGTCTGAAGGCGGCATCGCGATGAAGTCGGCGACGGTCAGCTCCGTCGCAATAGGGGCGTAATCCCGAGGCGGTTTCGTGAAGTCGAAACAGTCGCTCAGATCGCCGGCGCGCGCATCGGTCGTGCCCAAGCTGGGCAGCGCGAACGTCTCTTCGACGAACTTGAGGATGCTGCCGAACTCGTATTGCCGGTGTGAGACGTAGCCGTGCTTGGCGTACGGAGAGATGACGAGCATCGGGACGCGAAAGCCGAGACCCATCGCGTCGAGCTGCGGCGGGGGCACGTGGTCGTACCAGCCGCCCCAGTCGTCCCAAACGACGATGACGACCGTGTTCTTCCAGTACGCGCTGCGCCCGATCTCGTTGACGACCGTTGCGACCCATTGCGGGCCAAGGTCCGTTGCGTCGGCCTGCCGGTGCCCGCCGATGCCGTACGTCTCGTGGTCGGAGCTTCGAAAATCGGGCGTCACCCAGCTCATCGCCGGCAGCGCGCCCGCCGAGATGTCCGTCAGCACTCGCGTTTGCGGCGTCACCACCTTCTCGGTCCAGTCCGGTCCATAACGGATGTGGTGGATGGCATCGAAGGCCGACCAAATGGAGCCGAGATCGGTCGGCGTCGGCGCGTAGGAGCGCCACGACACGTGATTGTCGTCCATGACGTCCGCGAGCGTCCGATAGTCGAAGCACGGGAAGACTTTGGGGCCGTCGGCACCCCCGTCAGAACCGATCTGGCGCACGCGCACGTCGGACGGCGAGTCGCACCCCCACCAAAAGACATTGTTCGCGGTCCGGTTCGGATTGTCGATCGCCCGGTCCGCGGTACCCGCGATGAGGTATTGGTGCGCCGGGAAGCTGGGACCGCCTACGGATGCGAACGTGTGGTCTGCAAGCGTGAACTCGCGCGCGAGCGCCCAATAGGACTTGGTCTCGCTCTGCGGCACGTACGCGTACGGGAAATCGCCGTTACGCTGTCGCGGCAGCGTGCCGATCGTGTCGAACCCGTTCATCCGCCCGTGGTTATAGGAATTCACGAACGTCTGCCGCGCGTGGTCGACGTCGACGGGAGCGTTGAGACTGACTGGGTGCAATGCGACGACGGAATCGTCGTGGCGGCGTCCGGAGCGAACCGTGTCGGCGCCCGGAAAGCCGTTGAAGAGATTGTCGACGCTGCGGTTCTCCTGAATGACGAGGACGACGTGCTCGATGACACCGCGCGGAGGTGCGGCTTGCGCATCGCGGCCGGATGCGAGCGCGACCAGCGCAAGAGCAAAGACGGCAACGGCGCGTGGCACGGCGTGGCCGTTCTCACGACCCTTCGGACTGCGCACGCCCATGAAGCCGCCTCCTTCGGAGCACACCGACGGATTCATCGTTCCCCTGATTCCATGTCCGAAGCATGCCGCTCGGCTGCCAGCAAGCGAGCATGGCATAACTGCGAGTGAGACTCGGTCGGCTGTCTCTCTGCTGTATCTCCGTAACGCTCCGTATCATCGCGCCATTAGGAGAGCTGACCCTATGACACCATCGTTCGCTCAATCACCATATTTTCCGATCGCCATCGGATTCTTCGGCCTCGCGACCGGCTATTTCGTCTGGGGCGGCCAGGCGCTCTTCGGTTTTCCGAAAGAGACGCCCGAGTCGAATCGCACGATAGCGCTCTGGGGCCTGTGGATGAGCGGCTTCATGCAGTTCATCACCGGCATCTATTTGATCGTCGGCCTCACGTGGTTCGGTGTCTTCGACAAGGCGGCGCCGCTCTACATGGCAGCGCTCGCGTTCACGGCGTACGGCGTGCACTGGTTCGCGGTATCGTACCGGCGGTACGTCGGCGGGAGCCTGGGGCCGGAGGGATGGATGGCGATCCCGTTCACTTTTCTCGGCATCCTTGGTGCGAGCGTCTTCTTCGCTGCCGGTGACGTGCCGGTCGGGATTCTGTTCGTCGGCTTGGCCTTGGTCTACCTCACCGAGATTCCGACAAACTTCGGGGTATTCAATGGCGGGCGGCGTCTGATCGGCTTTTTGCAGATCCTCACCGGCGTCTGGCTGATGTATCTGACGTACGGCGTCACCATGAACCTTGCGCTCGGCAAACACTGGTGGGTGTGATGCGGTCAACGCGGCGCTCAGTGACTGGGGGTCGTGTTCGGCCACCAGGAGGATTCGCACAACCTTGCTCCGGGTCCATCACCCACACCATGTTCGGATTTTCCATATGAGAAAGCCGGCGCCGGCGCGGCGATGACGATGGAAAGAGAGCGATCGCGTCAGGGATACTTCTGCACGCAGCTGTTGGTGGCGTTGCTCCAGAGCGGTTGGGTGGGATAGCCGCCGGCGTTCGGGTTGTCGATCAGGCCGGACCACGCGCACTTGTCGGCGATCTCGCCGCCGCCGGTGGCGTCGAGCCAGCCGGTGCTCGGGACGGGGTCTGTCTCGGTCTCGGCCTGCTCGCCGCCTCCGACGACCGAGACGCCGTCGAGGATGCCGGGGTTGTTGACGGAGCCCGAGCCGCACGCCGCGCCCGCGTCGGGCAGATACGGATCGTTCGTCCACGCGATCGTGTGGCCGGTGGCCGTCGTCGTGCTGTGGTACTCGCAGTACTGCGTGCCGAAGCCCGACGGCACGATGCCGTGCGGCAGCGCGACGATGTACGAAGCGTTGACCGTGTAGTCGCCGTAGTGCGCGGCGGCCTTGACGGCTTCCGCGGCGAGTTGCGCCTGCGTCGGACGGACCGGCGGCGAGCTCGTGGTGTCGACGTACGAGCCGACGAAGCTGCCCGGCTGGTTGCCGACGTGCTGACCGTCGCTCTGCGTGTACTGTGTCACCGTGTTGAGCCAGCCGCTGCCGCCGATGATGCGCAGGAACCCCTTGAGGCGCGCCGCGACGCCGTTGGGATCGCCGCCGGTGCCGTTCCACGCAGCGCCCCAGAAGACGACATAGATCTTCGGGTTGGTCTGCACCGGGCCGCCGTGGTAGACGAGCCCGCCGCCGGACTGCGGCGCGCGCCGGCCGGCTTGCGACGCGCGCATCGCGTCGATGACGTCGCGCGTCGGGATCACGCGGACCGTCTCGCCCGTGACATTATTCCGCGCCGTGAACGCCGAGAGCGACGTGAACTCGCGCAGTTCCGACTGCGCTTGCGCGGCGGTGTCATTGGATGGGACGAGCATTTGACCGCCGCCCGAGCAGGCCGCGAGCAGCGCCGAGACGGCGGCGGCTAAAAACCGAGCTTTCACGAAAACCTCCACACCTAGATGCCAGAAGAGCTCGCCGCAGCGATTCGGCGGCCTTTTGCTTCTCGCCTAGCAGGGAAACGCCGTCGTCGTGCGCACATCTGCGGCGGCTTCGACCACGATGGCCCCGCAGAGGTCGGTGCGGAATGCCGTTGCTCCGGTGCTCCGTAGGGTTGCGAGCGTCGTTGGTGCCGGGTGCCCGAAGAGATTGTGTCTGCCGACGCTGATGACGGCGTATCGCGGACGAACGGCGGCGACGAAGCCGGGCGCGGACGAATAAGCCGATCCGTGGTGCCCCACCTTGAGAACGGCTGCGCGTAGATCGGCGCCGCTGTCAAGAAGGCGCCGTTCAGCCTGAAACCCGGCGTCGCCCATGAATAGCATCCGAAACTCACGGTAGGCCAGCATGACGATCACGGAGTTCTCGTTGACGTCGTTCTTCCCGTCGGCGATGAGCGCGCCGCACGGCGACAATACCGAGAGCGTCACGCCGTCTTCGGTTGCCCAGCGGTCGCCGCACCGAGCGACGTGGACCGGAACATGATGCAACGCCGCCTCGCGCATCCCGTCGTTGAACGCGCGCCCGCCGTACTGTTGCCCGCTGTCCGCGATCGCATCGACGCGCAGCGCGCGCACGACCGGTGCAAAGCCGCCGACGTGGTCGCCGTGCGGGTGTGAGTTCACGACCAGATCGACGCGGCGAACGCCTTCGCGCTTCAGATAAGCGAGGACGACGCGCTCGCCGACGAGCTCTGCCGGTGAACGGCCGTCCGCGGCAGGGCCGCGTTCGAGGCGCCCGCCGCTGTCGATGAGGATGACGTGGCCACGGGGCGTGCGCACGACGATGCCGTCGCCTTGACCGACGTCGAGCATCGTGATCGTCAGTTTGCCGTCCGGCGGGCGCAGCGTCGTCGCCAGCACGCCCGCGCTTGCGAGCGCGAGCAGCGCCACGGTGATGCGCGCGTTGCGGCGCAGGTACCACGCCGCAGCGATCGCGACCGTATCGTATACGACGATCGCAGCCGCGGGCGGCGGCGCGACCCATACGCGCGCGCCCGGCTGCGCTGCGATCGCACCGACCACGCGCAGAATCGCGTCGACGTCCCACGTCGTGAGCGTCGCGGCGGCTCGTCCGAGCACGGGGATCGGCGCCAGTGCGAGCGCAGCGATTCCGGCGATCATGCCTGCCGCGGTGGCGGGTACGACGATCGCGTTCGCGACGACCGCGTACGGCGCGACGAGCCCGAACGTCGCGGCGCTCAGCGGCCACACGCCGATCTGCGTCGCGATCGTGAGCGCGAGCGCTTCGTGAACTTTTTTCGGCAGCTCCCACCGGTCGAGCGCGCGCTGCAGCGGGCCGGCGAACAAGAAGATCGCTCCGACGCACGAGAACGACAGCGCGAACGACACCGTCGTGACCGACGCCGGCCATAGAGCAGCGACGACCAGCGCCGCCAGAGCGAGTGCGTTCCACGACATCGGCCGCGCGCCGAGCGCGCGCGCCAGCAGTGCGACGGACACCATCACCGCCGCACGCTGTGACGGAAGGTGCGCACCGCTCAGCCACGCGTACGCCACGACGCACGGGATCGCCGACAGCGCTGCCGCAGCGCGCGGTATGCGCGCGAGCTTCAGTAGCTCCAGCACGAGCCACGCGATGACGCCGAGATGCAGTCCCGCCGTGACGAGCACGTGCACCGTGCCGGTCGCCTGAAAGTCGTCGCGCAGCTCGCGTGGCAGCGTGCCGCGCTCGCCCCACAATGCGCCCGCGACCACCGTTGCTTCGGGCTCGCTCAGCGCCGTGCGCAAGCGCGCTGAGAGGACGGCTCGCGCACGTGCGGCCCACATTCGCACGTCGCGTGGATCGGGCGGTGCGCGCGCGATGATGCGATCGCCGGCCAGCTGGCCCGCGAGCCCTTCGCCGAGCGCGATTGCGCGCCGCGACGGTTCGCCGGGATTGCGCGCTTCGTCGAACGGCACGAGCCGCCCGCGCACGACGACGCGCTCGCCCGGCACGATCGCGTCGTCGCGCACGTGCGCGCGCACGACGATTCCGCGTTCGAACGCGAACTCGAACGCCGCACCGCTCTCGTCCGCGCGCACGTCTCCGACGACCGTTCCGGCGAACCGCGCGGTGCGCGACTCCTCGGTCAGCATCGGCGGGTGACCGCGCCACGCCGCGACCACGAGCCCCGCGAGCGCGAATGCCGCCGCGAGCCGCGCACGGTCGTACGATACCGTACCGAGCGCACCAGTACAGACAAGCGCGGCAAGTCCGAGCGCTACAACGTACACGAGCGCGGCGAGTCCGTGCGCCTCGGCGGCGATCGCGCCCGCGAACGCGAGCGCGGGAAGAAGGAGCGGTGCGCGGGCCACGCTTGCACATCACGCGCCCGCGGGCCGCGGCTAGGGGAGTGGGCCCGGGGAGCACGAACCCAGGGTGCTCGCATGCGTATCGTCGTCACCGGCGGAGCCGGATTCATTGGATCGCACATCGTCGACGCGTACGTCGCCGAGGGCCACGAGGTCGTCGTGGTCGACAGCCTGTGGTCGCACGGCGGCGGGCGGCGCGAGAACATCCCCGACGGCGTCTCGTTCGTGCACATGGACGTGCGCGACGACGGCATCCAGCGCATCTTCTCGGAGTTCAAGCCCGACATCGTGTCGCATCACGCCGCGCAGCACTCGGTTGCGATCGGCTCGCGCGATCCGAAGTACGATGCAAACGTCAACGTCATCGGCATGCTCAACGTGCTCGAAGCGGCGGTGAAGGCCGGTTCGCGCAAGGTAATCTTCGCGTCGAGCGCCGCGACCTACGGTGACGTCGACACGATGCCCGTCGACGAAACGTCTCCGCAGCGCCCGGTCTCACCGTACGGCATCACGAAGATGGTCACCGAGCACTACCTGCGCTTCTTCAAAGCCGATCACGGCCTCGACTACACCATCCTGCGCTACGGCAACGTCTACGGCCCGCGCCAGGACCCCAACGGCGAAGCCGGCGTCATCGCGATCTTCCTCGGCAAGTTCCTGCAGAAGCAGGGCGTGCGCATCGACTGGGACGGCGAGCAGACGCGCGACTACGTCTACGTCGGCGACGTCGTGAACGCCAACGTCGCCGCGCTCGGCAAAGGATCGGGCGAAACGTACGTCATCGGCGCCGGCAAGAAGACGTCGGTCAACGAGGTGTACCGCGCGATCGTCCAGGTGACGGGCTTCGAAGCACCGGTCACGCACGCACCGCGCCGCCCCGGCGACGCGCGCGAAGTGTTCTTCAACCCGGCCAAGGCAAAGCGCGAGCTCGGCTGGGAAGCGCAGGTCCCGCTGATCGAGGGCATGCGCAAGACGTACGAGTTCTTCAAAGAAAAGGAACGAACAGCCGCGGCATCCTGAATGCGCGGCGATCTTCTCGCTTCGGCGACGAAACGTGGCGTTATGGGACCGGGTGGACGTCCGTCGCCGCTTGCGGCGGGGTTAAACGCGACGATCTTGCGACGTGCCGCCGAGCCCTTCCCGTCAGCACGTTCCGGGCGGGTTCAGCAAGTGGTTGTCGTTGGGCTGCTGCCGCGGCGCTTTGACGACCAAGAACTTCAACGGACCGGACCCCGCGTCCGCGACCATGTGTGAATGGTGCCCGCCGGGCGGAATCACGAAGATCGTACCGGGGCGAAAGCGCACGGTGCGCGCGCCGAACAGCTCCGTGCCGCTGCCGGAGAGGACGAATTGAATCTCGTTCGCCGTGCTGTGATAGTGCGCAGGGAGCGTCCCGACCAGATACTGCACGGTGGCGGCGGACGATATGGAGATGTCGGCTAATCGCGCGTTGGGGAAGCACGCGGGGGCGGGGTTCGTCGCCAGCGCTTCGATGTCGAGATAGTATGCGGACGGCATCGCGACCGGGGTCGGTCCGGGCGCCGGCGACTGCGCTTGCACCGCGGCGGGCACGTGCGATGCGGTGAAGCCCGCGACGAACGCGAACCCCGCAACAGCGGCGTAGCGAAGAGCTGCTTGCATCATGCCGCGGTCGTGCGGCCCTTGACTACGCTTACCCTGCTTCTGAGTATAGCCTAGCTAGCGGCCGCATCGCGGTCGCGACCGCGAATGCGACGGCGAAGCTCACGAAATAGCTGACGTCGCCGAGCTGCGGGTGCGCGGCGGCGAGCGGGCCGGTGAACCACGACTGCTGCCAGAACGGCAGTGACGCCGCGATCCCGGCCAGCCAGGCCACGAGCGCTCCGGCATTCGTACGCCGTTCCGTTGCGCCGCGCGTCGCGAGCAGCACGGCGGCCCAAGGCGCGGCCCACGTGGACAGCAGCGACAGGAAGTTCGTGTAGAGGTGCGCCGTGCTCGCCGGATCGCTTCCCGCGAGCGCGAGCGCGCCGCCGAGGATGCCGACGGCGAGCGCCGACTGCCAGCGCACGAGCGTCCAGCGAACCACCGCGCCGGCGAGCACGCCGACCGCGACCGCCGCCGCGGCGACGATCCACGGCGCATAGCGCGCGGTCGGATCGTTCGCCCGTGCGGCGAGCAGCAGCAGCACGGCGAGCAGCGCGAACGCCGCGCCGGTCGCGAGCGCGAACGCGGGCCGGCGGCGCGCGTCCCATGCGACCAGCGCCGACAGCGCGCCGGAATAGAGGTTCAGACAGTTCGCGCTGAGCGTCCCGAGCAGCACCGTCAGCAGGCCGATCGTCGCGAGCGGTCCGTTGCCGAACAGCAGCCGGATGGTGTCGGCCGGCGTCGCGGCGGCGATCCCCGGTGCGCGCACGGCCGTCACAGCGGCGGCGCCGAGCAGCTCAAGGAGCGTCGACGGTAGGAACCCGCCCAGCGCGGCCCACCAGCTTACCGCGCGCGGCGTACTGGACTCGGGCAGATAGCGCGCATAATCGGACGCAGCCGGACCCCACCCGATCGCATACGAGAACGCGAGCGCTGCGGAGAAGATCACGCCGGCGATCTCACCGCCGCCCGCGGCCGGTGCGTGCGGATCGAATTGCGCGCCGAGGTGCGCGTGCGCGAGCGTGCCGATCGCGATCGCGATGAAGCCGATTGCCAGCAGCACCCCCGCGTACCGCTCGAACGCGTGGATCGCATTGTGCCCGTACACCGCGATCGCGATCTGCGCGGCAAGCACCACCATGAGCGCGAGCGGGTACGCGACGTGCGCGAGCGCTGCGAGCGCCTGCGCGCCGAACACGCTGTCGATCGCGAACCAGCCGACGCCGGCGAGAAACGCCAGCACGGCGGGAGCGACGTTACCGTCGCGGCCGAACGCGCGCCGCGACAGCACCATCTGCGGCAGGCCGAAGCGCGGACCGCCGCGTGAGAGCGCGCCGACGACCGCGTACGCGAGCGCGTTGCCGGCAACGATGCCGATGGCCGCGCCGGCGAACGACGTGCCGAATAGCGCCGTCGTGAGAATGCCGACCGCGAACGTCGCGGTCTCGGCGTTCGCCGCGAACCACAAGCGGAAGAGATCGCTAGGGCGGCCGTGCCGTTCGTTCGCGCCGATCGCGTCGAGCCCGTGCGGCTCGACGGCGACGACGCTAGCGCCGTACGAGACGCGCGTTCCCGGTGACGTCGGCAGTGCGCGCGACCGCAGCGCCGGCCGCACGGATCTCGTCGAGGGCCCGCGCTTCGTCGCCGGGATCGACGTTCACCGCGGCTGAAGCGTCCTCGATCACGACGACGTCGAAGCCCGCGGCGCGAGCATCGAGCGCGCTGGCTTTCACGCAGTAGTCGGTCGCGAGTCCGACGACGAACAGCCGCCGCACGCCGTGCGCGCGCAGATCGTCGGCAAGATCGGTCGCGGCGAAGGCGCTGTAACCGTCCGTCTCGCGGTCGATGCCTTTGTCGACGACACGGTCGACGTTCTCCAGCCGAAGCCGCGGATGAAACGCCGCGCCGTGCGTGCCTGCGACGCAGTGGACCGGCCACGGCCCGCCGTACTGCGCGTACGACGAATGATCCGCCGGATGCCAGTCGCGCGTCGCGTACACGCGCGCGAAGCGTGGCGCGAGCGCGTCGATCGGATCGAAGATGCGCTCGCCCTCGGCGACCCCGAGCGCGCCGCCCGGAAGGAAGTCGTGCTGCACGTCGACGATCACCAGCGCGTCGCCGGGCCGGATGTCGTACGTTACGCGGTCGGTCATGATAGGTCTCCGTTCGACGCGGGCCGGCGGTGTTCCGCAGCGCCGCCGCGGAAGATTTCCAGGGGCCGCACGGCGGTTCGCATCGGCGCTATGCAGCCACGATGTTGAGCAGCTTGTCGGGAACGAAGATGCGCTTGCGGACTTGCTTGCCGTCGATCTGCGCGGTGACGGTGGGCTCACGCATCGCCAGCGTGAACGCCTCATCCTCCGCGATCCCCGGCGCCGCTTGGATTCGCGCTCGCACCTTGCCGTTTACCTGCACGACCAGCGTGATCTCGTCGACCGCGAGCGCGGCGGGATCGGGCTCGATCCAGCGCTCCAGATGGACGCTGCCCGCGTTGCCCATCCGCGACCACAGCTCGTCGGCGAGATGCGGTGCGAACGGCGCCAGCACGATCGGCAGCGCGTGCACGACGTACAGCACCGCGGGATCCTCCGCCGCGCCCGGCTCGCGCAGCGCGCTGCCGAGCAGATTGATGAGCTCGTCGAGCTTCGCGGTCGTGACGTTGTAGTGGAAGCGATAGGTCTCGGTCTCGCTCATGCCCGAGTCCAGCGCGACGTGCAGCGCGCGCACCAGCTGGCGCTGCGCGTCGCCGCGCATCTCGGGCAGGTGGTCGAGCGGTACGGCGCGCGCGGCATCGGCGAGCGGCTCGGCGGCGCGCCAGACGCGCTGCACGAAGCGCACGCGCCCGACGATGCCCTCGTCCGTCCAGTCCAGCGTGTCCTCGGGCGGCGCGGCTTTGAGCAAGAACAGCCGCATCGCGTCGACACCGTACTTCTCGACCGCTTCGTCGATGCCGACCACGTTGCCGCGCGACTTCGACATCTTCTCACCGCGGTACAGCAGCATCCCCTGGTTGAACAACCGCGCGAACGGCTCGTCGTCGCCCGAGACATAGCCTTCGTCGATCATGAACATGTAGAAGAAGCGCGCGTACAGCAGGTGCAGCACCGCGTGCTCCGCGCCGCCGATGTACTGGTCGACCGTCATCCACTTCGACGCTTTGTCTTTGCCGAACGGCGCGCGGTCGTTGTGCGCGTCGAGATAGCGCACGTAGTACCATGACGAGTCGACGAACGTGTCCATCGTGTCGGGATCGCGCGTCGCCGGCCCTCCGCACTTCGGACACGTCGTGTTGACGAACGCGGCGTCGTTGGCGAGCGGTGAGCCCTGCCCGGTGAACTGCACGTCCTTGGGCAGCAGCACCGGCAATTGGTCGCCGGGCACCGGCACCGTGCCGTCAACCGGGCAGTACACGATCGGAATCGGCGTGCCCCAGTAGCGCTGGCGTGACACGAGCCAGTCGCGAATGCGGTAGTTCACCGTGGTCTTGCCGCGGCCCATCGCTTCGAGCCGCGCCGCGATCGACCGCCGCGCCGTCGCCGACTTCATCCCGATGTACTCGCCGGACGCGATCAGCTTGCCGTCTTCGAGGTACGCCTCGCTGAGCGGCGCGCGCAGCGAACCGTCGGGCGTCGTGATCACCTGCGCGATCGGCAGCCCGTGCTTTTTCGCGAACTCGAAGTCACGCTCGTCGTGCGCCGGCACGCCCATCACCGCGCCCGTGCCGTACTCCGCGAGCACGTAGTTGGTCACCCAGACCGGGATGCGCTCGCGCGAGAGCGGGTTGATCGCGTACGCGCCGGTCGGAATGCCCGTCTTCTCCATGAGCTGCGTGCGCTCGAGCTCGCTCTTGCTCTTGAGCGTCGCAGCGAACTCCTCGACGCGCCGGCGCGACTTCGGCATCTTCTCGAGGATCTTCTCGACCGCCGGGTGCTCCGGCGCGACCGCGACGAAGGTCGTGCCGAACACCGTGTCGATGCGCGTGGTGAACACGTCGATCTGCGCCTCGACGTTCTCCACGTCGAACGAGAACGTGACGCCTTCGCTCTTGCCGATCCAGTTGCGCTGCATCGTGCGGATGCGGTCGGGCCAGCCGTCGAGCCGGTCGAGCCCCGCCAGCAGCCGTTCGACGTAATCGGTGATCTTGAAGAACCACTGCGCGAGGTTGCGCCGCTCCACCGCGGCGCCGCAGCGCCAGCAGCGGCCGTTCTCGACCTGCTCGTTGGCGAGCACCGTCTGATCGACGGGGCACCAGTTCACCGGCGCCTCGCGTTTGTACGCAAGCCCCTTCTCGAAAAGCCGGATGAAGAACCACTGGTTCCAGCGGTAATAATCGGGCAGGCAGCTCGCAAGCTCGCGCGTCCAGTCGTAGCTCGTCCCCATCAGGCGAACCTGGCGCTGCATGTTGGCGATGTTCTCGAGCGTCCACGTCTCGGGATCGATCCCGCGCTGGATCGCGGCGTTCTCGGCCGGCAGCCCGAACGCGTCCCAGCCCATCGGGTGCATCACGTTCTGCCCGCGCATGCGGTGGATGCGCGCGACGGCGTCGCCGAGCGTGTAGTTCTTCGCGTGTCCGACGTGCAGATCGCCCGACGGATACGGCAGCATCTCGAGGACGTAGTACTTCGGCCGCGGGTCGTCGTCGCGGGCGACGTAGATCCCCTCGCGCTCCCACCGCTCCTGCCACGCGCGCTCGACGGCGCGGAAATCGTACGTGTTCTCCTCGGACATGGAACCTTGAAGATACACCAAGAGGCAGCGGAGGCCTAGCCGAACGAGCCTGCGCCCTAGCCGGGCACTACCGAGCCTGCGCTCGCTATGATATGCTCCCGTCCGAAATGGGGTGGACATGGTAGACGTCGTGGTAGTCGGGGCCGGTGCGGCGGGGATCGCGGCGGCGCGCATGGTGCTCGCGGCTCAGCGCTCGGTGGTCGTGCTCGAGGCGATGGACCGCGTCGGCGGACGGTGCTTCACCGACACCTCGATGCCGGTCCCGTTCGACACGGGAGCGCAGTTCTTCGCGCAGTCGCAGTCGCTCAACACCGACATGTACCCGATCGCGAACCAGTTCGGCGTGGAGAGCTTCGGCGCCGAGACGGTGAAGCGGTCGTTCTACGACCCCGATTTCCCGCTGATCGACGCCGATCCGTCGGTATTCTACGCGAGCTACGCCGCGATCAACGCGTGTCTGCTCGAGCAAGGGCTGGAGATCGCCAACGGCGGCCACGACTGCCCGGCGCTGCAGGTGCTGGAAAAAGCCGGGTTGGCCGACCTGCCGTACCGCGAGCTCGTGATGCAGTTCCTGTGCACCGTCGTCGTCGGCCGGCCCGAAAGCGAGGAGTCCGCGCTCGACCTCTTCAACTTCGCGCAGTTCTCGCCGGCGCCGTTCCTGTATCCGCCGCGCGACTCGAACTACGTCCCCGGCGGGCTCGGAACGTATCTTGCGACGCTCGCGGATGGGCTTCCGATCGTGCTCTCCGCGCCGGTCAGCTGCATTACGCACGACGGCGACGGGGTGACGATCCACCGGGCCGGAGGCGAGCCGCTTCGCGCGCGGGCGGTCGTCGTCACGGCGTCGACCGCGGCGGTTCACGGGATCGAGTTCGACCCTGGCCTGCCGCCGGAGTACACGCAGGCGTTCCACGATCTCCCGATGGGGCTCGCGTACAAGGCGATGCTGGGATTCCACGGCTGCCCGTTCGACGGACGACTCGGCACGCAGGCCGGAACGATGAACAACGTGATCCCGCTCGTCGACGGTCCGACGCCGGCGTATTCCGTGAATTACTTCGCGGAGCACTATCCGGACGCGGGCACGCACCTCGTCGTCACGACGGAGGCCGCGATCGCCGAGCAGTACGAAGCGATGGGACCGCAAGCCGCCGCGCGTGACATCCTAGCCCGCCTCGAGGATCCGTTCCCGGGGATCACCGGCGCCTGGAACGGACGCGTCGTCGCCAGCTCGTGGGGGATGAATCCGTACACGCGCGGCGGGATGAGCTCCGCGAAAGCGGGCAGGGCGGAGGCGCGCGCGCTCCTGCAAACGCCGGTCGGCGGCCGCCTGTGGTTCGCCGGCGAGGCGCTGAGCGCGCGGTCGCATAGCCTGCTGAACGGCGCTTGGGCGACCGGGATCGCGGCCGGGGCAGGGGCCGCCCGCGCGAGCCTTCGGACATGACGCCGTAGCGGCGAGACCGTGGCCGTAAGCCACGCCACGCCCTAGCCGGCACGGCCGAGCGCGTGATGAGACGGGCGTGAAACGTCTGCTTCCCGCGACCGGCATGAAGCGTCTCCTAGGCTCGACCGGCGTAAAACGACTGATCCCGTTCATCGCGGCCGGCGCCATCGGGGCCGCGGCCCTGCTGCGCCCCGTCACGCCGCCGTCAGCCAGCGCCGGCGTAGGCGGGTGGTCGTCCGCGCCGCCGGACCCGCACGGCGGCCGAGCGCGCCGGACGGCGGCGCCGCAGGCCATGGTGTACGTGGCCGGCGACGTCGTCCGCCCGGGCGTCTACCCGGTGCGGCCCGAGGCGCGCACGCGCGACGCGC
>JAQBPK010000286.1 GCA_028287565.1 Vulcanimicrobiota bacterium
CGTAGCGGGTACGAACCTGTTCATCGATGGTTCTCCTTACTCGTACCTCAACTACAGCGAGCCCATGTCCACCGGTCGCCGCATCGCACGAGAGATCAAGAATGCCCTTCTGTCCAACTCGCTCGACGCAGTTCTCGACGACAGCACGATCACCGATTCATAAGCTCGCCGCCGCGCTGCTCGCGGCGTTCGTGCTGCTCGTTCCGCTCGTGCCGGCGCGGGCCGCGCTCGACATCGACCCGTTGCAGCTCTACCGGCAGATGAAGGCCGTGTACGACAAGGGCGCCGCGGCCGGCTGGCACCTCGCGGACCAGCTCGACTACTTCTCGGCGGTCCTCGACGCCGGGCGCGGCTACGAGCTGCGCCGCCGTGACGACCCGCAGAACGTCGCGCTCAAGGGGATCACAGTCGATCTCGCGACGCAGCTGTCGTACGACCCGCTCGTCAGCAACGACGCGGCCGAATGGTACGTGCGGCTCGCCGCGCAGGCGTGGGAAAACGATCCGGACCGCGGCGCAAACGCGCGCGCGATCATCGCGAAGCTCGACGCCGAGCGCGCGAACATGACGACGCTCGCGCACGATGCCGATACGGACGCGACGGCGCTTGCCGAGAAGTATCCCGGCGACGTGCAGGCACTGCTGGGCCAGGTCGAGGCCGATCTGCGCGCCTACAACCTCACCGGCGACGTGCGCTGGCGCACGCTGGCGCTGCAGCGCGCATCGCAGGCGATCTTTCCGATCGGCTCCGTGCCGCAGGACATGGGCAAGGTGTTCTTTCCAATGGTCGACGCCGCGCGCAATGCCGGGCCGGGCTACTCGGAGGCCGAGCGCGAGGCCGCCAAGGTGATCGCGTCGCACCGCGCGTCGGCGAAGGGCCTCCCCGTGATCGGCCACGTCGTCTCGCACGACCGGTATCTCGTCATCACCGCGCCGGCCGACGAGTACTTCGGCCGCACGAAGCTGTCGCCCATCGGCGTGCGCAACGAGCTGACGCGCATCGGCAAGTACCTCGACGTCGGCTGGGGCGGCCAGATGACGAAGGACACCATCTGGGTGGTCGACTCTCTCGACGACTGGCAGCACCAGTACCCGCGCGACTACGAGCTGCCGCGGCTGTACAAACGCGCGTACGACACGCTTTCACGCGTCGGTACGCCGGAGGCCAAACAGGCGCAGCAAGAAGTCCGCCGCACGCTCCTGGTCAACTACCCGACGTCCACCGAGGCGAGGGGCTTCCTCTCGTCGTAGTGGGTCGGCGTGAACGCCGGCGGAAAATCGTAGCGTGTTCGATCTCGCAGGGACGCTCGCGTCCTACGACGCCGGCCGGCTGACGCTGTGCTCGATCGGAAGCCACTCCGCGCTGGAGGTAGCTGCCGGCGCGCGCGCGCAGGGCTTGCGCAATCTCATCGTCACCGAGCGCGGTCGCAACAGGACGTACGACACGTACTACGCGCGCCGTTTCGACGGCCCGCCGCGCGGCTGCGTCGATGCGACGCTCGACGTCGCGCAGTTCGCCGACGTGCTCGACGACGCCGTGCAGGAACGGCTGCGCGCCGAGAACGTCGTGTTCGTGCCGAACCGCTCATTCGAAGTGTATCTGCACCAGCGCTACTCGTACGCCGAGATCGAGGAGCGCATGCGCGTCCCGTTCTTCGGGAACCGGCGGCTGCTGCGCGCCGAGGAGCGCGACGAGCCGGAGAACCAGTACGCGCTGATGGACCGCGCCGGCATCCGCTATCCGCGGCAAATCGCGTCGCCGGACGCGATCGACACGCTAGTGATGGTGAAGGCGCCGCACGCGAAGGTGTCGTTCGAGCGCGCATTCTTTTTGGCGCGGGATGAGAAGCAATACACGGAAATGGCGGAGCATTTGCTCGACTCCGGCACCGTGACGGCGGAAGGGCTGCGCGGCGCGGTGATCGAGGAGTTTGCGCTGGGTCCAACGATCAACCTGAACTTCTTCTGGTCGCCGGTCCTGGGCGAGCTGGAGCTGATGGGCACCGACACGCGCCGCCAGACGAACCGCGACGGGTTCATCGGGCTTCCCTACCGACAGGCGCGCGAGCTCGCGGACGAGCCCGTGCGCATGGAAGAAGCGGGTCACGTCGCAGCGACGCTGACGGAATCGATGCTGGAAAAAGCGTTCGACCTGGGCGAACGGTTCGTAAAGGCGGCAAAAGAGGTCGACGGCGTCGGCGTCATCGGCCCGTTCGCGCTGCAGTGCGTGATCGTGAGCGGCCCGCCGAAAGATTTCGTGGTGTACGACGTGAGCCTGCGCATCCCAGGCTCCCCGGGCACGCGCTACACACCATACACCGCATACCGCTGGGCCCGTGACGTCTCGGTGGGCGAACGCATCGCAATGGAGCTGGTGTGGGCCCGCGACCAAGACCGCTTGGCGGACGTGCTGACGTGACCGCGGCGGAAGCGCAGCTTCTGGATGATTCGACGTACTGGGAATTGCTCGACGCAATACACCGGAAACATCCAGCATATGATCTGGAAATCCGAAACGGCGAGTACGTGGTCGTGGCACCGCATGACCTCGTTTCGGCCCGTCTCGTCATTAAGATCGCATCTCGAATCGAACGTTGGATCGAAGAAACCAAAGCCGGGATGGTATTCGATTCGAACGCCGGTGTCTTGTTCGCCGACGGCGACCTCATGGCGCCCGACGTGACCTACGTTTCGCGGAAGAGGCTGCCTGTCGTACCGCGCTCGTTCGCGCGGGTCATCCCGGAGCTCGTTTTCGAGATACGGTCGAGCAAGCAAAGCGAACGCGCATGCCGCGTGAAGCTTCAACTGCTGCTGGCGCAAGGCATCGACGTGGTCGTGTTCGTCGATCCCGGTACACGCACGTGGGAGGTCCACCGGGCGGGCGCCGAGCCCGTGGTGCTCCGCGACCGCGACCGGTTCGAGCTGCCCGACGTGCTTCCGGGGTTCGCGTGCGTTGTGGGCGAACTCTGGCCGGAATGACTACTCCCGTGCAGGCGCGGCCGGCGACCGTCGTCATTCTCGATTTCGGCTCGCAGGTCAGCCAGCTGATCGCGCGGCGCGCGCGCGAGGCGAACGTCTACTCCGAGCTGCTCCCGTTCGACGTCTCTTGGGACGAGATCGCCAAGCGCGAACCGTCCGCCATCGTGCTCAGCGGCGGACCGGAATCCACGTTTGGTGACGATGCACTCGACTGCGATCCTCGCGTGTACGAGAGCCGGTTGCCGCTGCTCGGCATCTGCTATGGCATGCAGCTTCTCGTGAAGCACTTCGGCGGTGGGTTGGTGCGGCTAGGTCACAGTGAGTTCGGCCCCGCGCAGCTCGTGCTCGACCGGCCCGACTCGCCGCTGTTCCTCGGGGTGCCGGCGGAGTCGCGCGTGTGGATGTCGCACGGCGACTCAGTGGAAAGCGTCCCGCCCGGGTTCACGCCGCTCGCGCATACCGAGAGCTCCGCAGTGGCCGCGATGAGTGACGACGAGCGCAAATTGTACGCCGTGCTGTTCCATCCCGAAGTGGTGCATACCGAAGCCGGTACCGCGATCCTCGAGAACTTCTTGCACACGGTCGCCGGAATCGCGCCGTCGTGGCGGATGGATTCCTGGGTCGACGACGCGATCGACAAGGTGCGCGCGCAAGTCGGCGATGCGAACGTGCTGTGCGCGCTCTCCGGCGGCGTCGACTCCGCGGTCGCCGCAACGCTCGTGTCGCGCGCGATCGGCAAGCAGCTCACCTGCATCTACGTCGACACCGGGCTCATGCGCAAGAACGAGTCGCTCGGCGTGCTGGCCGCGTTCCGCGACGTGCTGCACCTGAACGTAATCCATGTCAATGCGGAGGAGCGGTTCCTGGAGCGGCTCGCCGGGCTGGACGACGCCGAATTGAAGCGCATTGCGATCGGGCATGAGTTCATCGCGATCTTCGAGGAAGAGTCTAAGAAGATCCCCGACGTGCGGTTCCTCGTGCAGGGAACGCTGTATCCGGACGTGATCGAGTCGAAGACGCCGGGCTCCAAAGCCGGTCATAAGATAAAGTCGCACCATAACGTCGGCGGGCTTCCGGAGCGCATGGCGCTCGGATTGGTCGAGCCGTTGCGCGCGCTGTTCAAGGACGAGGTACGCGAAGCGGGCCGCGTTCTCGGGCTACCGAACGCGATCGTCGAGCGACAGCCGTTCCCCGGACCGGGCCTCGCCGTGCGCATCATCGGCGACATAACGCGCGAGCGCCTCGCGACGGTGCGCGAAGCGGACTTCATCGTTACGAGCGAGATCGACGCGGCGATTGCGGAAGGCAAGCTCTCTCCGCGCCCGTGGCAGTACTTCGCGGTGCTTACGCCGGTGAAGTGCGTCGGCGTGATGGGCGACGGCCGTACGTACGGCAACCTCGTCGGCGTCCGCGCGATCACGAGCGAAGATGGGATGACCGCCGACTGGGCACGCCTACCTCACGAGCTGCTGGAGCGCATCTCCGCGCGCATCGTGAACGAA
>JAQBPK010000307.1 GCA_028287565.1 Vulcanimicrobiota bacterium
GTCCACTTCTTCCAGAAGAACACCGAGCAGGCGGATTCCAGGAACTGTCCCGCCGCCCTCCGTACGGCTGACCACCTATGGCCGCTACTGCCTTCGCGTCGCGCCTCCGGGACGCGCTCGGCCCCGACGTCGTCCGCACCGAGCCCGAAGACCTGGCCGTGTACGCGTTCGACGCGTACTCCGAGGACCGGCTCCCGTCGGCCGCGATCGTGCCGCGCGACGCGCGCGAGGTCGCCATCGCGGTGCGTATTGCGCGCGAGTGCGAAGAGCCGGTGGTGCCGCGCGGGGCCGGGACGGGTCTATGCGGCGGGGCGGTGCCCTCGCGGGGCGGGCTGGTCGTCTCGTTCGCTCGGATGAACCGGCTGGTGGAGTTGGACGTGCGCAACCGGCGCGCGCGCGTGCAGCCCGGGCTCATCAACCTCGACCTATCCACCGCGATCGCGGGCCACGGCATCTTCTACGCGCCCGATCCGTCCAGTCAGAAGATATCCACGATCGGCGGCAACGTCGGCACGAACGCCGGCGGGCCGCATTGCCTGAGCTACGGCACCACCACCAATCACGTGCTCGGGATCGAGTACGTCGATGCCGCGGGGGACGTGCACCGCACGTCGATCGACGATGCCGGCTACGACCTCACCGGCGTGCTCGTCGGTTCGGAGGGAACGCTGGGGATCGTCACCGAGGTGGACGTCCGTTTGATGAAGCTGCCCGAAGCGGTGCGCGTCTGCGTCGCCGCGTTCGCGGACGTCGAGTCGGCGTCGGAGGCCGTGTCGGCGATCATCGGCGCGGGCCTCGTGCCGACGGCGCTCGAGATCATGGACGCGCTCATCACGCGCGCGGTCGAAGCGCACTATCATGCCGGTTATCCCGAGAACGCGGGCGCGGTGCTGCTGGTCGAGATCGCCGGCGCGCTCGACGACGTCGCCGCCGGTGAGGCGGCGCTGGCGAAGATCGCGCGCGCGCACGGCGCGCTGTCGTGGCGCGCGGCACGCGACCAGGCGGAGCGGGACGCGCTGTGGGCGGCGCGCAAGGGAGCCGCGGGCGCGATCGGGCGCATCGCGCCGAACTACTACATCCAAGACGCGTGCGTACCGCGCACGAAGCTGCCGCAGGTGATGCACGCGATCGACGCCATCGCCCGCGACCACACGCTGCCGGTCGGCAACGTGTTCCACGCCGGCGACGGAAATTTGCACCCGCTGCTCATCTTCGACCGCCGGGACAAGCGCCAAGTGCAGGCCGTCGTGGATGCCGGTACCGAGATCTTGCGGACGTGCATCGACATGGGCGGTACGATCAGCGGCGAGCACGGGATCGGCTACGAGAAGAAAGAGACGCTGTCGCTGGTTTTCTCGACCGACGATCTCGCGGCAATGGGCAAAGTGCGCGAGGTGTTCGATCCGCTGCGCGGCTTCAACCCGGACAAAATCTTTCCGTCGGGAGCAATCTGCGGTGAAGTCGGCGTGCGCGGCCCGGTTCGCGACGGCGCAGCCCGCGGAGGCGATCCGCACGATAGCAGTTTGCTGCACACCAGCAGCGCGCCGCCGCACAGCACACCGCCGAACGGCAGCGGTGCGCATGACAACCGCACGCCGCATGATGGCGGTCCGCAGCATGACAGTGCATCAGTGCACGAAACCTCGCAAACCATCGGCGCATGATCGCAAAACGCCCGCGCGCGCGCTCGAAAGCCGCGGCGCTGGAAGCATACGCGCTCGGTGCGATGCGGCCCGCGCGCATCGTCGAGCCCGCCGATGCGGACGAGGTTGCAGCGCTCTTGCGCCTGGCGCGCGATGCCGGCGAGGCGGTCGTCGTGCACGGCGGTGGGACGCTGCAGCGTGCGGCGAACGCGCCGTCGCGGTATGACGTCGCGCTGCTTACGAACCGGCTCGACGCCGTGCACGACTACGATCCGCACGATCTCACCATCGGGCTCGGGGCCGGGACGACGATCGCTTCGCTGCAGCGCGCGCTCGCGGAGCACGGGCAGTTCGTGCCGCTCGACGCGCCGCTCGCGGCGCAGGCGACGGTTGGCGGAACGCTCGCCGCGGGCTGGGCCGGGCCGCGCCGCGCGGCGTACGGGCGCCCACGCGATCTGCTGATCGGCGTTACGGTCGCGCTCGCGGACGGCACGCTCGCGAAGAGCGGCGGGATGGTGGTTAAGAACGTCACCGGCTACGACATGGGCAAGCTCTACGTCGGCTCGCACGGCACGCTCGGCGCGATCGTGCGCGCGAACTTCAAGGTGTTGCCCGCACCGCCGGTGCGGCGCATCGCGATCGCACCGTTCGACCACGAAAGCCGCGACCGCGCCGTCGCGCATGCGAACGCACTCGCGCTCGAGCCCGTCGCGCTGCTGATGGTCGACGGCTTCCGTGAAGCGCCGCCGCCCGCGCGCTCGCGGCTGGTCGTGCTGCTGGAAGGTTCAGAGCAAGTCGTCGACCGCTCGACGCGCGAGCTGCGGTCGGCGCTCGGCGCGGCGGGCGTCGCGGAGACGCGGTTGCTGGACGGGGACGACGCCGCGCGCGCGTTCCAGAGCGTGCTCGACGCCTATGTCGCGCTCGACGCCGACGCGTCGGTGACGCTGCTCTCGCGCGGCCTCCCGTCGGAAGCCGCCGCGCGCGCCCAGCGCGTGCGCGAAGCGATCCCGCGCGCGGAGACGATCGCCGACTTGCGAACCGGAGACGTCATCGTGCGCGTTCGTGAGAACGTGACCATCTCCGACACCGGCGAGCCGGCAAGCGCCGGCCGAACCGTTCGCGGTCTTCTCGGACACGCGACCGTGCTGAACGCGGGTTCCGCGGCGCAACTTGACGCGTGGGGCGCTCCGCCGTCGACGCTCGCGACGATGCGCGCGCTCAAAGCGTCGTTCGACCCGCAGAACGTGCTGGCTCCGGGGCGTTTCATCGGTGGAATCTAACTCGCGCGGCTCCCGCCGAGCCGGCGACGCGGCGCCGGTGCCCGATGCAATTCGGCGCGATCTTCGGCGCACGCTGCGCGTCGTGTTCAGCCGGCCCAGTCGCATCAAGCGCTTGATCGCGCTTGGGCCGCGCGGCTGGATCGCGACGGCGCGTTTTCTTCGCTCGGTCGTTCCGCGCGCCGGACGCGAGCTCGCGCGCATCCGCGAGCGCGCGGCGCGCATCCCGGATGCCGCGCTGCGCGAACAAGCGCTCGCGTCGATCGACGGCAAGGCGTATCACGTGCAGGGCGGCTGCATCCTCGCGACGTTCATGCCGCGCGATGCGGCGCACCGCTATGTCGCGATCGTCGCGGCACTCGAGACGATCTACGACTACCTCGACAACCTCTGCGACCGTCTTCCCGGCGTGACGCAGCAGGCGTATGCGACGCTGCACGCCTCGCTGATCGACGCGCTCGACGAGCGCCGCACGCCCGGCGACTACTATCGCGACGGTCCGGCCGGTAATGACGGCGGCTACCTGCGCTCGCTGGTCGATGCGGCGCGCGACGGCTTGCGCGAGCTGCCGAACTACGCCGCAGTGCGCAACCAAGTCGTCGACGTGGCGAGCTTCTACGCCGAGCTGCAGGTCCTAAAGCACGGTCCCGCCGGCGTGCGCGAGCGCGCGTGCGGCGACTGGTACGCGCTGAACCGCGCGCGCTTTCCGGGGCTGTCATGGTGGGAGTTCGCCGCGGCGTGCGGCTCGTCGCTGCCTGTGTTCGCGCTGATCGCGCTCGCCACGCGCGAGCAGCTCGATCCGGCGGAGATCGACGCGACGGTGACCGCGTACTTCCCGGGGATCTCCGCGATCCACATTCTGCTCGACTACTTCATCGACCAGGCCGAAGACCGCGAGCACGGCGAGCTGAACTTCGTCGCCTGCTACGCATCGAGTGCCGAAGCGGTCACGCAGCTGCGCCGGCTCGTCACGGCGACGCTCGCGCACGTGCGCAATCTCGCGGGCGCGGCGCACCACCGCTTCCTGGTCGAGGCGATGTGCGTCTTTTACTTGACGCACCCCAAGGTGTTCGAGCAGCGCCTCGACCGCGAGAGCGCCGCGCTGCTCAGCGCGCTCGGCTGAGCGGTCCGCCAGGGCTTAGCCCCGTTCTTCGAGGCGCTTCTTCTGCCAGCTGTGGAAGTCGATCGCGGCGAAGGCGATGAACAGCACGTTCGCGACCAGCGTCGCGACGCCGAGATAGCCGCGGAACCACTGGTCTACCGCTACCGCGTAACCAAGCGCCAGGCCCAGCAGGACCGCGAGCAGCGCACGCGTCGAGAGCGCAAGCATCGGTCGCTTCTGCGCGAGCAAAAACGCCGCGGCAAATGCGAAGATGAACACGTACATATTGATCGCGCCACTGGCCATAGTGAGTTGTTGTTCGGCGTCACAGTCGGCGTTCCTTAGCCGCTCCTCTACCCGACTGCAAAGAGTAGGCCCGGTTTCGAGGCTTTTTTGCCAGGACGGCTCGGGTCCGGCGTTCAACGCGGCGAGCGTGCAAGCGCTGCGTTCAGTTGGAGCATTTCTCGCCGCGGCGGCGCTCGTCGCGGTGGCGCCGCCCGCGCCGCTGCTCGGTTTCACGCCCGTTTCGAGCGCGCGCGAGCGCGCCGACGAGGCGCGCTTCCTCGACCTGCCGAGCGCGCAGGGCGCCCTCGACCATGCCGCCGTGATCGGCGCGCATCCGCACTATGCGGGCACGCCGGGCGATCGCGCGCTCGCCGAGTACACGCGCGACCGGCTGCGCGAGTACGGCTTCGACGCGCACGTCGAGCCGTTCCGCATCCTCGTCGACACGCCGCGCAAGCTCGCGCTCGAGCTCTATGCCGACGGTCGCGTGTACGTTCCGCGCAACGGCGCTCACCGCGCGCGCGGAACGCCGCCGGTCGGTTTCGATCTGCGCGAAGCGGGCGATCCGAGCGATCCGGCGACGCTCGATCCCGCCGTCGGTTTGCCGTTCAACGCCGGTTCCGCCGACGGCGACGTGATCGCGCCGCTCGTGTACGCCAATCACGGTTTGCCGGCCGATTTCGCCGCGCTGCGCAACGCGGGCGCAGACGTGCGCGGCGCGATCGCGCTGATCCGCTACGGCGCGGCGTTTCGCGGACTGCTCGCGCGCAACGCGCAAGAAGCCGGCGCGGCGGGCGTGATCTTCTACACCGATCCGGCGGACGACGGCTTCGCAAAGGGGGCACCGTATCCGAGCGGACCATGGCGCCCGGGATCGTCCGTGCAGCGCGGCTCGCTGGGCGAAGACATTCGCATCCCGGTGCTGCCGGTCAGCGCGAACACCGCGCGCACGCTGCTGGGCGCGCTGCGCGGACGAGCCGGTCCGAGCGGCTGGCGCGGCGCGCTCGGCGTGCCGTACCCGCTCGCGAAGGGTCCCGCGCTCGTGCATCTCGCCGTGACGTTGAACCGCACGACCACGACGCTGTGGAACACGGTCGGCACGCTGCGCGGAACGCAGCCCGAGCACAGCGTCGTGCTCGGCGCGCACCGCGACGCGTGGGTGTACGGGGTCGGCGACAACGGCAGCGGAACGATCGTACTGCTCGAAGCTGCGCGCGGGCTCGGCTACCTCGCGAAGAGCGGCTGGCGCCCGAAGCGCTCGATCGTCGTCGCATTGTGGGACGGTGAAGAGATCGGGCTGCGCGGCTCGACCGCTTTCGTGAAAGCGCACGATGAAGAATTGCGGCGCGGCTGCGTCGCGTACCTCAACGCCGACGAGAACGTCACGGGCTCGTCCTTTCGCGCCGCGGCGGTGGGCGCGCTGGGGCCGGCGATCGTCGAGGCGACGCGCGCGGTCGCCGATCCGGCGCGCGAGCGCACCACGGTGCGCGATCGCTGGACCAGGCAGCCCGGCGGGACCGAGATTCGCGCCGTGGGCGGCGGCAGCGACCACGAGCCGTTCCTGTTCGGGCTCGGAACGCCGGTGGCGGCGATGGGCTTTCACGGACCGTTCGGGCCGTATCATTCGAGCTACGACACGCTGCGCTACGCGACGACATGGAGCGATCCGGGCTTCGCGCTGCACCGCGTCGCGGCACAGCTCTACGGCGTCGTCGCGATGCGCCTCGCGGATGCCGATGCGGTTCCGTACGCGTTCGCCTCGTACGTGCCGGCGCTGAGCTCCGGCGTGCTGCAGCTGCAAACGCGCGCGCAGCACGACGGGCGCTCGATCGACGTCACCGCGCTGCGCGCCGCGATCGACGCCTTCGCGACCACGGCGCGCAGCGCGGACGACGGGATCGCGCGCGGCGCGGGACCCGGCGTGGAGCGCGAGCTCTCCGCCGCGCAAACGATCGACCTGCTCGCGTACGGCGTCGAAGGCTATGCGAGCGTCGCATTCCCCGACATCGCGAAAGCGTACGCGAGCCGCGACGACGCCGCGCTCGGCGATGCGCTCGAGCGCGCTCGCGCGGCGGTGGAACGCGCGGCGTCCGATTTGCGGTAGACGAGCGGGCGCTCCGCGCTTAGCGGCGCGACGGCGCGGAAACGGATTGCTTGGAACGGTTTTCAGGACCGCGGCATGTGTCGCGGCCGAGTAGTTCCGTGATAGGAGAAAGCGCATGCGCAAAGTGCTGAGCGGCGTCGCCGCGTTGGCTCTCGCGGCTGCTTCGGCATCGGTCGCGATCGGTATGCCGGCGACGGGCGGCTCGATGATGAAGAGCAGCATGACGGGGATGCCGAAGTGCACCCCCGTGACGGGCCCCGTCGTGTGGTACGTCGCGGCGAGCAAGAAATATTACCTCAAGGGTTCCGCGCAGTACGGCAAAGGCCACGGAGTCTACACCTGCCGTGCCACCGCGGTCGCGCACGGCGGTAAGCCCGGCGCAGCGGGTTCCATTGGCGGTGCGATGGGCCACGGTTCTATGGGAGCCGGATCGCAGGGCTCGACGGGGACGGGATCGTCGAGCGGCGGCGCGATGGCGCCTTCGACGACGATGGCTCCGCGTCCAATCTCCACTCCCAGCAGCACGGGTGCCGGCACGAGCGGCGGACCGATGCCCGGCGCGACGCCCGGCGTCGGTATCCCGGGCGGCACCAATGCCGCACCCGGCAGCAGATCGCCCAACCCGACGAGCAGCGGCAGCATGAGCGGCGCGTCCGGCAACCAGGGCAACACCGGCGCACCCGGCGCGGGCGGCCAGGTTCCGAACAACCCCGCGTCCAGCTCCAACAGCAGTCCCAGCCCGCGGCCGAGCATGCGCCCCTAGGCGCGACTCGCGCTGCCCGGCATACCGATGCGGAGGCCGTCCGGAAGGGCGGCCTCACTCGTCCCGGAAGCGTCGTTGCGATGAGCGCGTTCTCCGACAGGCGCGCGGCGGTGCTCCAACGGCTCGGCGACGGCGTGATGATCGTCCCGGCCGCGACGCACGCGCTGCGCAACAACGACACCGAGTACGAATACCGCCAGAGCTCGGACTTCTACTATCTGACGGGCTTCGCGGAGCCCGAAGCCGTGCTCGTGCTCGCACCGCATCGCGCGGACGAGCGCGTCACGCTGTTCCTGCGCCCGCGCGACCGCACGATGGAGATCTGGAACGGCAAGCGGCTCGGCGTCGAAGCGGCGCGCGATGCGCTCGGCGTCGATGCGGCGTACCCGATCGAAGAGCTCGCGCAGCGCCTGCCCGACGCGCTCGCCGGCGCGCACCGCGCGTTCGTCCATCTCGGCGACGACGAGAAGCTCGACCGCACATTCTTCACCGCCCTCCAAACCGCACGCACGAAGACGCGGCGCGCGGGATTCGCGCCCGACACGTTCGTCGAGCCCTCGGCGATCCTGCACGAGATGCGGCTGCTCAAGGACGCGGGCGAGATCGAGCTTATGCGGCGCGCCGCGCAGATCACGCGGCTCGGACACGTCGCCGGCATGCGCGCGACGCGGCCCGGCTTGTACGAGTACGAGCTCGAAGCGATCATCGAGCACACCTATCGCGTCAACGGCGCGCAGGACACCGCGTACTCGTCCATCGTGGCGGGCGGCGACAACGCGACGATCCTGCACTACAACACCAACCGCGAGCAGCTGCGCGCGGGCGAGTTGGTGCTCGTCGATTCCGCCGCGGAGCTGGATCTGTACGCGTCGGACGTCACGCGCACGTGGCCGGTAAGCGGGCGTTTCACGCCCGAGCAGCGCGCGATCTACGAGATCGTGCTCGCGGCGCAGAAAGCCGCGATCGCGGAAGTGCGCCCCGGCGCGCACGTGAAAACCGCGCACGAAGCGGCGCTGCGCGTGCTGACAGCCGGGTTGATCGACGTCGGCCTGATCACGGGCTCAGTGGACGAAGCGATCGAGAACGAGACGTACAAGCCGTTCTACATGCACGGCACCGGCCACTGGATCGGCTTGGACGTCCACGACGTGGGCGCGTACCGGCTCGCGGACGGCGCGACGCATCGTCCGCTCGAGCCGGGCATGGTCGTCACCGTCGAACCCGGGCTCTACGTGCAGCGCGATCTCGACGTCCCCGAGCGGTTCAAAGGCATCGGCGTGCGCATCGAAGACGACGTGCTCGTCGGGCCGAACGGGCCGGACAATCTCAGCGCCGGCACGCCGAAGGAGATCGACGAGATCGAAGCGATCGTCGGGAGCGACTCGCTCGAAGCGATCGTCGGAACCGACTCGCTCGCGCGCGCGCGGTAGTGCAAGCGCTTCCGCCGAGCCGTCCTGCTATCGTCAGCCCTGCACCCTCAACCGCACCGTCCGCGATGCCGGGGCCGCGGACGACGCCGCCGCTCGTGATGCCGCGACCGCAGACGCCGGCCGCCGGGCCGTGGATCGCAGCACCGCGCCCGTGGTCGAAGAGCGCGTGGCTCGCGCAGCATGACGCGTTCGTCGCGCGCGCGCGGCAAGGCACCGTCGACGTGCTGTTCATCGGCGACTCGATCGTGGAGTTCTTCGCAACGCGCGCGCCCGACGTGTGGAACCGCGAGATCGCTCCGCTCGGCAACGTCGTCGATTTCGGAATCTCCGGCGACCGCACGCAGTTCGTGCTATGGCGCGCGCGCAACGGCGAGCTCGATCAGACGAACGCGCGGGTCGTCGTGCTGATGATCGGAACGAACAACCTCGCGACGGCGACTCCGGAGAACGTCGCGCGCGGCATCGCCGCGATCGTGGACACCGTTCGCGAGAAGCTGCCGCACGCGATCGTCGTCGTGAACGCGCTGCTGCCGCGCGGCGAGCCGGACGACCCGCTGCGCGCAAAGCTCGCGGACGTCAACGCGCGCATCGCGGGCCTCGCCGACGGCACGCAGGTGCGCTATGTCGACGCAGGGCCGGGATTCGTCGACGCGAGCGGCGCGATCGCACCGGAGCTGATGCCCGACAAGCTGCACCCGTCACCGGCGGGTTACGAAGTCTGGGCGGCGGCGCTTCGGCCCGTGCTCGGCGACGTATTGAACGCCGGTCGCTAAGCGCTACCCGTCACGGCTTTGCGATCGATCTGCGTCGCGTCCGCTTCGAACAAGCGGCGAGCGAGCCGCAGCAGCGGCCGCTCGATCCACCGGTACGCCCCGAACGACGCTGCGATTGCGAGCGCGTAGCCGCCGAACACGATTGCGATGCGCGCGGGCGTTCCGTGCACGTGCGCGCGGTTGAGCGCCAAACCGAGCGCGCCGATCACGGGCACGTGCCAAAGATAGAGCGCGTAGCTCGCATCGCCTTGCGCGCGCAGCCACTTCGGCGCGAGCAAACCGTTCTGCTCGAGACCGAGCGACGCGTACACGAGCAGCGCCATCGGCACCCCGACGGCCCACGGACGCCACCACGCGATCTCGAAGAACTCGCGTCCCGAGTACGCCGTGGCGACGCACACGGCGGCAATCAGCACGACAGCGAGCGCAAACAACGCGCGCGGCGCAACGAACGCTTTGCGCAGCACGAGCGCGCCGACGGCCATCCCGAACACGAACTCCAGATTGAACCAGCTCCCCAGCACGCGCACCCACGGGTTCGCGTGCGGGCCGAGCGCCCCGATCAGCACCACGGCCAGCAGCCACACCGCCGTCACGACGGGAAGATAGCGGCGCTCGAACCGCAGCGCGACCGCAAACACCGTGTAGAACGCGAGCTCGTACGTGAGCGTCCAGCCGACGACCAGCAGCGGCTCGCCGCGCTGCGGCAGCGCGAGGAACGACAGCAGCACGTCGGGCCGCGCGCTGCGGTGCATGCCGGCCGCCGCCGGGACGATGAGATACGCGACCAGCACCAGCGCCGTGACGATCCAGTACGGCGGGTAGATGCGCGTCGCGCGGCGCGCGAGGAACCGCCGCGGCGCGGACTGCTCGCCGAACCACGTCGCGGTCGAGACGAGCATCACCACGCCGCTGATCGCGAAGAACAGGTCGACGCCGTACGTGCCGAGGATGTGGTACGGCGTCGTCCAGGGCCGGCCCGGGAGATAGGTCGACTCGACGGCGTAGGCATGAACCACGACCACCAGCAGGGCGGCGATCGCGCGCAGCGCCTGGACGTTCCCGAGCACCACCGGAGGTTCGACGCGACGCACGAGGCGTCCGCGTCGTCGAAAACACGATGCGAGTGACGATTCTGGGCGCAACAGGATTCATCGGCCGCCGGCTGGGCGCGGCGCTGCGCGCGCGCGGCGACGTCGCGGTCGAGGCGAGCCTGCGCGATCCGTTGCGCGCCGCGCAGGCGAGCGCGAAAAGCGACGTCGTGGTGAACCTCGCCGGCGCGCCGGTGTCGGTGCGCTGGACCGAAGCCGCCAAGCGCGCGATGACGACGTCGCGCGTCGACCTGCCCCGCGCGTACCTCGACGCGCTCGCGCACGTGGAAGACCGCCCGCGCGCGTACGTGAGCGCATCGGGCGTCGGCTACTACGGCACGAGCCTCACCCAGACGTTCGTTGAATCCAGCGGCCCCGGCCGGGACTTTCTCGCCCGGCTCTGCGTCGCGTGGGAGGCCGAGGCCGACCGCGCCGCGGCGCTCGGAATGCGCGTCGCGAAGGTCCGCACGGGCCTGGTCTTGGGCCTGGGCGGCGGGGTGCTGGGCAAGCTCCTGCCGGTCTTCCGCCTGGGCGCGGGCGGCGTGGTGGCGAGCGGCGACCAGTGGTACTCCTGGATCCACCTGGACGACCAGATCGGGATATACCTGCAGGCGATCGATGGGACGGACGGCGTGCTCAACGCGGCCGCGCCCAACCCGGTCACCAACCGCGACTTCACCCACGCGCTCGGCCGCGCGGTGGGCCGCCCCACGCTGTTCCCAGTGCCCGCGTTCGCGGCGACGATCATGCTCGGCGAAGGCGGCTACATCCTGACCGAAGGCCAGCGCGTGCTGCCGGAGCGGACGCTCGGCGAAGGCTACGCCTTCCGGCACCCGGACCTGGACGAAGCCTTGAAGTCGCTGCTGGCGTAGCGGCCCCGCTAGGGCGAACGCGACGGTAGCGGCGAATGCGGCGCCATGGCGACGACGTTCTCTCCTGAGGTCGGCGGGGCGCTCCCGTCGACGATGTCCGACCTGCCGCTCTCGATCCGCACGATCTTCGAGCACGCGATCAAGTCGCATCCGCGCAAGCAGATCATCTCGCGCGACGGGGCGCAGGTGCTGCGCTTCACGTTCGCCGAGTTCGGCAAGCGCGTCGCGAAGCTCGCCAACGTGCTGCGCACGCTGGGCGTGCAGCCCGGCGACCGCATCGCGTCGTTCGCGTGGAACGGCCACCGCCATCTGGAGCTCTACTACGCGGTGCCGATGGTCGGCGCGGTGCTGCACACGGTGAACATTCGCCTGTTCCCGGATCAAGCCGCGTTCGTGCTCGACCACGCCGGCGACAAGATCGTGTTCTACGACGGTTCGCTGACGAAGCAGATCAAAGCCGCAGCGGACTTGCAGCCGGATTCGGGACGAACGTTCGTGCAGATGGGCGCGGCGGCGGAGCCGTTCGAAGGCGCGCTCGACTACGAGACGCTGATGACGCCCGAGCCGGACACGTACGAATGGCCGGAGATCGACGAGCGCGCCGCGGCGCTGCTGTGCTACACCTCCGCGACGACGGGCGATCCGAAGGGCGTGCTGTTCTCGCACCGCTCGACGTTCATCCATGCGCTCGCGTCGGGTTTAGCCGATGCGCTCGGGATCAGCGAACGCGACCGCGTGCTGCCGATCGTGCCGATGTTCCACGTCAACGCGTGGGGCACGCCGTTCCTCGCGCTGATGGCCGGCGCGGATTTCATCATGCCGATGGAACGCCTCGACCCGGCCGGTGTGATCGAGATGTGCGAGCAGGAGCGCGTCACGCTGTCGGCCGGCGTCCCGACGGTGTGGATGGCGGTGCGCGACATGCTGCAAGCGCAAGGGAAGAAATTACCTGCATTGGAGCGCGTGGTGATCGGCGGTTCCGCGATGCCGACCTCACTGATGGACGATCTCAACGGGCTGGGCATCGACGCGATCCACGCCTGGGGGATGACCGAGATGTCGCCGATCGGCACGGTGAGCCGCGACATCGCCGAGCTCGCGCACGATCCCGGAATGCAGAAGCGCGAGCGCTACAAGCAGGGCCGCTTCTCGCCGATCGTGCAGTGGCGCGTGGTCGACGAGCACGGCAAGGACGTTCCGGCGGACGGCGTGTCGCGCGGCGATCTGCTCGTGCGCTGCTTCGCGGTCGCGAAGTCGTACTACAAGAATGAGCTCGCAAACCGGTCCGCCTTTGAACCGGACGGCTTCTTCCACACGGGCGACGTCGTGACGGTGGACGAGTACGGCTACATGGAGATCGTCGACCGCGTCAAGGACTTCATCAAGTCGGGCGGCGAGTGGATCTCATCGGTGGAAGTCGAGAACATCCTGATGGGCCACCCGTGCGTGAAAGAAGCCTGCGTGTTCGGCATCCCGCACCCGAAGTGGCAAGAACGCCCGGTAGCGGCGGTGGTCCTGCGCGACGGCCAAGAAGCGGACGAAGACGCAATCCGCGGCTGGCTCGGCGACAAACTGGCAAAGTGGCAAACCCCGGACCGCGTGGTGTTCCTCGACGCGATCCCGCGCACGGGCGTAGGCAAGTTCCTCAAACGCGACCTGCGCGAACGCTATAAGGGCATGTTCGCGGAGGGTGATGCGTAGCGAACGCCTCTCGGGTACAATGTACCCGGAGGCCTGACCATGGCGATTCACCCCGAACCGATCAGCATGACGCTGGAAGAGTTCCTGTCATGGGAACCCACCCAGCCGTTGCGCTATGAGTTCGCGGGCGGCCATGTGTTCGCGATGGCCGGTGCTTCACGCGCGCACGGAACGATCGCCACCAATCTCATCGCGATCCTGCGACCAGGGATTCGAGGTAAGGGCTGCGGCTTATACGTCGCGGACATGAAGGTCGCCGTCCCGGACGTTCCGGCGATCCGCTATCCCGACATCGTAGTAACCTGCGATCCGCGCGACATGGATGACGAACAGTTGACGCGCTTCCCGACGCTTCTCGTTGAGATTCTTTCGGCCTCGACGGAATCGCTCGACCGGGGCGTCAAGTTCGCGGAGTACCGCAGCATCCCGGCGCTGCAAGAGTTCGTTCTCGTCGACTCGCGTACGGTTCACGTCGAAGCCTATCGGCGTAGCGACGGCGGCCGCTGGGCATTCGAGGAGTACGGGCCCGGCGACGACGTCATATTCGAAAGCATCGACGTGCGCATCGCGATCGAGTCACTGTACGAAGATCTGACGCTCACTCGAGTGGAACGCGTCATCGTCGAGTAAGCCTGCTTGGGCTCATCGATCAGCCGGGCAACCCAGACCAGTTCGTTCGAGCGGCGCTGTAGCGGCTCTCGACGTGCCGCCTGCCGGCTCGCAGCGGGAAACTTCGGCGGGACACGAGCTGGCGAGCCCACTCCGACTCGGGAGGGGTCGGTACGCTAACGTACTGAACACCGGTATGTACGCTTCCGTACCGAACGTGGGGGCGCGCGGAAAGCCGGCAGCCTTGTCTACAACCGCTTGGTCCATGGTCACCGCGGACGCGCGCGAGACAGTTCATTCCCGGCGTGCCATCCGGCGATTTCTCGCGGTCGAGGCCGATGACGGATCCGATCTCGACGCCGCCGAGCTCATCGTCGGCGAGCTCATCGCGAACGTCGTCCGCTATGCGCCGGGCGCCGTCGGCATCCATGTCAGCTGGGAAGGCGAGGAGGCGATCCTCATCGTCGCCGACCGCGGCCCCGGAATCCCGCCGCTGCGCGTGGTCCCGGATCCGATCGCCTCGTCGGGTCGCGGCCTCTGGCTGATCCAGGCGCTGGCACCCTCGGTCGAGATCGACGCGGTCCCGGGCCACGGCACGCGCGTGGTGGTGCACTTACCCGTCCACCGCGCGATGCCGGCGAATACTGCGACCGCTCCCGACATGTGACTCGTACGATGCCGGTTGTGGAAACGAAGGGCGACCGTTAGAGGCCGCCCTTCGTCGTATCGTGTCCGAAAGTCTGGTTCGCGGCTAGTTGAGGTTGACTTCGAACAGGCCTGCGGCGCCCATGCCGCCGCCGATGCACATCGTGATCACGACGTATTTTTCGTTGCGGCGTGTGCCTTCGATCAGGGCGTGCATCACCATGCGCGCTCCGCTCACGCCGGACGGGTGGCCGATCGAGATCGCGCCACCGTCCACGTTGAACTTTTCGTTCGGGATGCCCAGTGTGTCGCGGCAGTAGACCGTCTGCACCGCGAATGCTTCGTTCAGCTCCCACAGGCCGATGTCGTC
>JAQBPK010000323.1 GCA_028287565.1 Vulcanimicrobiota bacterium
TCGATGCGCTCGCCGACGCTGCGGTCGAGCAGCTGCGGCTCGCCGCCGAGATCGAGCAGCCACAGCTCGTGGCGGTTGTTGGCGAACGCGAGCCGGTCGCCGGCGGGCGAGGCGACGAGCTGGTGCAACACGCCGGCGTTCGCGCTCGTCGCGTACTGCGGCGCGGCGGACTGGTCGACGGGCACGACCGCGATGCGCTCGTAACCGGACGAGTCATCGACGTACGCAACACGCTTGTCGTCGTGCAACCAGGTGAGAAGGCGCCGGCGCGCGCCGGCCTGCTCCGGGCTCGCGGACGGGCCGATGCCGTGCTCGGTGACGGCCTCTTCCCACAGCGGCATCGTGTATGCGCGACCGCGCGACACGATGCCGATCGCCGTGCCGTCGTGCGATACTTCGAAGCGCTCGAGCAGCTCGGCCGCATCGACGAACCGGCGCGCGGTCTCCCACGCGTTCGACGGCATCTGTACGGGAACGCGCCGCACGCTGCCGTCGCGCGGATCGAGCAGCACGAGCTCGCCGCCGCACGCGTACACGACGCGCGTTCCGTCCGTTGCCGGAAAGCGCACGTAGTGCTCGTTCTCGTCCGTGTGGCGGCGCAGGTCGGCGCCGTCCGGCGTGACGGAATACAGGTTGCCGATGCCCTCGTGATCCGACAGGAACAGGACGCGCTCGCCGAGCCACAGCGGCCACACGAGGTTGCCGCCGGTCTCGCGGCAGATGCGAGCGTACTCGCCGTCACCCAGCGCGTCGACCCAGATGTGTCCGGCCGTGCCGCCGCGATAGCGCTTCCAGCGCGCGGGGTCGATCGCGTTGCGGCCGAGCAATGTCGCGCCGTTCGCCGCGACGTCGAGCGTCATCGCGTGCCCGATTCCGAGCTCGACCGGCTCGCCGCCGCCGGCGTCGATGCGAAACGCGAGCGTCTCCTTGACGAACGGCGCGCCCGCGTCGGACGTGAAGTAGACGAAACGGCCGTCGCGCGACCAGCCGCAGCAATTCACGACCTCGCTGCCGAGGTGCGTGATGCGCCGCGCGACGCCGCCTTCGGCCGGCATCACGTAGAGCTCGGGATTGCCTTCCTCGCGGCCGACGAACGCAAGCCGCGTGCCGTCCGGCGAAAGGCGCGGCAGCGTGATCTCCCCCTCGGTCGCCGTCACGCGGCGCGCGACGCCGCCTTCCGTGCCCACGGTCCAGAGGTCGTCCTCGCATGCAAAGACGATGCGGTCGTCCGCTAAAGTCGGGGTCCGTACGTAACCGCTGGCGCTCACCCCGACCGGTACGCGGGCGGGGTGCACGAGTCCGTCCCCGCTGCCCAAGAAGGGGGTCCCTTCAAACCGTTTGGCTGGCTAGATGCCTAGGGTAGGAGCGTCCCTGCGATGGAAGACGGCGAGCGAAGCGTCAAAGACATTCTCCACGAAGTCCGCCAGCGGGTCGACCGCCGGACGTTCATCCAGGACGTTACGGAGCCCATGACCGGCAGAATCGACCGCCGCAAGATCGCGGCGAAGTTCAACAACATCGAGCATGCCGTCGACGACTTGGCCGAAGCCGTCGAGCGCGTGGTCGAAGAGAAGTCCGCGTAGGCGCAAACCGAACGCGGCGCAACGGGAACGCCGCCGCGCGTGCGTGAACGCCGACGCGCGATGGACGTGGAGCCTGTTCCGGGAACAGAACTGCTCAAACCGTTTCGCGCGCGCGACCCGCGAGCGCTGGCGCGGGCGATCTCGCGTTGCGAGTCGGGCCGCGGCGCCGAGCTGATCCGCGCGCTCTATCCGCAGTCGGGCCGGGCGGTCACCGTCGGCCTCACCGGCCCGCCCGGCGTCGGCAAGTCGACGCTCACCGGCGCGCTCGTCGCGCACATTCGCGCGCAGGGAAAAACGGTCGGCGTGATCTCGGTCGATCCGAGCTCGCCGTTCTCGCACGGCGCGCTGCTCGGCGACCGCATCCGTCTCACCGAGCACTTCACCGATCCCGACGTCTTCATCCGCTCGATGGCGTCGCGCGGGCATCTCGGCGGGCTCGCGGGCGCGACCGCCGATGCCGTGACGCTCATGGATGCGTTCGGCAAGGACGTCGTCCTGATCGAGACGGTCGGCGTCGGCCAGTCGGAGATCGAGATCGCGGAGGTCGCCGACACGACGCTCGTCGCGCTGCAGCCCGGCAGCGGCGATTCGGTCCAAGTGCTCAAAGCCGGCGTGCTCGAGATCGCCGACGTGTTTGTGGTGAACAAGAGCGATCACCCGATGGCGCTGCAGCTGCAGCGCGAGATCCGCTCGATGATGGAGATGCTGCACTTCAGCGGCTGGGTTCCCACGCTGGTCGCAACGCAGGCGCTCGCCGGCAAAGGAATCGACAAGCTGTGGGAGTCGATCCTCGCGCACGACGCGTGGCTGCGCGACACGGGCGCCATCCGCAACAAGCGGCGCGCGGCGTTCGCGCACCGCGTACGCCAGCTCGCGCTCGGCACGCTGGAAGGCCGCATCGAAACAGTCATCGACGAGCTCGGCGACGATCTCGATCCCTACGCCGCGGCGGACCTGGTTCTGCAGCGCTTCGGCGTGCGCGACGGCGTCCATGCGCTCGGCAACGTCCGCGCCCGCGGCGGCGTGCGCGCAACGGTGAAGGGATTGTAGCGCTTCGGTACTTCTGCGGATGCGCTGCAACGGAGGCGCGGCGTACGATCCGGACATGGAAACACAGCCGTGACAGGCGCCGAGCTCGCGTTCGTGATCCTCGGATGGGGTGTCTTTCCGGTCGTGCTCGCGTTCGTCGGCCTGCCGGACCGCATTCGCCGGCGTTGGCCGATGCGCGGCATCCGGCGCGGCGCTTGCCGCGATGCCGTGGTGCGGCGCTGCGCGCGGTTCGGCGTCCGCGTGCAGGAGTTCGGTTCGCAGCGGCTACGGCTTTCGTCGACGGCCTCGATGGGCTTTGTCTCGATCACCGGTGCGTTCGCCGATGTCGCGTTCGACGTGTACGACCGCGTGCTCTACGTGGACTGACCGCGCCGCGCCACTGGCCGGAATGCGGCGCCATGCCGCGAACCGTGCGTGGGTGGAGACGCTGCGCGAGCACACGGTGCGATTGTCGGACGGTGCCCAGACGACGGTCGAGCAGTGGGGCGAGCGCGGGCCGCTCATCGTCGGTGTGCACGGGCTCTCGTCGTCGCGCCGTGGCTGGGCGCGCATCGCCGAACATCTCGCCGACCGCTATCGCCTCGTCGCGTACGATCAGCGCGGACACGGCGACAGCACGGTGAAAGGCCCGATGACGCTCGAGCGCAGCGTCGCCGATCTCGCCGACGTCGTGTCGTCGCTCGGCGAGCCCGTCGATGCGCTGATGGGTCATTCGTGGGGCGGCGCGGTCGCCGTTGTCGCAGGACGGCGGCTCAATGTGTCGCGCGTCGTCGCGATCGATCCGATGCTGCGCGTGGAGGCCGGCGTGTGGAGCGCGCAAACGGTTCCGGAATACCGGCGCATGCTCGCTCAAACGCTCGAAGACCGCGAAGCGTCGATCCGGACCTCGCATGCCGCGTTGCCGGAGGTCGAGATCGAGTCGAAGCTGCACGCAGCGCGCCGCATCACGCTTGCGCCGATCCTCGCGCTCGGCGACGAGAACGCCATTGATGCCGGACGATGGGATCTGCGCGAGCTGGTCCACGACTATCCCAAGCCGCTGCTGCTCGCCGTCGCCGATCCGAAGCGCTCCGTCGTGTCCGGCGCCGAACGCGACGAGTTTCGCGCGCGCGGCGGGCCGCACGTTCACGTGGAGGTGTTCGAAGGCGCGAGCCACTCGCTGCAGCGCGACGCCTTCCACCGCGTCATCCCGGTACTGGAGCGGTTTCTCGCATCAGGGACGCCCGGGACGTAGATTTTCCGGGAGGTCGGACGGGTCGACGTTTTCGTCCGTGCGCGACCAGTCCAAGGCTGAGGCGAGCCGCGCGAGGCCGCGGGCCGCTTCGCGCACTGCCGTGCTGCCCGCGGGCGCGAACGCATCGAAGGTCGTGAAGACGCGCCAGCCGTCGCCGCACCTGACGCCCACCCGGTACATGAAGACGTCCATCCCGGCGGCGTGCACCACCGCCGCGTCGCGGGTGCAGAGCTCGGCATCGGCCACCAGCCGTTCGACTTTGGCGTAGTCGACCCGGGAGCGGAAGCGCCCGCGCCCAGCCGGTAGCACACCTTCGAAGCGGGCCGTGCCGTCGCGCTGGTACCACAGCCAGCGGTTCTGGGGATTGAATCCTCCCGCGATTCGCACCACGACGGCTGTGGGACGCAGTGCCGCCGGCGGCGACGGCGTGCCGGCAGGAGCCGCTCCGCGTTCGGGTGAGTGGGCCGACGCCGGGCCGCAGAGTGCGAGCGCCGCGACGGCGCATGCGAAAGATCGAGCGAAGCCGTTCACCGTACGAGTGTAGCAGTCGCGTGCATTGTGCGTTAAGAAGAACCGCATTAGCGGGCATCCAGCCGCCGGCCCCGTACGTTCAGCAATCGTGGACACGAGGCACGAGGACGCGCGGATGCGCGCCTTGCGTGCATACCGGGTACTGGATACCGAAGCCGACACTGCGTATGATGCGCTGGTCCGGCTTGCCGCGTCCATTTGCGGGAAGCCGATCGCGCTGGTCACGCTGGTCGACGCGTCGCGGCAGTGGTTCAAGGCGAATTTCGGCCTCGACGGCATCACCGAGACGCCGCGCGCGTGGGCGTTCTGCGACTATGCGATCCGCGGTCGCGACGTGTTCGAGATCCCCGACGCGCGCGACGACGAGCGGTTCGCGTCCAATCCGCTGGTCGTCCACGACCCGCTGATCCGCTCGTACGCAGGTGCTCCGCTCGTGACGCCGGACGGCGAGGCCATCGGCACGATCTGCGTGCTCGGCCGCGAGCCCGGCGCGCTCGAAGCGGCGCAGCGCGAGCAGCTGACCCTCCTCGCGCGCCTGGTGATGGATGAGCTCGAGCGGCGCAAACGGCTGCTGCGCCTCGCCGGCGGTCTGGCGAACGTCGCCGACCTGACCCAAGCGGTGCTCGCGTCGCCGCGCCCGGCCACCGCCGTGCGCGCGCTGCTCGACGCGGTCGGCGCCGCCACCGGCGGGACTGCCCAGCTGCTGCGCCGCGCCGAGGACGGCACCTACGGTGTCGTGCGAACGCTGGACCAGCGCGCGCTTCCGGGCGGCCGCGCGATCCTCGGGCAGGCACCGCTGCGCCTCGAGCACGCCCAAGCCGACGAGCTCGCGATCGCGATCCCCGGCGGCGGCGAGCAGCCCGAACTCCTGCTGGCCGCGCGCTATCGCGACCATCATCCGGGCGAGTCCGACCGCGCGGCACTGGAGCTCGTCGCCGCCGCGTTCGCGATCGCGGTCCGCAACGTCGCGCTGTATGCCGAGACCGAGCGCCGCCGCCTCGAGCTGCACGATGCGCGCGCCACGCAGGCCGAGCTCGTGGAGCGGCTGGCGCGGGACGTGCGCGGACCGGTCACCAGCATCGTCGGGTTCGCCCGGCTGCTCGAAGAGGACGGCCGCTTTCCGCCCGACGCTCGCGAGGCGCTCGCCGTCGTGCGCGCGAGCGGCGAGCGGATCGGGGAGATCGCGTCCGACGTCGACCTGCTCTCGCGCATGGAGCTGGCCGCCGTGGAGCCGCAGTGGCGCACCGTCGACCCCGCCGCCCTGGCTGCGGGCGCCGGCGCCGTGGTCGAGCAGCGGCCGAGCGTGCGGATCGTGGCCGACCCCGACCTGCTCGGGACCGTGCTCGGCCGGCTCGTGGAGGATGGCAGCCGCCCCTCTGCGCCGGTTCGCGCGCGGATCGAGGACCTCGGCGAAGCGGTGGCGATCGAGCTGAGCGGCACGGGGGCCTCCCCGGCCGGGGACGGCGCCGGGCTGCCGACGATCGGCGGCCGCCTCGCGGCCCGCATCGTGGAGCGCCACGGCGGCAGCTATCGTTCCGGCGGCTCCGCCGGCGCCTGGTGGGTGCGGCTCACCCTGCCGGCCGATCCGCGGCGCGAGCGGCGCCTGCGGGTGCTGCTGGTCGGACCGGCCGACCACGGCGAGGACCTCGCCGAACAGCTGAGGGCACTCGATTTCGGCGTGGAGATCGCCGGCAGCGCGTCCGAGGTCCGCGAGAATTCGCTGGCGGCGACCGACGTGGTCGTATTCGCCGCGGGCCGCGGGGCCTGGGCGCAGCGCGAGCACCTCTCGAGTGCGCTGCGCCGCCGCGTCGGCCTGGTGGCGCTGTCGTCGAGCGAGCAGCGGGCCGGCGACGGCTGGGACGCGACCGTGCGGGCTCCGGCACTTCCGGGCGATCTCGGCGCGGCGGTGTACGCCGCGGCGGCCAAGGCGAAGCAGCGCGGCGCCGACGACGGCCTGGTGACCTCGCCGAACTGACGGCCTCCGCAACGCCGGGACGTTCGGGAAAGTCCTGGGAAGAGGTCGAACGACACGGGTCGACCGCGAAAGGGACTGTTTGCACGTGGCCAAGATGATCGATCGCGCGTCGGGGCTCGGACCCGACGTCAGCCCGGAGTACCGCGAGCTCGTCGAGCGCTGGGAGGCCAAGGCCGACCGCACGCCGCCGCGCACCGGCAAGGGCTCGGGCGCGGTCGACCGCACGATCTCGGACGTCCCGCTCAAGACCGTCTACGGCCCGGCCGACGTCGCGCACCTCGACCTCGCGCGCGATCTCGGCGTCCCCGGCGAGTATCCGTACACGCGCGGCATCCATCCGACGATGTACCGCTCGCGGCTGTGGACGATGCGCCAGTTCGCCGGCTTCGGCAACGCCAAACAGACCAACGAGCGCTATCACTTCCTGCTCTCGCAGGGACAGATGGGGCTGTCGGTCGCGTTCGACATGCCTACGCTGATGGGCTACGATTCCGACAGCCCGAAGTCGCTGGGCGAAGTGGGCAAGTGCGGCGTCGCGATCGACAGCATTCGCGATATGGAGACGCTGTTCGACGGTATCGATCTGGGCGGCATCACGACGTCGATGACGATCAACGGGCCCGCTGCCATCGCGCTCGCGCAGTACATCGTCACCGCGGAGAACAAGGGCACGCCGCGCGCGAAACTGGGCGGCACACTGCAGGCCGACATCCTCAAAGAGTACATCGCGCAGAAGGAATGGATCTTCCCGCCGCGCCCGCACGTGCGCGTGATCGTCGACATGATGGAGTTCTGCGCGCGCGAGATGCCCAAGTGGAACACCATCTCGGTGTCGGGCTACCACATCCGCGAGGCCGGTTCGACCGCCGCGCAGGAGCTCGCGTTCACGCTGGCCGACGGCTTTGCGTACGTCGAAGCGGCAAAGGCGCGCGGGATGGACGTGGACGAGTTCGCGCCGCGGCTGTCGTACTTCTTCAACAGCCACATCGACTTCTTCGAGGAGATCGCGAAGTTCCGCGCCGCGCGCCGCATCTACGCGCGCCACATGCGCGACAAGTACGGCGCGAAGGACCCGCGCTCGTGGCAGTTGCGCTTCCACACGCAGACCGCCGGCTGCAGCGCGACCGCGCAGCAGCCCGAGAACAACATCGTGCGCGTGGCGTTCGAGGCGATGGCCGCGGCGCTAGGCGGCACGCAGTCGCTGCACACCAACTCGATGGACGAAGTCCTCGCGCTGCCGAGCGAAAAGTCGGTCGAGATCGCGCTGCGCACGCAGCAGGTGCTCGCATACGAGACCAACGTCACGAACGTGGTCGACCCGCTGGGCGGCGCGTATTTCGTGGAAGCGCTCACCGACGAGATGGAGCGCCAGGTCGAGGAGTACTTCGCGCACATCGCCGAGTTCGGCGGGATGGTCGAGGCTGTGGAGGCCGGGTACCCGCAGCGCGAGATCGCCGACGCGTCGTACCGCTACCAGCGTTCGATCGAGTCGGGCGACCGCGTGATCGTGGGCGTGAACGCGTTCGAGCGGCCCGACGAGCAGCAGGCGTCGGACCTGCTCAAGATCGGCGCGGAGATCGAGCGCGGCCAGGCGCGTGCGGTACAGGATGTTCGCGCGAACCGCGACGGCGGCGCCGTCGAAGCGTCGCTCGCCGCGCTCAAGCGCGCGTGCGCGGGTGACGCGAACGTCATGCCGTACTTGATCGACTGCGTCAAGGCGGTCGCCACCGAAGGCGAGATCGTCGACGCGATGGTCAGCGTCTATGGCCGCTACACGGAGACGACGCAGTTCTAAGATGACCACGACCAACGCACCCGCCCGTCCGCTGCGCGTGATCGTCGCAAAAGCGGGGCTCGACGGCCACGACCGCGGCGCGAAGGTGATCGCCCGCGCGCTGCGCGACGCCGGCATGGAAGTGATCTACACCGGCCTGTTCCAGACGCCCGAGCAGATCGTGCAGACGGCGATCCAGGAAGACGCGGACGGCATCGGTCTGTCGATCCTGTCCGGCGCGCACATGACGCTGTTTCCGCTGGTCGTGGAGCAGCTCAAGGCGCAGGGCGCGGACGACGTCGTGTTCTTCGGCGGCGGAACGATCCCACAGGAGGATGCCGCGGAACTCAAGCGCCTGGGCGTGCGCGAGATCTTCACGCCGGGCGCGCCGCTGTCCGAGATCATCACCTTCGTCGAGCGCGAGTGCGGCAAACGGCGCGAACTGGTCGGATAGCACCATGTTGATGGACCGAGCGCAGCAGCATCTCGCTTCTGTCGCTGCCGTATGACCACGCCAGTGCGCACGCGTGTCGCGCCTTCGCCGACGGGCGATCCGCACGTCGGCACGGCGTACGTCGCCTTGGCGAACTATGCGTTCGCGAAAAAGCACGGCGGCGATTTTCTGCTGCGCATCGAGGACACCGATCAGGCGCGCTCGACGCCCGAGTCGGAGCGCGCGATCCTCGCGGCGCTGCATTGGGCGGGGTTGTCGTGGGATGAAGGCCCCGATGTCGGCGGCCCGCACGGACCGTACCGCCAGAGCGAACGCTCCGCGATCTACAAGCGCTATTCCGACGAGCTGCTCGCGAACGGACATGCGTTCCGGTGCTTTTGCACGCCCGAGCGGCTCGACGCGATGCGCGCCGCGCAGCGCGCCGCCGGCACGCCGCAGAAGTACGACGGCCATTGCCTCGCGATTCCGCCCGAGGAGTCGGAACGGCGCGCGGCGTCGGGCGAGCCGTACGTCGTGCGCATGAAGGTACCGGAGAGCGGCGTGTGCGTCGTGCACGACCTCGCGCGCGGCGACGTGCCGTTCGAGTACGCGACGGTCGACATGCAGGTGCTACTCAAGTCCGACGGGCTGCCGACGTACCATCTCGCCAACGTCGTGGACGACCATCTCATGGAGATCACGCACGTGATCCGCGGTGAGGAGTGGATGTCGTCCGCCCCCAAACATCTGCTGCTGTACGGCTACCTCGGCTGGGAGCCGCCGGTGCTGATGCACCTGCCGCTGCTGCGCAATCCTGATAAGTCGAAGCTCAGCAAGCGCAAGAACCCGACCGGCATCCTCTTCTACGAGCGCATGGGCTATCTGCCGGAGGCGCTGCTGAACTTTCTCGGACTGTTGCTCGCGCACGCGCCCGAAGGCCAGGAGATCTTCGGGTTACCGGAGTTCATCGAGCGACTGGACCTCTCGAAGATTTCGCTCGGCGGCCCGGTGTTCGACATCGGAAAGCTGGACTGGCTCAACGGCCAGTACCTGCGCGCGCTCTCGACGGACGAACTGCTTGCGCGCACGATGGCGTGGGGTTTCGAGCGCGACCGGCTCGTGCGGATCGCGGAGTTGGCGCAGTCGCGCGTCGAGCGGTTGAGCGATCTCGCGCCGGCCGCCGGTTTCCTCTTCGCCGGGCGGCTCGCGGTGACGAAAGAGTCGTTCGCCGGCGCGAAGCTCGGCGATGACGAGATGCGCAAAGCGCTCGCGCTGGCGATGTGGCGGCTGGACGCGGAGCGCGCGTTCGAGAAAGAAACCGTCGAGCGCGTTCTCAAGGGCGTCGGCGAAACGCTCGGCAAGAAGTTCCGCGACCTCGCGCGCGTGTATTACGTCGCGATGACGGGCAGCCCGACCTCATTGCCGCTCTTCGACTCGATGGAATTGCTCGGCCGCGACATCGTGCGCGAGCGCTTTCGCGTCGCCCTTGCGGCGTTCGGCGGCGTCAGCGGCAAGGAGCAAAAAGAGTGGCAAGCGCTGCAGGCCCCCGATCAAACGAACGGGGCGGCAGCGTGAACGCGCAACGCTATGACCGTCGTTCTTTCGTGGCCGCGGTGATCGCGTGAGCGCGCGCGCGATCGTTCTCGCCGCTGGAAAAGGCACGCGCATGAAGTCCGCGCGGCCCAAGGTGTTGCACGAGCTGTGCGGGCGGCCGATGCTGTGGTGGGTGCTGCAAGCGCTCGAAGCCGCGGGCATCGGCGACATCGTGGTCGTGACGAACCCGGAGCTCGATCCGCTGCTCGCGCTCGGCGTGCGCACCGTTATCCAGCACGAGCAGCTCGGTACCGGGCACGCGGTGAAGATCGCGCTCGACGCGATCGAGCCGCGCGACGGCACGCTCGTCGTCGCGTACGGCGACATGCCACTCGTCGACCGCACGATCTTCGAAGACGTGCAGGCCGCGGTCGATCCCCGCGCCGGAACCGCGCTCGCGCTCGTGACGGCGCGGATGCCGTTGCCGTCGAGCTTCGGCCGCATCGTCCGCACCGCCGAGGCCGCGCGGGACACTGCGCCGGGCGTCGAACGAATCGTGGAAGCGAAGGACTGCACGACCGAGCAGCTCGCGATCGACGAGATGAACGCGGGGATCTACGCGTTCGGCGAGACCGCGCTGCGCGAGATCATGCCCAAGATCGGAAACGACAACGCGCAAGGCGAGTTCTATCTCACCGATGCGGTCGAGCTGCTGGTAGCGTCGGGCCGCCGCATCGCGCCGGTTCCGGTCGCCGACTACCGCAGCGTGCTCGGCGTGAACGACCGCGTCGAGCTCGCGAACGCGAGCACGATCCTCAACCGCCGCCTGTGCGAGGAGCACATGCGCGCCGGCGTCACGATCACCGATCCGGCCACGACGTATCTCGAGCCGGGCTTGGCAATCGAGCCGGACGTGACGATCATGCCGGGGACGTGGATCTACGGCGAGACGCGAATCGCGTCGGGGACGACGATCGGCGCCCGTTGCCGCATCGGCGACGCCGTCATTGGCGCGCGTTGCGAAATTCGCGAGAGCATCGTGACATCGACGCGGCTCGGCGACGATGTACGCATCGGTCCGTTCGCCCATCTGCGCGACGGTAACGTGATCGGCGATCGCGTGCGAGTCGGCAACTTTGTCGAGTTCAAGAAGTCGGAGATCGGCGACGATGTCAAAGCGAACCACCTCGCCTACATCGGCGACGCGACGGTGGGCGACCGCACGAACTACGGCGCAGGCGCGATCACCTGCAACTACGACGGCACGAGGAAGAACCGCACCAAGATCGGCACCGACGCGTTCATCGGAACGAACAACTCGCTCGTCGCCCCGATCACGATCGGAGACGGCGCCGTGACGGGCGCGGGCACGGTCGTGATCCGCGATATCCCGCCCGGCGACAAACAAGTCGGCAATCCGGCCCGCTCGATCGCGAAGAAGCCCGCTTCAACCTGAGCTGCCGGTCCTCATCGTGCGGCAGGCGCTAGCCTTCCGCGAATGCTGTGAACACCGGTTGCGCCGGGGCGGTGGATACCGCTGATGTCGGTAAGGGAACTCGTTTGCTGCAACGTCGCATAGATGACGATGAGGTTCACACCGCTCCGATGCGCGTCCGATGGCGCGAGGATAGCTTCGAACAGCGCGTCGTGCGCAGCTTTCCCGATTCGCTGCGTCAGCGGAAACCGCCCGGCGTTCTGGTCCAACAGCCAGGGAGCGAACAAGTCGTCTTTGGTCACGCCGAGCCGTGCACGAACGTCACGGTCCGTGAGGTCGAGAACGCGCGAAAGCTGCGCGCTCACCGTTATCATCGCCCGTCCCGGCAATGCGGCCGGTGTTCGACCGCGAAAGCCGCTCACGAGCGCGTTGACTTCGTACAATGCCGTTCGCGGGCTCGCGGCGAGGTAGTATGCCTCAAACGTTCCTTTGCGGTTGTATCGGCCGCCGCGCTGGGTGGAACCGAAGCCGGACAGCGGCGAGCTCGCATACGGCAGCGCGACGGACCGGTAATAGTGTCCGACGACTGCTACCGGCGAGACCTCGGCCAACCGCTGCCGGAGTCCGCGGACGCTGATCAGACCGGCTGCCCCGTTTCCAGCGCGTAGACGAGCGTCTCGACCGAGCTGAAATCGCCGCGGAAGAGTATTTCGAGCGGTGAGTGACCGGAGAGCTGTCGACGCGGTGTCTTGAGCCAAATCAGCGCGTTGCGCCGAGCGCCGAGCGCGTGGTCCAAGCGGGCGAGCAGAGCGGCGATGTGTTGCCCGGACCGCTGAACCCGCGGTGACGCCGGGTTCGCTCGAAGTCCGCGTGCGGTGAGCGAAACGGACTTCGCGACCTCGCCGGCAGTCACGTCGAGCGCTTCAGCCAAGGCAAGGCCGTTCACCCGGCCGCGGTTGTCAAAAATCTCTGGGATCGTGATGGCGGCCAGGGCGTCTGTGCCCGAGACCCGCGCTTCGGCGGTCATATGTCGTGCTTATCCAAGTGAGCCTTATGCCTTCTCCTTGCCCTGTTAGTTCCTTTTTTCTTCCACTGAACTTCCACCTTCCGTCACTGCCCGCCGCTGGCCTCGAACCATTGAGAGGTATCGTGCAGCTACCGGGTCCGCTGACGACGTAGGGGCTGCCCGTATCTTCGCGGAGGAAAGCCCGTCCGGCGAGCCGTCTTTCTCTTCGGAATGGAGCAGCATCCGCGCGATTTCGTCGGCTATGGCGCGACGCCGCCCGATCCGAAGTGGCCCGGCGGGGCGCGGCTCGCCATGCAGATCGTGATGAACTACGAGGAAGGCTCGGAGTACGCGATCGGTGAGGGCGACGAGACGTCCGAGATGTACCTCACCGAAGTTCCCGGCGCGACCGTCGGGCCCGGCAAGCGCGATCTCATCGTCGAGTCGGTGTACGAGTACGGAAGCCGTGCCGGCTTCTGGCGGCTGATGCGCATGTTCGGCGAGCGCGACATTCCGATCACGGTGTTCGGCGCCGCGCTCGCGCTCGAACGCAACCCAGATGCGGCCGCTGCGATTCGCGCGGCGGGGTACGAGGTGTGCTCGCACGGCTGGCGCTGGATCGGCTTTCAGAACATGGCCGAAGAAGAAGAGCGCGCGCAGATGCGGCGCGCGGTTGAATCCATCGAGCGCACCACCGGGACGCGGCCGTACGGCTGGTACTGCCGCTACGCGCCGTCCATCAACACCCGCCGGCTGGTGGTCGAGGAAGGCGGGTTCCTCTATGACTCCGACGCGTACAACGACGACCTGCCGTACTGGACGCGCGTCGGCGGCAAGCCGCATCTGGTCATCCCGTACACGCTCGACAACAACGACATGAAGTTCTCCGTGCCGCCCGGGTTCACGTCCGGTGAAGGATTCTTCAACTACCTCAAAGATGCGTTCGACGTGCTGTACCGTGAAGGCAAGACCGCGCCGAAGATGATGTCCGTCGGCCTGCACACGCGCTTGGCGGGCCGGCCCGGCCGCGCCGCCGCGCTCGAACGGTTTCTCGACTACCTCAAAACGTTCGAGGACGTGTGGATCTGCCGGCGCATCGACATCGCGCGGCATTGGATCGCCACCCACCCGGCGGAGGCCTGATGCGCGCGGCCGCGTTCCGGCTTCCCAAAGCCGAGCTGCACGTGCACATCGAGGGCACGTTCGAGCCGGAGCTGATCTTCGCGCTCGCCGAGCGCAACCGCGTCGCGCTGCCGTACGCATCGGTCGACGCGCTGCGCCGCGCGTACCAGTTCACCGACCTGCAGTCGTTCCTCGGCCTCTACTACGCGGCGATGAACGTGCTCCGCACCGAGCGTGATTTCGCAGAGCTCGCGCATGCGTACTTCGCGCGGGCGCGCGAGCAGGGCGTCGTGCACGCGGAGATATTCTTCGACCCGCAGGCGCACACCGCGCGCGGCGTCGCGTTTGAGACGGTGATCGATGGCCTCTGGTCCGCCGTGCGCGAGAGCGAGCAGCGCTACGGGATCACCTCGAAACTGATCATGTGCTTCCTGCGCGACCAGAGCGCGGAATCGGCGCTGGTGACGCTCGAGCAGGCGCTACCGTACGGCGAACGCATCGTCGCGGTCGGACTCGACTCCGCCGAAGTCGGCAATCCGCCGTCGAAGTTTCAGCGCATTTTCGAGCGCGCGCTCGCGGAGGGATGGAAGACCGTCGCGCACGCCGGTGAGGAAGGCCCGCCCGCGTACGTTTGGGAGGCCCTCGATCTGCTGCAGGTCTCGCGCGTCGACCACGGCGTGCGCAGCTTGGAAGACCCGAGGCTCGTCGCGCGCCTGCGTGACGAGCGCATCCCGCTCACCGTTTGTCCGCTCTCGAACGTGAAGCTGCGCGTGGTCGATACGCTGCGCGATCATCCGCTGGCGCGCATGCTCGGCGAACGGCTCATCGCGACCGTCAACTCGGACGATCCGGCCTACTTCGGCGGCTACGTGGGCGATAATTTCGCCGCGGTCGCCGACGCGCTCGACCTGCCGCCGAGCGCGCTGGTGACGCTTGCGCGCAATAGCTTCGAAGCGGCGTTCGTCGACGCGCCGACGCGTGCCGCTTACCTCGCGCGCCTCGCGGTCGCGTCGACCTCCGCACCAGCGGCCGCAAGCCCGGCGACGGTGGTGGACGAGGCGTGATGCTGCACGATCGGCTCGGCGCCCTCGCGGCGCTGGGCGCGACGGACGACGGCATCGACCGCGCGCTGTTCACGCCTGCGGAACGCGCCGCCCGCGAGCTCTTCGTCGCGTGGGCGCGCGCGGACGGTCTGCGCGTCGAGCAGGACCGCGCGGGCAACGTCTTCGCGCGGCTCGGCGGCGCGACGGATGCTTCGAGCGGTTCGGCACAGGCCGCGCCGGTGCAGTGCGGTTCACATCTCGACACGGTGCGCAACGGCGGCGCGTACGACGGCGCGTACGGCGTGGTCGGCGGGTTGGAAGCGCTGCGCCGTATCGCGGAATCTGGTGAAGCACCGCCGCGCGCGCTCGAAGTCGTCGCGTGGGCGGGCGAAGAGGGGAGCCGCTTCCCGCTCGGATGTCTGGGCAGCTCCGTCTATTCCGGTCTGACGCCGTACGCCGACGTCGAGGCGCTGGTCGGCGATGACGGTGAGACGTTCGCCGCGGCGGTGCGCGGGCCGTACGGACTGCTCGACGGCGTACCGGTGCGCGACGGGTTCCCGCCGCCGGCCGCGTACGTCGAGCTGCACATCGAGCAAGGTCCTGTGATGGAGCGCGAAGGCGCGCGGCTGGGCATCGTGAGCGCGATCGCTGGCCAGCGCCGGTTCCGCGTGCTGCTCGACGGCGTCGCGGGCCACGCCGGAACCGTGCCGATGCGCGGGCGCGCCGACGCGCTGTGCGCGGCGAGCGAGATCGTGCTCGCGGTGGAACGCGCCGCGCTCGACGCGGACGATACCGTCGCGACGGTCGGACACCTCGTGGTCGAGCCGAACCAGACGAACATCGTGCCCGGGCGTGTCGTGCTGCGCATCGATCTGCGCTCGGTCGAGGACGGCCGCATTGACCTTGCGGAGCGGCGCATCCGCGCGCGGGCGGACGAGATCGGCGCGCAGCGCGGGGTCGGCGTGTCCGTCGAAACGATCGAGACGCGAGCGGCCGTGCCGATGGAGACGCGGATGCGTCTGCTCGTGAGCGCCGCGTGCGCCGAGCGCGATCCGCGCGCGATTACGATCGCAAGCGGCGCCGGGCACGACGCGATGTGCGTCGCGCACGTCGCGCCCACCGCGATGATCTTCGTCCCGAGCATCGGCGGGCGCAGCCACGTCGGCGACGAACGAACGGCGCCGGCCGATCTGGAGCTCGGCGTCGAAGCGCTCGCGGCGACGCTGCTCGCGGCGGCACACGCACCCTGGTCCGGCTGACACCGAAAGGAATCCGTCTCGACATGCAGTTCTTCATTTGCGGCTCGGCGCTGCGCGGGCAACCCGATCACGGCAACCTCGGCGACGCGACGTTCGTGCGCGAAGCGACGACCAAGCCGATCTACCGGCTGCACTCCGTGGAAGACCAGCATCCAGGGATCTACGAAGTGGGCGAAGGCGGCGTCGCGATCGCGGGCGAGGTGTACGAGCTCACCGACGAGCAGCACGCGCACCTGATCGCCACCGAGCCGCCGGACCTCTATGAGGCGCCGGTGCAGCTCGACGACGGCACGAGCGTCAGCGCGATGGTCTATCCCCGCGAGCTCATCGACGACCGCCGGTACGCCGACATCTCGCACCACGGCGGCTGGGCCGCGTACAAGCGCATGAAGAACGCCTGACGCGGCCCGGTTGCGCGGGAGCTCAGTGTTTCTTGCGCGATTTCGCCTTCGACTTCGAGCCCGAGGCGGATGAGGCCGGCGCAGCCGGTTCCTCGCCGCTGATCTGTCCCGCCGTCACGCGGCTGGTCGCGCGCAGCGCCTCGTCGACATCGAGCGGTTCGTCCGCGCTCGCGACCGACGGTTTGACGTCGGGCAGGTCCGGCTCTTCGCCGCCGGCGTGCGGGTCGCTGAGCTCGAACTGCCACAAGCCCTGCGAGTTGACGAGGTCGAACCCGGCGCTCGTGGTCGCGCCGTCACTGGACTCTTCGAAGTACGTGTGCGTGAAGCGCTCATCGGGCGCAAGGTTGCCCGGTGGGAAGTTGTTCTCGATCGCCGCGAGCGCGGCTTCGAACATCTTCTGGTGAGCGACCTCACGCGTCATCAGGAAGGTCAGCGCGTCCTTCGCGCTGGTGTCGGGGCAGTATTTGATCAGACGTTCGTAGACGATCTTCGCGCGCGACTCGGCTGCGATGTCGGAGCGCAGATCCGCGAGCGGGTGCCCGATCGTGTCGACGTACGCGGCCGTCCACGGGACGCCCATCGAGTCGGTGAGCCGCGGGCCCGAGCCGCCCAGAATCGCCTGTGACGAGTTCCATGCGAGCTGCTGGTATTGCTCTTGCTTGCCCTCGATGAAGTCGCCGAGATACCCGCCCTCGACTTCGTCGATCAGCGCGCCTTTGCTGCCTTTGAGCAAGCCGATGATGATTTGGCCGATCATCTCGAGATGCGAGAGCTCTTCGGTCGCGATGTCGAGCAGCATGTCACGCCGCGGAACGTCGCTCTCCGCCCATCCTTGCGTGAAGTAGCGCATCGCGGCCGCAAGCTCCCCGTCCTTGCCGCCGAACTGCTCGAGGCACATCTTGGCGAAGGCCGGGTTCGGCTCGTCGACGCGCACCGTGTATTGCAGTTTCTTGTTGTGCAGAAGCATTCGTGTTCCTCAGGCGTGGAGCAGTGAAGTGATCAGGACGCCGTCGCACACCATGGCTGCGACGACGACCGTCGAGCTGGATGCGAGCAGCAGAAGGCCGCCGCGCGTGCGGCGTACGGTTCCGCGAACGACCAGTGTGATAAGCGGTACGACGACCGCGGGAAGAATGAGCGCCAGCGCGACCTGCGAGCCGACGAGCAGCGCGGTGGGTGACACGCCAAACGCAAGCAGCGCCGCCGCCGGCACGAGCGCAAGGGCGCGGCGCTGCACGAGCGTGAGGCGCATCGGCGCGCCGTCGTGAAAGATCACGTCGCCCGCGCACACGCCGCTGCCCGTCGCGGCGAGTCCCGCGGCGATCAGCGCGATGCCGAACAGCAGTGCCGAACCGGCGCCCGCGACGGGAGCCAGCGTGGCGAACGCCGACTCGACGGTCCTCGCGCCGACCGCGTCGCCGACGATCAGAATGGCGGCATTGATGGCGGTCGCGATCGCGAGCGCGATGACGGTGTAGCGGACGGCGCGGCGTTCCACGCCGGGGCGCTCGACCGGCGGCGCAGCGCCGAACCGGCTTGCGACCAGCCCGCCGTGCAGAAACAGGTTGTGCGGCATGATCGTCGCGCCGACGATGCCGACCACCGCGAGCAGCGCACCGGGCCCTGCAAGGCTTGGAACCAGCGCCCCGGCAACGATCGGACCGGCCGCCGGCCGCAGCAGCGCGCAGTCGATCGCGTACGCAGCCGCCAAAAAAGCGGTCGTCACGATCGCGAACCGCTCGAAGCGGCGCATCGTGACGCCCCCGAACAGCAGCATCGCGATGAAGAGTGCGATCCCGGCTGCGATCGCGGTGGAGAGCGGGACGCGAGCGACCAGCTCGATGCCGACCACGACGCCGGTGAACTCCGCGACTTCCGTCGCGACGATCGCGACCGTGTACAGCGGCCACAGCCACGCAGCCGGGCGCGGCCACGTGCGCGCGATCGCGCGCGCTAAGTCTTCACCGCTCGATGCGGCATAGCGCACGACGAGAAGCTGCAGCAGCACGGCACCCGCACCGCTGAGGAGAACCGCCCACAGCAGCGTCGTGCCGTAGCGTGTCGCATCGAGATCGGTCGCCCAGTTTCCGGGATCCATGTATCCGATGCCGACCGCGAACGCCGCACCGATCGTGACGACGGGGCTGCGCAACGTCTTCTGACCGGGCGAACGTGCATTCACCAGCACGTCTTTTACGAAGTGCGCGCGATGAAAACGCGCTGAGCCGCTGAGCAGCTAAGTGCGCGCGCGCCCGTTCGCGACGCATGGTACCGAACGTACCGACACAGCGTCGCAGTTATGGAATGCTAGATGTCCCCTTTTCGCCCGCCGTCGTCGCCGTAGATCTCGTCGAAGAGATCGCGTGAGTCCGGATAGCAGCTGCACGCGTGCGCTTCGAGCGTCGTGCGGCTGACGATGCGCACGCTGTGGCGCCCGGTGCCGATCGCACCTGCGTTCGTCAGCAGCGCGACGGCGCGCGTGACGGTCGGACGGCGGACGCCGAGCATGCGCGCAACGGTCTCGTGCGTCAGCTCGAAATCACCGTGGCCCACGCGGTCGTTCATGCGCAGCAGCCAACGCGCGAGCCGTGCGTGCACGGCGTGCCGCGCGTTGCAGCCGATCGTGATGCCGGCGCCGCGGAGCCGCGCATGGGCGTAGCGATGGATCAGCGCGTGCAGCGCCGGTGCGCGGTCACGAAGCGCGCGCGCATCCGCTGTCGAAAGCGCGAGCACGGTCGTCGGCACCTCAATGACGCGCAGGAACGGCTCCGTCTCCGCGTCCAGCAACGACGCGATGCCGCTGACGCCTTCGAACCCGACGGCGGTGACCTCCACCGTGCCGCCGTCCAGCCCTTCTTCGACTTCCGACACGGCGCCGGCCGTTGGGAAATGCACCGTCACGGCCGGCGCGCCGCTGAGCGCGATCACATCGCCCGGCACGAACGTTCGCATGGTGCCCAGCTCAGCGCAGCGCTGCGCGACGTCGGGCGGAAGCGCGCCGAGGAAACGGTTCTCGATCTGCACCGTTCAGCTGCCGCGGTACGTGGAATAGCCCCACGGCGAAAGCAGCAGCGGGACGTGGTAATTCGCGCCGTCTTCGGTGACGTGAAAACGCACGGGGATCGCGTCGAAGAACGACGCGACGCCGCCGCGCGCGAAATAATCCGCAACGGCAAACAGCAGCTCGTACGGCCCCGGCGCGAGTCCGGACGCGAGCGGTGCTCCGGCGCGGCCGTCGGCGTCGGTCGTTGCACTGGCCACGTGCGTGCGCCGGCCCTCGCCTAGCGCGAATAGTCCGACCCGAATCCCCTCGGCAGGTTTGCCGCGTGCCGTGTCGAGCACGTGCGTGGAAAGGGTTGCAGCCATCAGATTCTCGCTCCCGCGGCGATCCAGTCGCCGAGCAGCTTGCGCTCCGCATCCGTCATGTGGGTCACGTTGCCGAGCGGCATCGCATGCGTCTGCACCGCCTGCTGCGCGATGCGCTGCGCGTTCGCGCGAACGTGCTCCGGGGTGTCGAGGAGCACGCCTTGCGGCGCCGCGGTGAATCCCGGTTGCGTCGGTTTCGCCGCGTGGCAGACGGCGCACCGCTTCGCGAGGACCGGCTCGATCTGCGCGTAGCGAACGCCGAACAGCGTTTGCGTCCCTACGACGTGATGCGATCGCGGTGCCATCAAGAACGCGGCGCCCGCGATCAGCACGGCGGCCACGACCGGCAGCCCGATCGCGTAGCGGTGCTTGTGCGAGAGCACGAAGAAACGCCGCACCAGCACGCCCGCCGCGGAAAGCACCGCGAGCACGAGCCAGCCGTTGCGCGTGCCGTACGTCATCGGGTAGTGGTTGCTGATCATCATGAACAGCACCGGCAGCGTGAGGTACGTGTTGTGCACCGAGCGCATCTTGCCGAGCCGTCCCGGCCGCGGATCGGGTTCCTGTCCCGCGCGAATCTGCGCCAGCACCCGCTTCTGGCCCGGGATGATCACGAAGAACACGTTCGCGACCATGATCGTGCCGACGATCGAACCGACGTGGATGTACGCCGCGCGGCCGCCGAACACGTGGAACAGCGCCCAGTCTGCGAACAGCAGAAACGCTGCGATCGCCGTCCACAGCACGACCGGGCGCGACTCGAACATGCGGCACAAGCCGTCGTACACAAGCCAGCCGATGACGAGCGATGCGATGCTGATCGTGATCGCGGCGCCCGGGCTGAGATCGAGCACGCCCTTGTCGATGAGATAGGCCGAAGCGCCCGCCCAGTAGACGATCGCGAGCATCGCCATCCCGGTGAACCACGTCGAGTACGCCTCCCATTTGAACCAGTGAAGGTTCTGCGTGAGCGGCACGCCGCGCGGTCCGGTCGGGTACTTCTGGTTGTGGTAGAAGCCGCCGCCGTGCACGGCCCACAGCTCGCCGGACATGCCGCGCCGCACGTCGGCGTCGTCCTCGGGCTGCGTGAGGCTGTCGTCGAGCCAGACGAAGTAGAACGACGCGCCGATCCACGAGATGCCGGCGATGACGTGCGCCCAGCGCGCGAGCAGGTTGAGCCAGTCGAGCAGATACGGTGCGTTCATGCGGTCACGGCGTCTTCGAGCCGCAGCCGCGCGATCTTCGCGATCTCGGCAAGAGCCGTCTCGATCTCGGCATCGCGGTCGTTGCCGGCCCGGCGCTCAAGCTCGCCGAGGATCGACGCCTTGCCGTGCTCGCGCGCGCAGATGACGAACGGAAACCCGAACCGTTCGCGGTAGGCGGCGTTCGCGCGGTCGAAGCGCGCCAGCTCCTCGGCCGTCAGCCGGTCGAGGCCCGCCGCGGCCTGCTCGCCGCGGGACGCCGGCGTGAGGCGCCCTTCGCGCGCGACGCGCCCGGCGAGATCGGGGTGCGCGGCGATCAGCGCGATCTGTTGCTCGCGGGACGCGCCCGCGACGACGTCCGCGAGCGCGGTGTGCAAGTCGTCGACGTCCGCGAACGGCCGCCGCTCCCATGCCGCTTCGGCGATCCACCGTGAGTGCTCGAAAGCGAATCCGATCGCGGCGACGAACGTGGCGCGATCCGCTGCGTTGAGCGCGGCGATGCTCGTCATCGCGGGACTCATTCCATCCGAACGCTGCTTCTCCGTCACGCGACGCTGGTCGCGACCTTCGACGACGCCGCCCGGGAGATCCCCGACGGCGCCGTGCTCCTGCGCGGGAACGCGATCGAGGCCGTGGGACCGACGTCCGAGCTCACCGCGCAGGCCGACGACGTGGTCGACGCGCGCGGGCTGGTGCTGCTGCCGGGGCTGATCTGCACGCACCACCATTTCTACCAAACGCTCACGCGCAATCTTCCGCAAGCGCAGGATGCGGAGCTCTTCGACTGGCTCGTGACCCACTACCCGATCTGGGCGCGGCTGACGCCGGAAGCCGTGCGCGCGAGCACCGCAACGGCGACCGCGGAGCTGCTGCTCTCCGGGTGCACGACGGCGGCCGACCACGGCTACATCTGGCCCAACGGCGCGCGCGTCGACGACCAGATCGCGGTCGCGCGCGAGATGGGCCTGCGGTTCCACGCGTCGCGCGGCTCGATGTCGCGGGGCCGCTCGCAAGGCGGCCTCCCGCCGGACGAAGCCGTCGAGAACGAGGACGACATCCTGCGCGACAGCGAGCGCGCGATCCGCGAGCACCACGATCCGGCGCGCTACGCGATGACGCGCATCGTGATCGCGCCCTGCTCGCCGTTCTCCGTCACGCCGGAGCTGATGCGCGCGAGCGCCGAGCTGGCGCGCAAGCACGAGAACGTTCACCTGCATACGCACCTATGCGAGACGGTGGATGAAGAAAAATACTGCATCGAGCAGTATGGCAAACGCCCCGTGGAGCTGGCCGAATCGCTGGGCTGGACCGGCCCGGACGTGTGGTTCGCGCACGCGATCTACATGGCGCGCGAGGAGTTCGTCCGCCTCGGCGCGCGACGCACGGGCGTCGCGCACTGCCCGACCTCGAACATGCGTCTGGGCAGCGGGATCGCGCCGGTGCTCGCGCAGCGCGACGCGGGCATGCGCGTCGGCCTCGGCGTGGACGGCTCCGCATCGAACGACGGCTCGCACATGCTCGACGAAGCACGCCACGCGATGCTGCTGCAGCGCGTCGCCCACGGCGCGGCCGCGATGACGGCGCGCGAATCACTGCGCCTGGCAACCCGCGGCGGCGCGGATGTCCTGGGCCGCGACGACATCGGCAGTCTCGCGCCGGGGATGGCGGCAGACCTAATCGGCGTGCGCGTCGACGGCCTCGCGACGGCAGGCGGCTCGGTGCACGACCCGCTGGCGTCGCTGGTGTTCTGCCGCATCCGGAACGTGGACCTGTCGATCGTCAATGGCAGAATATGCGTCCAAGACGGCCGTCTCGTCGATGTCGACATCGCAGCCGTAGTGGAGCGACACGAACGCGCCGCACTCGCCTTGGTCGCAGACGCCTTCGCATGATCGCGGCGCTGCTCGTCACAGCACTGCAGTCTCGCCGTCATCCCCGCGCGCGCTTAGGCGCTCTCGCTTCGAAGGAACGTTCCTTTCGGCCCGAGGAGTACTGTGCGCAATGGACGGCAGCGTCATCGCGGCGGCGGGTGCGTCCACGGCTGAGATTCGAGCGATACCGGCGGCGGTGTATCCCACCGGGATGGTCACCTTTTTGTTCACGGACATCGAGGGGAGCACGCGTCTGTGGGAACGCGACGCCCCGTCGATGAGCGTGGCGCTGGCCGCTCACGACGCGATCTTGCACGACGCGATCGCCCGGCAGCGCGGCGTGGTGTTCAAGACGATCGGCGACGCGTTCTGCGCCGCGTTCGTCCGTCCCGCGGACGCGCTCGGCGCCGCAGTCGACGTGCAGCGGCGGCTCGCCGCACATCCGTGGGACGCGCGCATCGGCTCGTTGCGCGTGCGGATGGGAATCCATACGGGCACGGCCGTCGAGACCAGCGGCGACTATTTCGGTCCGACGGTCAACCGCGTCGCCCGCATCATGTCGGTCGGTTACGGCGAGCAGATCGTGGTGTCGGGCGCGACGGCGGCGCTGCTGCACGACGCGTTGCCCGACGGCGTCACGCTGGGCGACCTCGGAACGCACCGGTTGAAAGATCTCAGCCGTTCGGAACCGATGTATCAAGTGCTCGCACCGGCGTTGCGAGCCGATTTCCCGGCGCTGCGGTCGCTTGAGGCGCGGCCGAACAACCTTCCATTCGAGATCTCGAGCTTCGTCGGGCGCAAACAGGAACTGGCCGACGTTCGCGGCGCACTCGATCGCAGGCGCCTCGTTAGCATCGTCGGCCCCGGCGGTATCGGAAAGACCCGGCTCGCCCTACAGGCCGCCGCCGACATGATCGACCGGTTCGAAGACGGCGCGTGGATCGTGACGATCTCGCCGCTGCGCAGCGGCGATCTGATCGCGCACGCCGTCGCCGACGTGTTGCGCATCCGCGAGACACCGCACGAACGCATCGAGGAGACCGTCACGCGAGAGCTCGGCAGCCGGCGGACGCTGCTCGTGCTCGACTCCGCGGAGCATCTGCTCGCCGACGCGGCCGCGTTCGCCAAAACGGTCCTGAGCCGGTGCGCCGCGGTGAAGGTGCTCGTGACGAGCCGCGAGCCGCTGCACCTCACGGGCGAGTACGTCTTTCGTGTCGGACCGCTGCAGAACGCGGCGGAGCTTCTGCTCGACCGCGCGCGCGAGGTGCTCGGAGACTTCGCGGCGGATGCGGCCACGCTGCAGATGGTAGAAGAAATCTGCGGACGGCTCGAGGGCATTCCGCTGGCTGTCGAGCTCGCCGCCGCGCGGACCGCCACGATGCCGCTGGCGGAGCTCAACGCGCGGCTTGCGCGCAGTTTCAGCGTGCTCGTCTCGCGCGATCCCACCAAGGAGGAACGGCACCGTACGCTGCGCGCCACGATCGCGTGGAGCTACGACAGCTGGAATCCAGCTCGCTCGGCATCTATGCCTTCGAAGCGTTCAGCGACATCGCCGCGCACGAGCGCAGATTCGACGAGGCTGTCCGGTACTACGGTGTGGCGCGCGAGCTGCGGCGGGCACACTCGTACCAGCCGACTGCTCGGAAAATGGACGCGATCGAAGCGCTGCTGCGCGCGGAGCTCGGCGAACGGTTCGATGCGCTCGCGGCGCGGAGCGGCGAGGATAACTGGCGCGACGTCGCGGCGGTGTTAGCTCAAACGCGCTAGTCCGCATCCTCCGAGGATTCGGAATGCGGCGCCGGTGATTCGTCCGGCTTTACCCGTGCCGGCGTCTCCGCGAGCGATTGCGGGGTGGTCGTGACCTCGAACTCCGCTTTTTTGCCGAGCGATTGCGGCGTGATATTCCTGCCGGCTTCTTCTCGTTCTTTGGACATGTCAGCTCCGTTCATCAGAGTCGCTGCGCGAGCGCGCGGCGCGGGGCGTTGCCGTTCACCGCCGCCGCGCGCAAGCCTCCGTGTCAGCGCGACCGGCCGGCGGACTGCGGTTCGGATTCGTCTTCGTCGATGCGATACCACCGATCGAGACCGAAGTACGCCGCAATGCATGCGACGACGGTCGTGAACGTCCACGCCGGCACTTCGGTGAACCAGTGTCTGCCGACCAGCATGGTGGCGTGCGGATACCGCGCGATGACGTACGCTGTTATCCCGGTCATCGCGAGCGCGGGGCTGAAGACGAGTACGAACCGAACCGCTGCTTTCAGTCGCCGGCTGCTCCCGCGAGCGATGCTGCGGCCGTCGTCGTGCGCTCGCGCGCCGCGGTGATTGCGGCCAGGATGCGTTCCGGCGTCATCGGGAGGTCGTTCACCCATGCGCCCGTCGCGTCGTAGATTGCCGCGGCGACCGCTGGAGCGAACGGGACGAGCGGCATCTCGGCCATGCCACGCGCGCCGTACGGGCCATGCGGGTCGGCAAGCTCCATGATGACCGGAAAGATCTCGGTGGGCATGTCGAGCGCCGTCGGCAGCAAGTACGTGCTCAGGTGCGGCGTGAGGATCTTGCCGTCGCGCACCTTGAAGTTCTCCGTGAGCGCGTAGCCGAGCGCTTGCGCGAGACAGCCTTCGATCTGACCTTCCACCTGCTGGCGGTTGATCGCGCGGCCGACGTCGTGCACGCTGACGATTTTTATGACGCGGGTGACGCCGGTCGTCACGTCGACTTCGACCTCCACCGCCTGCGCGGCGTAGCCGTAGCAGTAGTTCGGCGTTCCGGCGCCGGTCTCGAGGTCGAGCGGCGTCGTCGCGGGCGGGCGGTACTGCACCGTCGCTTCCGGCGGCTCGCCGCGCTGCCACGCATCGCGCGCGGCGAGCGCCGCGTCGTGCACGGCGCGGCCCGCCATGAACGTGAGCCGCGACGCCGACGCCGATCCCGCGTTCGGCGCGTGCGCGGAGTCGTCGCTCACGAGCGCGACGGATTCGAGCGGCAGCGCGAGCGCCTCCGCG
>JAQBPK010000337.1 GCA_028287565.1 Vulcanimicrobiota bacterium
ACGTGGCGCGGCCAGATCCGCAGCAGCGAGCGGCCTTGGCGCGCGGCGGCGAGCGGATCGATCCACAACAGGTCGACCAGCAGCACGAAGCCCGCCGCGATCACGATGAACGCGACGGTCGTGATGACCGTCGCGGGATGGGACGCGGCGGCGCGCAGCTGCGGCGCGAGCAATGAAGCCGTCCACCACACGGGCACCCACAGCGCCGCGGTCAAGATCCGGTCGATCCACGACCGGCGCCGCAGCAGCCCCGCGGGGCGCACGAGGTACGCGGCGACGTTGCACGCGGCGGCCCACATCCACCCCTCGCTGACGAGCACCGCGAGCAGCAGCGGAACGATGAGCCCGACGCGGTCGCTCTCGGGCGTCGGCCGGACGCTGCGCTCAAAGTGCGCCGCCGGGGCGCGCAAAATACCGAGCACGACCGCGATCGCGAGCGCGCCCGCGATGAAGACGACGTCGGGCGACCGCAGCGCGTGCACGGCGGCCGGACCCCACGCGACCGCCAGGACCAGCGCCGTCAACAACGAGGCCGCGCGGACGACACCGTACACGCGTCGGGAGGTCACGCTGCGATATATTCGCGCCCGGGCGGACTTGAACCGCCAACCTCGGCCTTAGGAGTGCCTCGCTCTATCCAGTTGAGCTACGGGCGCACGGGCTCGGAACCTTCCCGCAGCGAATGGTCGGCTCATGCAGACGCATGCGAGCTCCGAGGACGTCGGAGCCCGGCACATCCCGCCGATGAGCGCCGCGCCGGCGGGCTTCTCGATCGAAAACGACCTTCCGGCGGGTTTCGCCGCCTTCTACCGGCCGCTCCACGAGCGGTTCACGCCGCCCCAGCAGGCCGCCATCGAAGCGCGCCACCGCGTGCTCGACGCGTCGCAGCACGGCCGCAAGCCGCAGTACCTGCCGGCGTCCGATGCGCAGGGCGACTGGAAGATCGAGCTCCCCGCATGGGTCAGCGACCAGCGCAATCAAATGACGGGCCCCGCCGACGATCACGAGCTCGGCGTGAAGATGCTCAACTCCGGCGCGCCGGGCGTGATGATCGACCTCGAAGACTCGATGGCGAACGACTTCGCGCACACGCTGGGCGGCATCGACAACACGATCGCGATGTACTACGGCGAATTGACGTACGTCGACAAGAAGCGCGGCGACGCCGTCGTCGGCATCAAGCCGTCGAAAACCGTGCTTTGGACGCGCGTGCGCGGCCTGCACCTTTCGCAAGCCGGCGTCTACGACGAGCCGACGCCGGCGGCGCTGTTCGATCTCGCGCTGCTCGCGTTCAAGCTCGACTTCTCCAGGCTCAAGCACCCGCTCGCGATCTACATCCCGAAGTCGCAGTCGGCGAACGAAGCGCTGTGGTGGCGCGACGTTTTTCAAGCGGTCGCGCAGGCAAAAGGGCTCGAAAAGCACGCGATCAAGGCGATGGCCTTGATCGAGGCGTTCCCGTTCGCATACCAGATCGAGGAGTTCGCGTACCATCTGCGCGACCATCTGCTCGGGCTCAACCTGGGGCGCTGGGACTACATGGCGTCGCTCATCCACTTCAACCTCGACGACGCGAGCTGGGTGCTGCCGGACCGCAACACGATCCCGCACGACGTGGGCTTCTTCCAGAACCTGCGCGAGCGCATCCCCGAAGTGTGCCACCGGCACGGTCTGCTGGCGATCGGCGGCATGACGGCGCTGTTCCCGGACCGTTCGAACCCGGAGCTCAACGCGCGCGCGCTCGCCGCGCTGGAACAAGACAAGAAGAACGAGTCGCGCACGCTCTTCGACGGCGCGTGGACCGGGCACCCGGATCAGAACGCGATCGCCGTCGCGCAGTTCCCCGCGCCGAACCAAGGCTTCGCGCGCAAGCCGGGCGCGAACGCGACGCCCGATCTGCTGCCCTCGATCGCGGGCGTCGGCGCGAAGACCGACGCGGGGACGCGCGCCGCGGTGCGCACGGTGATCCGCTACCGCCACGGCTACCTCAGCGGGCGCGGCGCGTCGCTGCTCGACGGCTACATGGAAGACCTCGCGACCGATCGCATCTACCGCTTGATGATCGCGCAGCGCATCCGCCACGGCATGCACGGCGCCGCCGACGTGACGCGGTTCTTCGACGAGGAGCTCGCGAAGCTGCTCGGCGAGCCGGCGGCGCACGATCCCGCCGAAGCGGCGAAGTTTCGCGAAGCGCGCCGCCAGAGCGAGGCGATGATCGCGCACGGGTACCATGACCCGATCTAGCCGCGGCCGGTTCATCGCAGCGTCTGCGGCCACGTTCGGGTCGATCGCGTTTGTGCGCGCGCCGGCGCGCGCCGCGCAGTTCAATTTCAAATGGGGCCACGCGACGCAGCTCAACCACCCGCTGCACGTCAACGCGGTGCGCGTGAAGAACGAGGTGCTCGCGCGCTCGAAGGGCCGGCTCGCGATCACGATCTATCCCAACAACCAGCTGGGCGGCGATCCGAACATGCTGCAGCAGTCGCGCAGCGGTGCGCTCGAGCTGTACGCAGGCTACGGCGGCATCTTCGCGAGCGTCGCTCCGATCGCCGGGATCGAAGGGATCGGGTTCGCGTTCAAAAACCAGGCGCAGGCGCTGGCGGCGTTCGACGGCGCGCTCGGCGCGACGGTGCGCAAGGAGATGGACGCCAAGGGCTGGGTCACGTTCGAGCGGCCGTGGGTCAACGGCTTTCGCCAGATCACGACGTCCATCAAGCCGATCCGCGTGGTGGCCGACCTCGAAGGGCTGAAGATCCGCACGCCGCCCACCAAGATCTGGGTGGACCTGTTCAAAGAGCTCGGCGCGGCGCCGACGCCGATCGCGGCAAGCGAGATGTACACCGCGCTGCAGACGCACGTCGTCGACGCGCAGGAGAACCCGTTCACCATCCTCGAGACCTACCGGCTGTACGAGGTCCAGAAGTACGTCTCGGTCACCAACCACATGTGGTCGAACTTCTGGCTGGTGGCGAACGCCGACGCGTACAAGTCGCTCCCGCCCGATCTGCAGACGATCCTGCGCGACGCGATGAACAAGTACGCGCTCACCAACCGCCGCGAGATGGAGCTCTCGAACGCGAGCCTCGCCGAGAAGATGAGCCGCGTCTACAGGATGCAGGTCAACCAGGTCGACACCGCGCCGTTCCGCGCGCGGCTCAAGCCGTTCTACGCCCGTGAGAAAGCCGACTTCGGAAACGACGCGTGGAGCCTGCTCGAGCGAAGCGTCGGCACGCTGAGCTGAGGCCGGTATCATTCGCGACGTGACCGAGGCTGCCGGAGTCGACCTGCACGCGCTGCTCGAGCAGGTGCCGGCGATCGTGTACGTCGGGCGCACCGACGGCACGATCGCGTACGCGAACGCTGCGTGGGAGCGGTTCAGCGGCTTGTCGGCAGAGACGATGCCGGAAAACGGGTGGACCGAGGTATTGCACCCGGGCGACGCGGCGCGCATCGGCGCGGCGTGGCTGGAGGCAATGGCGTCGGCCGTTCCGTTCCGCGAGGAGTTTCGCATCCGCGACCGGGCGGGCGAGTTCCGCTGGGTGATCTCGCACGCGATACCGACGTTCGACGCCGCAGGCGGCGTGGAGGCGTGGTACGGCACCGTGATCCCGGTCGACGAGCGGCGCACGGCGGAGGCCGCGCTCACGTCGCTGGCCGACGCGATACCGCAGCTGGTGTGGACCAACGACGCGGACGGCAACGCGCTGCACGTCAACCGCCGCTGGATCGAGTACACCGGGCTGAGCTTCGACGAGTCGCTGGGGCGCGGCTGGACACGCGTGCTCCACCCGGACGACGTAGCGGGCATGGAACGCGAATGGCGCGACGCGCTCGTCACCGGCACGTTCCGCAGCGAGCGCGCGTACCGCCTGCGCCGGCACGACGGCGTCTACCGCTGGTTCGTCGTGCGCGCGGTGGCGGTGCGTGACGAGAACGGCGCGATCCTGCGCTGGTACGGCACGAACACCGATGTCGACGATCAGTACCGCGCGGCGCAGCGGCGCGCGATGCTCGACCGGCTCGGCGTGGCGTTCACCGAATCGCTCGACTACGAGCGCACCGCGCGCACCGTCGTCTCCGCGATGTGCGAGGACTTCGCGGACTTCGCGTTCGTCGACGTCCTCGAGGACGGGCGCTTGGAGCGGATCGCCGTCGAGAGCGGGCGCCTCGGAGCGGAGGGCGCGCCGTTTCGCACCTTCGCGCCGCCGCCCGAAGCCGAGCGCCATCCGATCAACCTCGTGCTGCGCTCCGGCCGCACGCAGATCGTGCCGCGGTGCGACGACGGATGGCTTCGCGCGACGACGTGGAGC
>JAQBPK010000384.1 GCA_028287565.1 Vulcanimicrobiota bacterium
GAGTGGACGCTCGACATGATCGCGTCGACCGGCATGGCCGGCAACGTCAACACGCTGTACCTCTACGCGACGACGTCGATGACCGACTCCGACATCGCGGTCGAGTACAACCACTGGGTGACCGACAACCTCGCGCCGATCGGCAACTCGTCGTTCGGGATCTGCGAAGTCTTTCCGTACATCGACGGCTCGATGCTGGTCGACGACATGATCTTCCTCGAAGGCGCGGCGCAAGGGCAGACGATGTTCGCGTCCACCGGCGACAACGGCGGCAACTGCTCCGTCGGCGTGCCCAACGGCGTGCCGGCGGGCGCACCGCTCGTGGAATATCCGTCGGCGTCGGCGTACGCGGTCGCGGTCGGCGGCACGACGCTGGTGAGTCAGGTCGACGGCACGTACCAAGGCGAAGCGGCATGGTATGCGGGCGGCGGCGGGATCAGCCAGTTCGAGTACTCGCCGTACTGGGAGCAGGGCGTTCAGCCGATCAGCAGCACGCCTGCGGGCTTCACGTTCCGCGGCAGCCCGGACGTCTCGATGGACGGCGACTTGCAGACCGGCATGAAGATCTACGAGGGCGGCCGCTGGACGGTCACCGGCGGAACGAGCCTGTCGTCACCGCTCATGGCCGGGGTATGGGCGCGCATGCTGCAAAGCCATCCGGGACTGGGATACGCGCCGCCGCTGCTCTACCACGCGTTCGCGATCAGCAACCCCGGCACGAAGTACGCCGGTCCGCCGGTGACGATCCAAGTGGGCCCGTTCCACGACGTGATCAACGGCAGCAACGGCCCGTATGCCGCGCTGCCCAACTGGGACTACACCACCGGCCTGGGAAGCGTCGACGTCGACGCGCTCAACGCGGCCATCGGGAAATAGGGTTCCCCCGACGGCCGCAATGAGAGCACCGCGCGATGCGCGGTGCTCTCATTGCGTCTGCGAGCGGCGGGGCGGTGCAAGCGGTCTACCTGGTTTACGGTATGTCTCGCGCCGCGCCGGGCGCGTATGCTGAATCTGCGGGTACGGCACGACTCCGGCCGGACCGCAGCGACCGCGGACAAACCCGGCCTCCTCACCGTCCGCGCTCGTGGAGAGAGCACCCCGCACGTCCTCGCGGGGTGCTCTCTGGCATTCGCGCGGCGCCGGGCCGCCGGTTATGCCGGATCGAGGGCGAAGCGCTGGGAGGGAGCCCCGCTGCACGGCGCTTTGGACGCGTCGCCGCCGTTTGGCGCACCGGTACTCAAGCACCCACCGTTGCCCATTACCATTCCGGCGCCGGTAGCGGGGATCGAGATCATCACCTGGCCGGCGGTCTGCGGGATCAGCGTGATTCGCGTACCGGTCGATCCGCAGGCGCCGGCGAGCACGCTCGGTACGTTCGGCACCCAGCCATAGATGCACAGTCCACTGTTCACGTGGCGCAGCTGTTTCATGCCGCCGGGCACGGTCTCGAGCGCGAACCGCATTGCCGGGTCATTCCAGCACCCCCAGTTGCGCGTCCGTAAATTTCCGTCGACGAACAGGCATTGTCCCGATTGCACGCCGCGAACTCGCACGATCGGCGCGGGTGCCGGCGGCGGCGGCGGGGGATAGAACGTGTAGTTGAACTCGTCCTTCACTTCTCGCCACACCGCCGGCCACGGTCCGCCCGATTTGCGGCAATAGCACCGGACGCGCATCTTGTACGTCGTGCCCGCCGACAGACCGGCAACGACCTGCGAGGTGTCGTTGGTCAGAAACTCGTTGGCCCAGCAGATGAAGGTGATCTGACTGGTCTTTTTCCAGCAGATTTCGTAGCGGTAGTCGGCCGGGGCTGCGGTGAAGCCGGAGTGTGTGACGTCCACGCGCGCCGAGTTCGGCCCGACGGCGGTGACGTCGACGGTGCCTATGGCCGCGAGAGCGTCGGCGGCGCCGAAGGAAAACAACGAGAGCGCGCACCCGATGAGGACACGCACCGACGTGCGCGTCAGATATTTCGTCATGTGGGTTCTCCTCGATAGATGTGAGTGATGGAGAGAGCCTACACCTCGCCGCTTTCAATCCGCAGCCGCGTCAGAAGCCGGCTAGGCCGGATCGAGGGCGAACCGCTGTGCCGGATTGTTCGAGCACTGCGTCTTGATGACGTCGCCGCCGTTGGCCGGACCGGTGCTCAAGCAGCCGCCGGGACCGGTGAAGCGTCCTTTGCTCGTCGTGGGAATCGAGATATTGAACTGGGCCCCGCCCTTTGAGATGAGGACGATGCTCGTGCCGGTCGTGCCGCACGTATTGGCTTGCGCCACCGACGAGTACGGCATCGAGCCCCAGATGCACAACTCCGTGTGAACGTGCCGCAATTGCTTTTGTCCGTCGGGCAACGTCTCGAGCGAGAACCGCATTGCTGGATCGTCCCAGCACCCCCAGTTGCGCAGCCGCGCGCCGTTGGTGTCGACGAAGATGCACTGCCCCGACTGCACGGCGCGCAACCGGACGGTGGCAGCATTCGCCGGCGTCGGCGGCGGAACAAACGTGTAGTCGAATTCGTCCTGCACCTGCTGCCACGTTGCCGGCCACCGTCTGTTGGACAGCCTGCAATGACACTTCACCCGGATTCGGTAGGTGGTGTTCAGCGACAAGTCGCTGAGGAACGACGAGGAGTCGTCGGTCTGGAATCCATTGGCCCAGCAAATGAACATGACTTGATTGACCTTCCGCCAGCACACCTCGTATTTCGGGCTGCCCACGGCGGTGTAGTCCGAAAGAAGAATCTCGATGCGCGCCGCGTGTTCTCCGGTCGCGGTGACGGTGACCGACCCGAGCGACGACGCCTGGGCGATGCCGAGCGGGAGGAAGAAAAGCGCACCGCCGACGAGGATGCGAAATACCGTGCGCACGATGAAAGCGATCATGTTGTGTACTCCTTCAGCAGGTGGGACTTGCTGAAGGAGAGCCTACATCACGGCGCTTTCATTCTGCTTGCGCCGAGCGGCTGCCTAAATGTCGCCGCTGTCGATCAAGGCGAGCCCGCGCTCCACGACCGCGTTCACCGCCGCGCCCATCTCCTTGAAGCGCTCGTCCGTCGTCTGGCCGCGCACGTAGCGGATGTAGATCTGCTGCAGGATCACGGCGAAGCGGAAGTAGTTGAAGACGACGTACCAGTGCAGGTCGGTCATGTCCGCGCCGGATTTGCGCGCGTAGCGCTCCGCTGCGTCGCGGCGCGTGAAGAAGCCGTCGTGCCAGGTCGGCATGCGGCCGTGGAGGTGCTCCGCGCCGCCGCCCTTTTCGCCCCACAGCGCCAACAGCTCGCCGAAGTCCATCAGCGGCTCGCCGCGCGTGCACATGTCCCAGTCGAGCACGGCGACGGTCTGCGCCGGGTTCTCCGCGTCGAGCAGCGTGTTGTCGAGCTTGTAGTCGTTGTGCAGCAGGGCGGTGCGCCGTGACTGCGGGATCCTCTGGCGCAGCCAGCCGACGAACGGTTCGGCCGCGCCGACGTCGGGCGTGAGCGCGTTGTACCAGCGCTCGATCCAGCCGTTCACCTGGCGCTCGACGTAGCCTTCGGGCTTGCCGAGCTCGCCCAATCCGACGCTCGCGGGATCGACGGCGTGCAGCGTCGCGAGGTTGTCGACGAGCGACTCGCCGACGCCGCGCAGCACGTCGGCGCGGTCGCGCCACGGCGGCGGGATGTCGCGCCGGAACGCGATGCCGTGACGGCGCTCCATCACGAAGAAGTCCGCGCCGATGACCGACGCGTCGGTGCACAGCAGATACGCCTGCGGCGCGAGCGGATAGCCGGCATGCAGCACCGAGAGCACGCGGTGCTCGCGGCGCATGTCGTGCGCGCCCGGCGCGACGGGTCCGAGCGGCGGGCGGCGCAGCACCCACTCGCGCTCGCCGAACCGGATCAGGTACGTCAGGTTCGCGTGCCCGCCGCCGAACTGGCGCACCGTCAGCGGACCGTCCGCGCCGTCGAGATGCTCGCGCAGATACGGTTCGAGCCGCGCCGTGTCGATGCGCTCCTCGGCGCGCACCTCGATCGTGTCGGCGTCGCGCTGGATCACCGGCGCGGCCGCGACGGAACGGACGCGAGGTGCGCGGTTTCGTTCGCGCTCATCAGCAGCCGGCGCCCCCCGCCGATGCGCAGCACGCTCACCGACGCGTTCGCGAGCGGGAACAAGAAGTCGTGATCGCTCGACGCAATCGCGCCGAGCGCGGCGTTGATCGCGCCCGCGTGCGACACCACCGCGACGCGCTCGCCGGGATGGCGCGCGGCGATCGCGTCGAGCGCTTCGAGCATCCGCGCGCGCACGGCAGTCGACGGCTCCGTGCCCGGAATGCCTTTCCACGAGCCGTCGCGCATCGCGATCATCGCCAGCCACGCAAGGCGGTCGCGCAGCGTCATCGCGTCGTCGGTTGCGCCGATCGTTATCTCGGTCACGCGCGGCTCTTCGAACACCGGTAATTGCGCGACCGCGGCGATCGCTTCCGCCGTCTCGCGCGCGCGGCGGATCGGGCTCGCGTAGATGGCGGCGATCTGCAAGTCGGCGAAGCGTTCCGCGACCGCTTCGGCCTGCGCGCGACCGCGCGCGCTGAGCGGATGCGCCTCGTAGTCGTCGTAGATCGTGAACGACTCGTCCGACTCGGGGACCGCGTCGGCGTGGCGCACCACGTGCAGCTCCGCCGCGCCGCGCTTCAGGCTCAGCTCGAGCGCGTCGAGCGGATCGACTCGGCTCAACGCTTCGCTTTCGCCAGCTCGTTCTTGGCGATCGAGCGCATGTGGACTTCGTC
>JAQBPK010000018.1 GCA_028287565.1 Vulcanimicrobiota bacterium
TCGTCGAACACTCGTGCTCCTATGCGGACCGTACGGGGCTCTGTCTTTGCGTTCGTTGCGTTCGCCGTTGTCGCGGGCTGTGCGGGCGGTAGCCGCAGCGCTCCCGTGCCCGAACGGCGCGCAGCGACGACCACACCGTCGTTCGCGGTTCCCGCGAAGCTGTCGTTCGCCGTTCCGCGGCGGCCGTCGTTCGCAACGCCGGCGAAACCGTCGGCCGCGATGCGCGCGCCTGCCGCCGCAACGCAGCGCGCCACGTTCTTCTCCGGCGAAGCAGCGCTCAGCAACGGCGTTTATTATCTGGCGCTGCCGAACGGCACGCCGTTCGGATACTACAGCTATCTGCCCGATCAGAACTACATCTACCACTTCGACATGGGCTACGAGTACGTGGTCGACGCGAACGATGCTGCGGGCGGCGTGTACCTGTACGATTTTGCGACGTCGCACTGGTGGTACACGGCGCGAACGTTCCCGTTCCCGTACATCTACGACTTCTCGATGAACGTGCTGCTGTACTACTATCCCGATACGCGCAAGGTCGGCACGTATACGAAGGACCCGCGCTATTTCTACAACTTCGGCGCGAGCCAAATCATCATGATGCCGGATCCCGTTCCCACGCCGGTGGACACGCCGACTCCGACGCCTGCGCCCACTGCGACGCCCACACCGGCGGCAACGCCGACGCCCACGCCGACACCCGTGCCGACGCCTACGCCGTGGCCGTCCCCCGTCGCCTCACCCGCCTCGCTCTCGTTCACGTCGACCGCGATGGGGTCCAATAAGTGGTTCTACATGAGCGAGCCCGGATACGTCGGCGGGTTCATCGTGGACAGCACGCTGTGCGGCAACATCGCGATCGTTCAGGAGGGAATACCGAACTACTTCGGCGTCTACCCGCAGGCCGCAGGCGGGTGCGATCTCATCGTGACGGATTATCGCAACGGAAGCATCAAGGTTCACGTGTCGGTAACGACTACGACGATCGGAGGGCAGTAGCCGTGCGCCGCAACGCGATCGCCGCGCTGACCCTCACCGCCCTGTTGGCCGGCTGTGGTTCCGGCACGCCGCACGTCGCGAAGAGCGCGCCGCCCGTGAAGGTGGAGACGACGAGCGTCGCGTTTCACATCATGCCGACGAAAGTACCGGCCGGCGGCACGCGCCGCACGAAGTACATCTCGTACGGGACGCAGTCGGCGAAGATCGCCATCGATTCACCGGGCGTGCCGACGACCACGACGGTGATCCGCTGTTCGTACGGCGCGTGCAACGGCACCGTCGATGCGCCGGTCGCGACCGACACGTTCACCGTGACGCTTTACGACGACTGGGGCGCTCAAGGGAATGTGCTCTCAGCCGGCTCGACGACGCAGACGATCGTCAAGGAGCGAGCGAACAGCGTCAACATCACGTTCGACGGCGTTCCGAAGCACGTGACCGTCGTGACGCTCGACGTGGCGAGTCCGCTCATCGGCGCGCCGTCGACGACGAACGTCCACGTCAACGCGGTGGACGCGACCGGCTACACCATCGTGGGCGCCGGGAACTACAATCCGCCCATCCAGCTCACGCTGAACGACCCCACCGCGTCCACGTCGCTGTCGAAGCCGACCGTGGACTCCCCGGACGACGTCGTGACGCTTTCGTACAACGGCACGCCGAAAGTCTTGGCGACGCTGTCCGCCGCACTGCAGGGCGGCGCCGTGGAGGCCAGCGCGACCTTCGAGCCGGCGAACGTCTCCGCGGAGTTTGCGATTCCCAATCCCGACGGGACGCCGCGCGACATCGTGAAAGGCCCGGACGGCGCGATGTGGTTCACGGAAAGCGGCGGCCTCAAGATCGGCCGGATCGACGGCAACGGGCTCGTCAAGGAGTACGCGACGACCGACGCGCCGAGCAGCATCATCGTGGGGCCCGACGGTGCGCTATGGTTCACCGAGGTCGGACAGAACAAGCAGTACGGCCGCATCACGACCGACGGTAGCCTCACGGAGTACGGCATCGCGGTTCCTCCGCCCGGCACGCCGACGTCGGCAACGGCCCTGGCGTTCGGCGCGGACGGGAACCTGTACGTCGCCGACGACGGCAACAATCCCGGCGTGTACGTCGTGACGCCGGCGACCGGCGCGCTCGTGAAGTCGTATACCAACTGGGGCAACGCCTATCCGAACGCCGTCGTGTCGGGACCGGACAACAACATCTGGGTGGCCGTGTCCAACAACGTCGCTCAGATCCGGCTTTCGGACGGGTTCGTGAGCAACTTCGTCACCAGCGGCACGGTGGCTTCGGTGACGGCCGGGCCGGACGGGAACGTGTGGTTCACCGACTCCAGCGGAAAGATCGGTTCGGTCACCGCGACCGGCAGCGTCACCGAGTACGCGATTCCGCGCTTCGTCCACAACACGTACAAGATCATCGCAGCGGCCGACGGGACGTTCTGGTTCACGTACGGACGCGGTACAGGCGGCGACGGAGGCATGTGCCGCCTCGGGCACGCGACGGCGGCGGGCGCGATTTCGAGCTACGCGATCGCAGACTGCAACACGCCCAGCCTCGCATTCGGATCCGACGGCAACCTGTGGTTGGCGGAGTCCACCCGCAAGAAGATCGGCATCTTCTCCTCGTTCGCGGGCCGCTGAGCGTCAGCGCGCAAAGCGTAGGGCGTGCGTGCATGCGCTCCCTCGCGGAAGGCGTCGCAACGCACGCCCAGCACGCCGCGGACGAGCTCGGATGAGCTGCAGAAAGGCTGACCGACGGTTCAGCAGCAGTTTTCGCCGGCTGCCGGACCGCCGGGCGCCGCGCTCTTGGGTGCTAAACCTTTCGTTTCCGATGGGGTGCGCACGGTCGGGCGGCAGCTGAACTCGGTCGGGTCGTCGGGCGCGACCGGGACGTAGGGCTCGATGCCGAGCATCTGCGACCGGTACGGCTCGCGCGTGACGATCGCGTAGGTCTTCTCGCACACGGCGGTGCGCACGCCGCGCTCGAACACGTGGCCGTCGTCGTCGAAGACCTTCTTCCACGGACCGGTGTAGATCGCGGCCTGCAGCCGCTCCATGCACGGTCCTTCTTTGCCGCGGTGCGCTTCGACCACGAACGTGCGCAGCTCGACGCCGTCGCGCACCGCCACCGGAGAAGCGGAGCGGTGCACGATGCGAATGCCGTAGAATCCGGCCGCGGCGAGCTCGTGCAGAAAGCCGGTCTCGGTAAAGCGCTGCGGCCACGCGTCCGGCTGGTCGGCGAGATCGAGCACGAAGCGCGCGACACCGCCCTTCGCGAGCACGCGGAACGCTTCACGGAGCACGTCCGCTTGTCGCTCCAGCGACGGCACGAGCTCGCGCGGATCGGAGCAGTACACGATCGCGAACGTCTCGTCGCGGATCGCGGGGTCCTCGGCGGACCGGCGCTGCGCGCCCGCGAACAGCCGCTCCGCATCTTCGAGCGACGCGGGCTTGGCCGCGTCCCATTCGCGCTCGAGGCGCGCGAGGTCGACGCGCAAGTCGTCGGGCCGCACGCGCCGGCAGCCGGGCTGCGCCGCGCGCGCGGCGAGCAGCGCGAGCAGCGACTCGCGCAGGCGCTCCGACTCCGCGTCGGCGATCACGACGTCGTCGTGCGCCGCACCGAACGCTTCGCTCTGCGCCGGCAGCGGTCCGAGCACCAGCACGGGCCCGGCCGCACCGCTCGGCGCGGCCGCCGGCGTCCAGTCCAGCGGATCGCGCCGCAGCTCGAGGCTCTTGCGCTCGGATGCCGCGACGGCGAGAACCTGCCGCCGCAGCACCGACATCATGGTACTCATCGCGCGCTCTCCTCGCTGGTTCCGAACGCTAGCATTTCAGGCAGCAGCGCGTGCTCGTCCCGGGCTCGACGGTCGCACGCAGCCCTTCGAACACGCGCTCCACGCTCGGGTCGACGTGCTTCCACTCGTAGTTGAAGCCGTTCTCCCGGGTGATCCGGTTCTGCACTTCGATGCTTTGCAGCAGCGGCGAGCCTTTGTACAGCCACAGCCGCGTCTGGAACTGGATCGCTTCGATCTCGTCCTCGAGCTCGTTGTCCGCGACGAAGTCGGAGAACGCCGCCAAGTCGTCGAACGAGATCCACGGGTTGAACATCAGGAACGTCGGGTTGAGCGTGAGCCCGGCGGCACGGCACACCGCGATCGCCGCGGCGATCGTCTCCACGCCGAAGCCTTTGTTCACCGCGGCGAGCACGCGGTCCGACGGAAACTCGAGCGCGCTCGTCACGAACTGCGCGCCATACTCCACCAGCGTCTCAATCCGGCCCGGATCCTCCACGATCAGATCGGCGCGCGTCGTGAAGTCGAACGTGACGTGCGGATGCAGCTCGTGCATCTGCCGCGCGATCTCGAGCGCGTGCTTGGGCGCGTTGAGGAAATCCGCATCGACGAAGCAGATGTGCTGCGCGCCTTCCGCGACGACTTGGCCGATGTCGGCCAGCACGATGTCCACCGGGAACGGGACGACCTTCTGCTTGTACGCGGCGAACACCGAGCAGTACGTGCACGCGAACCGGCAGCCGCGCGCCGTCTCGACGTTGCCGACGATGACGTCGCGCTGCATGCGGCGCTTCGCCTCGACGTACTCGTACGACGAGAGCGGCGGCAGGATCGCGCGCAGCGGCACGAGGCGCCCGGTGCGCAGGTACGTCGGCAGCGCTTGCGCGCCGGCCGTCGAGATTCCGGGCGCACCGGCGAGCGGTTCGCCGCGCTCGAGCCGCGCCGCCGCGTCGACGAGCACGTGCTCCCAATCGCCCTCGATCACGCCGTCCGCGCACGTGCGCAGGAGATGGTCGCGGTTGAGCATCGCGTACGAGCCGTAGAACACGATCGTGCCCGGCCACCCGCGCTCGCGAATCTCCGTCGCGAGATCCACGGCGCGCTGCGTCGAGTCGAACAGCGGCACGCTGAACGCGACCAGGCCCGAGCGCTCGAGATCGTCCCAGTCCAGCGCGTCGAGAAACAGGTCCTGCGCGCGCACGTCGTGACCGGCGTGCTGAAGGTGAGCGGCCGCGCCCGCGAGTCCCAGCGGCTGCATCCCGCCTTCGTACGTCGAGAGAAGCGTTGTTTTCATGGATTCGCTTTCAGCAGCAGCCGGCTTTCCAGCAGCCGGAACCGTCCGCGCCGGCGGCGGCGGCGTCATCGGCCGGCTCCAGGCGCAGACGAAGGAGGGAGCGGATCGTTCGAACGGTCGACCAGGCCGAGACGACGTCGTCGCCGTACGCGAGAATGCGGCCGAAGATGCGCCCGCGCGCATCGTTCACCGGGAACACCAGCGTGCCGGGCGGGACGTCGAGCTCGAGCAGCGGCGGCGGCCACACGCCTTCGAGCACGATGGGTTCTTGGTCGAACCGCAGGGTCGACGGCGCGTCGGCGATCAGGCAGTGGTACACGCCGACCGTGGCTTGCGGCTCGTACGCGCGGCTCGGCGCGCGGCCCGTCGCGATGTCGAGCGCGACCGACGGCAAATCCCAGCCGGTGACGGTGCGAACCAGATCGGCGAGCTTGCCGCCCGCGACGCGCAGGTTCACCTCGACAACGAACGCCTTGCCGCCGCGCACGCGCAGTTCCGCGTGCGCCACGCAATGCCGGGCGCCGAGCGCGCCGACGGCGGCGCGCGCCGTGTCGCACAGCTCGGTCTCGATCTGCTTGCTCACGGACGCGGGCACCGCGTGCCCGACCTCGACGAAGAACGGCGCGGGGCCGAGCGCTTTTTCGCACACGGCCACGATCGTGGTGACGCCGTGGTCGACGAACAGCTCGACGCTGTACTCCGGACCGTCGATGTACTCTTCGATCAGGACTTCAGGCGCGATTCGCTGCCCGCCGAGGTTGAACTCGAGCTTCGCGATCGCGGCGAACGCGGCTTCGGTGTCGTCGCGGTTGCGGCATAGCGTCACGGCACGGCTGTTCGAGTCGTTCGCCGGCTTGACGACGACGGGCCAGCCGATGCGCCGCGCCTCCGCGACCGCCTCGTGTGCCGATGTGGCCGCGGCGAAGCGCGGACCGCGCACGCCCGACAGCTCGTAGCAGCGCCGCGCGAGCAGCTTGTTCTCGCCGCGGCTCGCGGCTTCGACCGAGAGCGCGCCCTGCAAGCCCAGATACGACGAGCACTCGGCGACCGCGCGCAGATAGTGCCCTTCGCTCGTGATGACACCGGCGAGCTCGCGCGCCGACGCCAGCCGGCGAAGAATGTCTTGGACGCTCGCAGCGTCGGTGAGATCGGCCGGATGGAACGGGAGCTCCGCGGGCCGGCAGCCCGGTGCGCCGTCGGGACCGACGATGACGACGTCCAAACCGCGCGCGCTCGCAGCGGCGAGCGTCTCCCGCGACGGAGCGATTGCGATCAAAAGCGAGCGAGATTCAACCTCTCGCTCGCGCACGAGCTCGTTCGTTTCCACTGGCCCACCCTTCCGCCGCCGGAACATGCGAACACGCGCGATCGGGAACCGCGTTCACGACCGCGCGCGCCGTTGGTGCTGAGCGAAGCTCAGCCCTTTCCGCCGCCCTCGCCGCGGGGGCCGTAGCCCTCTTCGACTTTGCACGGAGGCTGGCCCGGATGCGGGACGCAGTAGATTTTTGGAGCTTGACCCGGTGCGGTCGCTGCCGCGAATGCCAGATGTGCCATGTTGCTCTCCAGAGTTCGAGTACGCCGCGAGGGCCGTCGAACTAACGCATCTGGGAGCCTAGCCCGAAGGCGCCACGTTTCCAGAAACATCGTTTGGACTCGAACCCCGCAACGGTCCGGACCGAGAAAATCGAATTCTCTCGATCCACACGCGCCCATCATAGACCCTCTCGATCAAGGAAGCAAGAGGGGCAGGCGTGAGCTAGCGTGAGGACGCTTAGCAGCTCCTGAGGCGGTCGACCGCGCGCGGCGCGGCGGAGGCGAGCTCGGTGACCTCCGGGAGGACGGCGCCGATCGCGGCGAGGAGGCGCGCGGGCAGGGCGGGCGCGATCGAGTAGTACGCCCACGTGCCGCGCCGGTCGCTCGTCACGATGCCTGCCTCGCGCAGGATCGCGAGATGGTGCGACACCGACGACTGGCCGATCGGCAGTCCTTCGGTGAGATCGCACACGCACACCGGCTGGCCGGCGGCGGCGATCGTCGCGAGAATTTTCAAGCGGTACGGGTCGGCCACCGCTCTGAGCAGATCGGCTTGCGTGGTGAAATCGCGCGGATCGACTTCGGTGACCGGCAAGCAGCGCGGTGTCGGCATCGCTTTCATCCTACGAACATCGTGCACGGATTGCAAACTGCGGGCGTTGCGCGCGAGCATCGGCGAGCGTCGATTGGATCAAACTATGCCGATCCAAGCCTCCGTATGCTTGAACTTAATACCAGCAAGAGCGTACTATCGGTCGACATGACGATCGCCGTCCTGCTGCTCATCGCCGTGCTCGCCGCCGCCAACGGCGCGAACGACGTCTCGAAAGGCGTCGCGACGCTTCGCGGCAGCGGTTTGGCGCGCTATCGCACCGCGATTTTGTGGGGCGCCGTGACGACGCTGGCGGGCTCGCTGCTGTCGGCGGCGCTCGCGAGCAACATGCTCAAGGTGTTCACGGGAGGCGCGATCACCCGTCCGCCGACGGTCCCGTTCGAAGCCGCGGCGCTGTGCGGCGTGGTCGCGTGGATCGTCGTCGCGACCGTGCTGCGCCTGCCCGTGTCGACGACGCACGGCTTGATCGGCGCTTTGATCGGCGCGGGGCTGCTCTTCGCGCCGAGCGCGATCGCCTGGAACGCGATCGTGTCGCGGCTGCTGGTGCCGTTGCTCGCGAGCATCGTCGTGGCGTACGCGATCTCCGCGATCGCGAACGCGATCGAGCGCCGCGTGCTCGCCGGCCGGCCGCATTCAGACGCGCCCGCGCCGCGATCGCTGCTCGGGATCGACGGCCTGCACTGGCTGTCCGCGGGCGGCGTCGGGTTCGCTCGCGGCCTGAACGACACGCCGAAGATCGTGTCGCTGGGCGTCGCAGTGCACACCGTCGGGGTGATTTGGCTATTCGTCCTCGTCGCCGTCGCGATGTTCGCCGGCAGTCTCGTCGCCGGTTCGCGGGTGGCGAAGGTTCTCGCGGAAGAGCTCGTCACGATGAACCACCGCGAGGGCTTCACCGCGAACCTGACGACCGCGCTCCTGGTCGGGTTCGGCGCGAACCTCGGCCTACCGATGTCAACGACGCACGTGTCCACCGGCGCGATCGCCGGCATCGGCGGCGGCGACACGAACCGGCTCAATAAAGAGACGGTCGTGAAGCTGCTGATCGCGTGGACCGTCACGCCGGTCTTCGCGGCGGTCGTCGCGGCGCTCGCGTATTTCTTGCTGACGCACCTCGCGCTCTAGAGTCGTTAGCCCGTTTGTTGCAAGTCCGACAGATACGTCTTCAGGCGTGCCGCGTGCGGCGCGCCATGCGCGATCAGCGGAGCGCTTGCGCGCGTCCCGGCTGACCGTTCTCCGCGACAAGGACGCACTGCGCGGTGCCGTCGCGTGACGGTTCGATCGCGTCGCGCAACCGTTCCAAGAGGCGCTCGAGCACGTCACCGGCACACGCTCCCAGCTCGAGGATCGGCGGCATCTCGCAGACGGCGATTGCGGAACCGCCGCGCTGGAGGACGCGGACCGTTGCAACGACCGCTTCGAGGGGCTCCGGCGCCGGCTGATCCACGTCGCGTGGCCGCCGGCAGGGGCAGTACGTGGCCTGCCCCGCCGTCTCGGGAAAGGCGCCCAAAAACGCCGCGCAACCATGGTTGTCGTGCAAACCGTGAGGATGTCCGCACACGCAGAGTCGACGGCTGACCATAAGCATCGGAGCACCATGGTAGCGCAGCCGTCTGCGTCGGGTCGGTACGCTGTCGAACGCTTCCGTCAGAAAAAATGTGCGGAACCGATCGCGGCGTCCACGTTCATGCCGGGTGCGCGACCGAGCATCTAGTCCGTCGTATGGACCAGCGTCGCGCCGTGAGCCGGCGCTTCGTCAGCGACGATCCGCGCCGGACTCCTGCAGCGCGTCGAACGCGAACGCGAGTGCAACCCCGTACAATATGTGCGGCACGATGTCGGCGAGCCAGCCGGATGCGCCCCATTTCTTCGGATCCGTCGCGCCGGTCTTCACCAGCGGGACGTCGCTGAGCGCCATCGCAGCAGCGCCGGCCGCCAGCGCCGCAACGGCGAGCGGCACGCGACCGCGCACCGCCGGGCGGATTGCGCCGTACACCGCGCCGACGGCGAGACCGTTGGCGTAACCGAGGAGCGCACCCGTGCCGGAACGGCGGTTCTTCGCGGCATCGTCGTCCGCGGCGAGCGGCTCGATGCCGGCCGACGCGGCGACGTTCTTTACCATCGTCGCTGGCGCTTCGCTGGAGGGCCGTCCGCGAAGCGCCATGTCGGCATAGGTTGCAATGTCGAGGGCGATGGTACCGACTGCTCCGGCAGCGGTTCCGACGAGTACAGAACGGATGCTCATGGGCGCATTGTGCCCAGAGTGGCGGCCTACTGCGGCGGAAGGAGCGCCAGCTCGGCTTTCGCTGCGTGCACCACCACCGGTTCTTCCGATGCGATCGCGTGGCGGTACTGCTCGCGTGCTAGGCCGATCTTGCCTTGGAGGTTGTACGTCACCGCAAGCATGTAGTGCAGGCGGCCGTCGTCCTGCGCGACGGCGAGTCCCTTGATGTACGCGGCTTCGGCCAGCGGGAACAAGCGGTGCTCGTTGTAGTCGTAGCCGAGGTCGATGTACGCTTCGGGGCGCATCGGGTCGGCGCGGATCGCGCGGTTGTAGTACGTGATCGCCGTTTTCCAGTCGCCCTGCGCGTCGTAGACGTAGCCGATGTCGACGAGCGCTTCCGGGCCTTCGGGTTTGAGCGCGAGCGCGCGGTCGAGATGCGGGCGCGCGGTCACCATGTCGTTCTTTTCGAGGTACGCTTCGCCCAGGTTGACGACGGCCGGGTAGTACTTCGGATCGGTCGCGAGGCACGTCTTGAGGTGCGTGATCGCCGGATCGATGCGGCCGAGGTCGACCAGCGCATTGGCGACGTCGACGCGCGCCGCGCACGACGAGGGCCGGATCGCGACGACGTGCGCGAACGCGTCGTACGCCTGCTCGTAGCGGTGCATCGCGCGCTGCGCCATGCCGAGCTCGGACCACTTCCCGATGTCGAACGGATGCTGCTCGGTGTCGGATTGCAGCCGCGTCATGTATTCCTTGATGTCGCCCGCGCGCTTGTGCGCCATCACCAACCCCGCATAGCCCGTCCGGCTCGGCAGGCTCTGCTGAAACTCGTAGATCGCGTCGTTGATCCGGTCCTGAGCGGCGTACAGCGAGCCGAGGCGGCTGTGCGTGTCGCGGTCGGCCGCGTCGATGGCGATGAGCGACTTCCAGACCTTCTCCGCCTTCGCGAAGTCGGGGACGCGGAAGTACAGATCGCCGAGCAGACGTCCGGCGGCCGCGTCCTGCGGGTGGCTCGCGACGTACGGCGCGAGGCCGTCGATCGCGCCCTTCGTGTCGCCGGCGGCGACCTTCGCGCGCGCGGCGTCCAGCACGGCGGGGTCGACTTGAGTGCCGCCCGGGAAGGTGATCGTCGTCTCCGTGGCAAGCGAAGGCCCGGCCTGGACTACGACGAGAGCGGCGGCTACGGCTACGATACGCAACAGACGCATGGAAGACGTCCTTCCTGGGGTGAGGCGACTCTTAAAGTATACAGTGGGCTGGGGGTTTGGACCTAGTGCCATTGTGACGCCGGACTGCCGTCCGTTGCAAAGATTCCGACCTTTCTCGCGGAGTGCCCGGGGGGTGGGCCGCCGAAGCTTCCGCGGCTATGTCCACCACGCAGACGAACGGTTCGGTCGGGCGCTCGCGCGTCGAGACCGACTCCATGGGGAAGATCGACGTTCCCTCGGACAAATATTACGGTGCGCAGTCGGCGCGCTCGCTGATCCACTTCGAGATCGGGGACGACTCGACGCCGCGCGACGTGATGCCGCGCGAGATCATCCGCGCGATGGCGGTGCTCAAGAAAGCGGCCGCGCTGGTCAACCGGGACCTCGGCAAGCTCGACGACGAGAAGACCAAGCTGATCACGCAAGCGGCCGACGAGGTCATCGCCGGCAAGCTGCAAGACCACTTCCCGCTGCGCGTCTGGCAGACCGGATCCGGGACGCAGACGAACATGAACGTGAACGAGGTGATCTCCAACCGCGCGATCGAGATCGCGGGCGGCGAGATGGGATCGAAGAAGCCCGTCCACCCCAACGACCACGTGAACATGTCGCAGTCGTCGAACGACACGTTCCCGACCGCGATGCACATGGCCGCGGCGGAAGCGATGGTCAAGATGCTGCCCGCCGTGCGCGCGCTGCGCGACGCGCTCGCGAAAAAATCCAAGCAGTGGAAAGACATCGTCAAGGTCGGCCGCACGCATCTGCAAGACGCGACGCCGCTCACGCTGGGCCAGGAGTTCGGCGGATACGTCAGCCAGCTCGACCGCGACATCAAGCGCCTCGAGCAATCGCTGGACGATCTCTACGATCTCGCGATCGGCGGAACCGCGGTCGGCACGGGCCTCAACGCGCATCCCGAGTTCGCGGAGCGCGCCGCTAAGCAGATCGCCGAGTTGACGGGGTTGCCGTTCCGCTCGCATCCCAACAAGTTTGCCGCGCTCGCGTCGCACGACGAAGTGGTGGCCGCGTCCGGTTCGCTCAAGACGCTCGCCGCGTCGCTGATGAAGATCGCCAACGACGTGCGCTGGCTCGCATCGGGACCGCGCGCCGGCATCGGCGAGCTGATTCTGCCGGAGAACGAGCCCGGTTCGTCGATCATGCCCGGCAAGGTGAACCCAACGCAGTCCGAAGCGATGACGATGGTGTGCGTGCAGGTGTTCGGCAACGACGTCGCGATCGGCTTCGGCGGCTCGCAGGGCAACTTCGAGCTCAACGTGTTCAACCCGGTGATGATCTACAACTTCCTGCACTCGTGCCGGCTGCTGCAGGACGCGTGCACGATGTTCCGCGAGCACGCGATCGAGGGCCTCGAGGCCAACGAGGACGTGATCAAGCGCTACCTCGATGAGTCGCTGATGACGGTCACCGCGCTCGCGCCGAAGATCGGCTACGACAAGGCGGCGGAGATCGCCAAGAAGGCGCACCATGACGGGAGCAAGCTCAAGGACGCCGCGCTCGCGCTCGGCTACGTGAGCGGCGAGGACTTCGACAAGTTCGTCGTCCCGGTCAACATGACGCATCCCTAGCCGGGATGTAGCACGGAGATATGAGCCTTCCGTGAAAACGGGAGGCTCCGCCGTTCCGGGCGGGTTCCGCCGGGTGGAGGTGGAAGGGGCGCGCGATGATCGTGCGGCGGCTTCTCACCGGCGTGCTCCTGGCCGGACTCACCGCCCCTCTGCTGGCGGCCGCGCCGCATGCCCGCGAGCCGCGAGCGCCGCGCGAGACGATCCCCGCGCCCCCGCCCGGCGTCATGACGCGCGTGTTCGCCCGGGCCGAGGCCGCCGATCCCAGCCCGGCGCCCGCCGCCACATCGCCCGCACCTACAGCCGAGGACGCGCCGGTCGCAGCATCGGTGCCCTCGCCAGAGACCGCGGCGCGCGCCCGCGCGGTGTTCGACGCCTACCGGGCCGGCAAGATCGACCGCGCGCAGTACACCACCGGGATGAACGCGCGCATCACCGACTCCGCACTCGCGGAGGCGATGGCGGCGCTCAAGTCGCTCGGCACGGTGAAGGCGTTTACGCAGGTTCGCAAGGTGACGCAAGGAGCGCAGGTCGTGTACGTGTTTCGCGTCGAGTGCGAGAAGCCGCCGGTGATCGAAGAAGCGATCGGCTGGAACGCGGCCGGCAAGGTCGACTTCCTGCAGTTCGGCGCACGATGAACGCCGCGGACCCGTACGACGCGGCGGCCACCGTTCCGGACGTCAACGTCATCTTCCGCCGCTGGCGCGCGTGGAGCGACGACGTGCGCGCGCACACGCTGCACGCGCGCGATCTGCAGTACGGACCGACGACGGACGAAAAGCTCGACCTGTTCGTGCCGCACACGGGCGCACCGCTGATCGTCTTCTTCCACGGCGGCTACTGGCGGCGGCTGCACAAGGACGACACGACGTTCGTCGCGCGCGGTTTCACGCCGCACGGCATCGCAACCGCGGTCGTGAACTACGGCCTCGCGCCCGCCCTGCCGCTGGAGGAGATCGTCGCGCAGGCGCGCCGGTCCGTCGCATGGCTGCGCGAGCACGCGAAAGAGCACGGTGCGGATCCGTCGCGCATCGTTGTCGCGGGGCATTCCGCCGGCGGGCATCTCGCCGCGATGTGCGCGGTCGACGCGCCGGTCGCCGGCGTCGCGACGCTGAGCGGTTTGCACGACCTGCGCCCGCTGATGCATTCGATGGTGCAGGAGTGGCTGCAGCTCGACGCGGCGCGCGCCGAGGCGATGAGTCCGGTGCTGTTGGCGCCGGCGGCGCCGACGAACGTGCTCGCCCGCACCGGTGTGCGCGAGAGCGAGGACTTTCAAGAGCAGGGGCGCGCGTTCGCGGACGCCTGGCGCGCGCACGGCTGCGACACGTCGTACGCGAGCACCGACGACAACCACTTCTCGATCGTCGAGCGCCTCGCCGACGCGAACGACCCGCTCACAAGCCAGATCGCGGAGCTGGCGCTCGCCGCGGGAAAGCGTCGCCGTCCGCATCTGACCGTCACCGCCTGAAACACCGGTCTCCGCCGGGCCGTAACTAGCGCAGTAGCGCTCGCGTTTCTCGAGGTGTTCCTTTGGATCGACGTACCGCCGTTCAGCTTTCGCTCGCAGTTCTCGGAGTGAGCGCCGCCTTTGTGCTGTCCGCCTCGTCCGGTGCGCCTGCTGCCGAAGAAGAGAACCGGGTGATCGATCAGGACGTCGATCTCGCGGGGATTCGTTCGGTGACGATCCACGCGGGTTCGGGGAGCGTCCACGTTCGACCGACCCTCGCGCGCCGGCAGGCTCAGAGCCATCCGGGCGATGGCGGGGCCGGGGGTGCCGCACCGGGCGGCGGCGCGAGCATGCACGTCCATGCGGAGCTGCGCGCGACGCGCGAGGAGCTCGCGTCCGCGGTCCGCGTGTCGCGCGAGGGCGATAGCGTGACCGTCGTTTTCGACGAGCAGGCGCAGCGGCGCGGTGGCTGGTTCTCGATCTTCTCGCGTACGTCGTGGCGGGCGGCGACGTACGAGATACTGCTCGCTGCGGACGTTGATCTGAGCGTGCAAACCGGGTCGGGGTCCGTTGCGGTTGACGCGCCTCCGCGGACGCTGCATGCCGGAACGGGAAGCGGGTCGATCGCCGTGACCGATGCGCGCGATGCCGTAGAGCTGCGCGCGGGCAGCGGCTCCATCCGCGTGTACGAGCCGCACGGCGCCGTCGACGCGCACATGGGCAGCGGCAGCGTCGACGTTCGCGGGGCTGCGTCATCGGTCGACGTCCGAACGGGAAGCGGCAGCGTGAACGCCGTGCTGCGCGACGGCTGGAACGGCGATGCGGTGCGCATGGAGACGGGAAGCGGCAGCGTTCGGCTCGCGGTTCCCCGCGGATTCCGCGCCGCCGTGCACACGACGACCGGGTCCGGCAGCGTCACGGATGCCGCGCATGTCATCGCGGCGGCATCGCCGGTCGTCTCGCTGCGCAGCAGCAGCGGGAGCGTCCGCATCGTGACCGCCGGCGGCTAAGTGTACGAGCGGCACTCGCGCATAGGGGAAACGCACGGGGTCAGGACGCACGAGCCGGACAACGCGCCGCGCTTGCGATGCACGAGCCGGACAAGTACGGTGGCGAGCGCCGTTGAATTCTCGGCTATGATCATCAGCCGCGCCGCGGTGCTGCTCGCGCTCGTCGTCATGTGCGGGACGGAGAATGCATCGGCGCAAGCCATCCCACCGCCGACCCCGCTGCCCAGCGCCAGCGCCGCGCCGTCGCCCGCCGGGTCCCCGGCGCCGGTTCCGGCGTCCACTCCCGCATCCGCGGCGACCGCCGATGCGAACGCCGCCAAAGCGCGCGCCGAGTTCGAGGCGTGGCAGAACGCGAAGATCGACCTCTCGCACTACATCCCCGAAGCCGCCGCCCAGTTCACCGATGCGTTCGTCAAGTCGCTTTCCGACCAGGCGCTAAAGCCGCTCGGTGCGGTGAAGACGATCACGCAGATTCGCGTCGTCACGACGCCGGTCGCGACGATCTACGTGTATCACGTCGTGTGCGCGAACGGTGCGATCGATCAGGCTCTGTCGTGGAATGCCGCGGGAAAGATCCAGTACCTGCAGTTCGTTCCGCCGCAAAACTGAAGGTCGCCGTGCGGCGAAACGCCGCGCGGTGCTACAGCCGCTTCACGTAGTGCTTGTGGCCGAGCGCGTAGCCGCGCCGCTCGTAGAAACGCTGCGCCGGCGTGTTCGCGTCGACGACGTTCAAGCTCATCATGCGGTGGCCGTGTTCGCGCGACCAGCGCTCGACTGCGTCCATCAGCGCCGCACCCACGCCCGCGCCGCTGTTCGCGACGGCGATCTCCGAGACGTGCGCGTACTCTTCGCCGGTGAAGAAGTCGCACTCGGTCACGGCGTAGATGAATCCGGCCGGTTCGCCGCGCTCGTCCTGCGCGATCAGTACGAGCTCGCCCGGCTGCGGGTTTCGCAGCGCCTCGCGCAGCACGCGCGCCGTGCCTTCGATCACCTCATCGGGCGGGTGACCGTCGGCGGCGCCATGCTCGACGAACCGCGGCACGAGTCCGACGATGAAGTCTTCGTCGTGCAGACCCGCTTCGCGGATCGTCACTTCACCAGCGGCAAGACGTTGGACGGCGTGAGCGGGACGATCCCGAGCACGAACGTCGCGACCGCGCACACGGCGACGGCGACCCACGGCAGCACGTTGGCCGAGCGCTCGTCGCGCACGTGCTTCGGATCGGTGCGCGCGAACATCACGCGCACGATCTTGAAGTACACGTACGCCGAGATGGCGGTGCTCAGGATCAAGATGCCCGCGAGCCACGCGTAGCCCGCGCCCACGTTCGCGGCGAGGATCAGGATCTTGCCGGTGAAGCCGATCGTCGGCGGCAAGCCGGCGAGGCCGATCAGGAAGAACGTCATCGCCGCGGCGAGCCATGGGCGCCGGTGCGCGAGGCCGGCGAAACGCGGCAGCCCGACGACCGCGTCACCGTCGCGCGACATCAGCGCGACGACCGCGAACGCACCGAGGTTCATGAACGTGTAGCCGGCGAGATAGAGCAGCGCGTAGCGCAGCCCGAGCGCGGTGGTGCCGGCGAACGCGGCGACGATATATCCGACCTGCGCGATGCCCGAGTACGCGAGCAGCCGCTTCATGTCGGTCTGCGCGAGCGCGCCGAGGTTGCCGACGATCATCGACAGCGCGGCGAGCACCCACAGCGGCGCGAGCACCTTTGCGGCGTGGTCGGACGGCAGCGCGGCGTAGGCGAATCGCGCGAGAACCGCGAGCGTGCCGGCTTTCGTGGCAACCGACATGAACGCGGTGATCGGCAGCGGTGCGCCTTGGTAGACGTCCGGCGTCCATTCGTGGAATGGCACGAGGCTCAGCTTGAACGCGAGCCCGACGAGGAACAGCCCCGCGCCGAGCGCGAGCAGCGGCGTGATCGCGGCGGTCGCGATCGCGGAGAACGCGACCGAGCCC
>JAQBPK010000020.1 GCA_028287565.1 Vulcanimicrobiota bacterium
CCAGAGAACCCTGCCAAGAATCCGAGCGCGCGTTGCGTGAGGCGTTCTTAACCTACGAGACGTCATGCGGTGCGAACGGTCTCATCTCGCTCGTGCTGCTGGCGATCGTAACGCAGCGCCAAGGCACGGTCGCGTCGGACCTCCGCTACGCCGCAGACTTCGCCGAGATCATGCTCGCGATGAAGCTGCGCAAGCACCAATGCGACGCCCTCGAAATCGTTCGGGCCTATCTCGAGGATCGTCCTCCGCTCTGGAACTGACGGGGTCGCGCCGCCCTGAGCGGGCCCTCACAACGAAGGGACTGGCGTCAACTTCGTCGTGCCGAGCGCATGCGCGCCGTCCGCGCATGCGCCGGGAGGCCTTCGAAATCCGCGAGCGCGGCGAGCGGCTCCGCGTCTGCGGCCATGCGCGCGCGCGAGTTCTCGACGAGCGTCATCGTGCGCAGATAGTCCGCGGTGCGCAAACCGGAGGAGAAACGGCCCGCGCCGGACGTGGGCAGCGTGTGGTTCGTGCCGGCGAGATAGTCGCCAGCGGCGACCGGTGTGTCGTCGCCCACGAAGATCGCGCCCGCGCGGCGGATCTTCGGCACCCATGCGTAGGGGTCGGCAACCATGAGCGAGAGGTGCTCCGGTGCGAAGCGCTCGATGACGTCGAGGATCGCGTCGTCGCTGTCCGCGTGTACGAGCCAGGCGCGTTCGTCGAGCACGCGCGCGACGACGTCATTCCGTCCGCTTTCTCGCCCGAACGGTCCGTCGAGCAGTTCCGCGACGCGTTCGAGGAGCGCACGGTCGCGCGATACCGCGGCGACGCGCGCAAGCGGATCGTGCTCCGCCTGCGCGACCATCTCTCCGGCGACGAGCGCGGGATCGGCGTGCGATTCGGCGACGACGAGGACTTCCGACGGCCCGGCGAGCCCGTCGATGCCGACCGCGCCGAAGACTTGGCGTTTGGCCTCGGTGACGTAGACGTTGCCGGGACCGACGATCTTGTTCACGGGCGGGATCGTGGCGGTACCGTACGCGAGCGCGCCGATGGCCTGCGCGCCGCCGACAGCGTACAATTCGTCCACGCCGGTCAGAGCGCACGCGCACAACACTGCGGGATCGACGGCGCCGTGACGCTGCGGCGGCGTGGCAACGACGACGCGCTCGACGCCGGCGACCTTCGCCGGCACGACGGTCATCAGCACGGACGACGGCAACGGCGCGGTTCCGCCCGGGACGTACGCGCCGACTGCCGCGAGCGGCCGCGCGAGAAAGGCGTAGCGGGTGCCGTCCTGGTCGCGGTAGTCGATTGGTTGCGGCAGTTGGCGCGCATGGAAATCGGCGACGCGATCGCGCGCGAGCTCCAACCCCGCTGCAATCTCGGCCGGGATGAGGAGGCGCGCGCGTCCGAGCGGCGGGATTTCGACGCGCAACGACGCGAGCGACGCATCGGCGAAGTCCCACCGGCGCGTGTAGTCAACCAGCGCGTCATCGCCACGGTGGCGCACGTCGTCCAGGATGGCACGCACGCTGTCAACAATCGCCGCCGGTGGATTCCAGCCGCCGGCGTACAGTCCGCTTAGCGCGGCGGTATCGGTCGCGTCGGTGACTTTCACTGACGTCCGGGACCGGTGGTGAATGCGCCGTGGCGTCCGGCGCCTGCCGCGAACGCGCTTGCGCCCGCGATGCCTTCCGCGAAGACCACCTCGTAGCCCGCAGCGCCTTCGCGGGTCAGCGCTTCGGCGACATCGGCATCCCACGCGGAATATGCGCTGCGGCGATCGGTGAGCATGCAGCGCTGCGGGAACGCCGCGATCTCGCGGGCAAGCGCTTCGGCAGCGGCGCGCGCTTCGCCGCTCGGGACGACGCGGCTCGCGAGCCCGAACTGCAGCGCTTCATCGGCGCCGACCGCGCGGCCGGTGAGGATCATGTCGAACGCGCGGCTCAGCCCGATCAGACGCGGAAGACGCACGGTGCCGCCGTCGATGAGCGGCACGCCCCAACGGCGGCAGAACACACCGAACACTGCGTCCTCTTCGACGACGCGCAGGTCGCACAGCAGCGCGAGCTCGAGCCCGCCGGCGACCGCGTATCCTGAGATCGCCGCGATAGCCGGCTTCGCAAGCGGCATGCGTGTCGGCCCCATCGGTCCAGCTCCGACGCCGTCCGGATCGATTTCGTTCCTACGCGCGTCGTCCGACAGCGCGGTCAAATCGGCGCCGGCACAAAACGTTCCGCCCGCGCCCCACAACACCGCGACGTGCAACGCGTCGTCCGCTTCAAAAGCGGTGAACGCGGCGCGCAGTGCATTCGCGGTCGCCCGGTCGACCGCGTTGCGCTTGTGCGGCAGATCGATGACGATAGTCGCGACCGGACCGGCGCGCTCCATTCGCACACCGGCGCCGAAGTCGCGCGGCGCGCTCGCCGCGATATCGTCGCTCACGCCGGTACCGCGGTGAGGCGGTCGAGCAGCGCGGTGATCGCGTCGTACTTCGCGCGGAAGCGAACCGGATTGACGACGAAGCGTGCGGTGCTCTCGGCGACTTCCTCCACTACGACGAGATCGTGCTCGCGAAGCGTCGTGCCGGTCGCGACGAGATCGACGATCAGATCGGCGAGGCCGACGAGCGGCGACAGCTCCACCGAGCCGTGCAGCGGGATCAGCTCGACCGGCAGATCACGCTCGGCAAAGAACGATTCGGCCGAGCGGATGAACTTCGTCGCGACGCGCAGGAACGTCGGATACGGCGCGCCTTCGTGATAGCGGTCGATGCGCCGCCCTGCGACGACGAGCCGGCAGTAGCCGAACCCGAGATCGGCCAGCTCGGCGACGTTGCGGTCGGTCTCCCAGAGCACGTCTTTGCCGACTATCCCGCAATCGGCGGACCCGAACTCGACGTACGCCGGAACGTCGGTCGGCCGCAGGAACAGCAGCGTGGTGCCGTCGGTCGTGCGAACGGTCAACCGCCGCCCGACGTCATGCGGAACGTCGATCCCCGCTGCGCGCAAACGTGCAGCGGCATCGGCGTACAGTGCGCCTTTCGGCATCGCGATCGTAAGGCCGTCCTCGCGCGCGATCACGGGCCTGCTCATCGGGCGTCCCAGTTCGACGGTGTGCGCGGGACGGGCAGATCACCGATGCGCGGGCCGACGCGCAGCTCGCGAACAGTTCCGTTGAGCGCGATGACGACGCGCGGGATATCGTGGGCGCGCGCCTCTTCGAGCAGTGCGTCGTCGCCGAGATCGGCGCCCGCGTAGCGGACAACGTTCCCGGCCGCACGCTCGCGCGCAGCAACGACGTCCGAGCCCGCGACGAGCACGTCCACACGGTGTCGACGCCGGCGCACATGCTTACCGCGTCGTTCGAGGGCGATCAGCAACCGCTCGACGCCGGCCGTCCACCCCACCGCCGGGACGTTGAACCCGAACCGCGGGAGTAGCGAGTCGTAGCGGCCGCCGCCGCACAGCGAGAACCCGATCTCCTCGACGTAGCCCTCGAACAGAAAGCCGGTGTAGTAGTCGAGATCGCGCAGCAGCGCGAAGTCCACGGTGACGCGCTGCTGATAGCCGAGCGCTTCAGCTCGGTCGAGCATCACGTGCAGCTCGTCGAGCGCGGCGCGCGACTCCGGCGTCCGGCAGATCTCGCGCGCGTGCTCGATTGCGTCGTGACGGCCGCGCAGCTGCGCGAACTCCACCAATGCCGGCCGCTCGAACTTGCGCAGCGCGACGAGATTGCGGACTTTGATGTGCTCCTTGGCCTCGCGGGCGGCGTCGCCGTCGAGCCCGACGCCGTCGAGGATCCCGTCGACGATCCGCGCGTCGTTGATGTCGAAGCGTGCATCGCGCAGCCCGATCTCGTCGAGCCCCTCGATCGCCATGAACAGCGTCTCGGCGTCGGCATCGATCCCGGCCGCGCCGATCAGCTCGACGCCGGCCTGCGTCAGCTCGCGCATCCGGCCTTCCTGCGGCTGCTCGTAGTACCGGAACACCGACGCGACGTAGGCGAGCCGCAACGGCAGCGGGGCTTCGCGCATGCGTGTCGACACGAGCCGCGCGACGGGCGTCGTCATCTCCGGCCGCAGCGCGAGCGCGGTCGAACGCCGGTCGTTGAAGTGAAAGAGCAGCTCGGTGGTCTCCTCACCGAGCCCGCGTTCGAGCACGTCGAGCCGCTCGATGATCGGCGTCTGCACTTCCTCATACGCCCATCGCCCGAACACGGCACGCATCTGCTGTTCGATCTCGCGCTTACGCGCCAACTCGTGCGGCAGCCAGTCGCGAACGCCTGCTGGAAGCCTCACAATGTCAACTTCCGCTAACGCCGCTCGGCCGCGTCAAGACTACCACCATCTCTTCTATCGCCGTACCATCGCCTTCAAGCCTACCGACCTCACGCACTACGCGCTCGTCTCCTCTTGAGAACACAAGCCCGAGGCTAGCTTCACGGACAGCGCTGACCGGAACATCCCAGGACGCTGCGGCAACTTGCATGAACCAGGGGACCGGATTCTCAGCGCCGCTTTCGCCGTCCTTAGGCTTCGGCCACCATCGCATGCGCCGCGCGTGACTTGGCTCCTCCTGCGTTATGAGGGCATAGATGCTTCTTATTACCGCGACATTTGCATCCAAAGTTATGGAGAACGACTTATATCGTGTGCCACGTGCGTCATCTAAATGGTCATCCATTAACAGCAATACCTCGTCCCGCCCGTTACACCAGCGAAGAAACTCATTTTCCGTTAGATATCCTTCCGAGGTCTCGCAAACAAGCAGTTCCCCGACATTCGCGCCCAGCATCATCGCGACCGAGCTCGCCTGCATCTCTTGACTGGGGCCGAGCTTCAACGATTTTAGCTTGACAGCCTGAGTCGTGGCCCACGCCGCATAGGCTTCAGGATGCCCTACCGGCGTCGCAAAATCGCGGATCGCACGGGCCGGCTCGGCCAGAAGAACGCCCACGATCGAACCGACAAATCCTGTCGTAACGCCACCCTCCGTTACTAAGATGCCATCAACTGCACTCCCCATCTCCTCGTCACGAGCTGACAATGCCGCGCGGCCGAGCCAAGTGCCATCTACATCGTAGATATTCTCGAAATCGGCAATAACCGGCTTAATCGTAGAACGGTCAGTTATGCGACGGACAAACTCTGATTCCGTGCAATCTTCAAGCGAGACACCATTCAGAACCTCGGAACAAATACCATCCACGCCCAAGTCCACAGGGACGCGGGCTCCGGGGACGAGGTTCACGATGACAGTTGCGAGCGCGCTCGCCGGCCTGTTCTCATCCTCGCCCCACGCACGTAGCAAAGTCTTCTCGCTTGTTTCCTTTAGGACAATCTCGACCATCGTGCCCGAGGTTAGCATGCGTTCATCGGGATCGGCTTTTCGTAGCAGTGGTCGACGAGCTATCCCATCGGAAAACGTCAGGACCAACGTATCCTCCGCCGCTGCGTCGTAGCGCCGGGTGCGTACAGTGACCTTAGAGCCAAGCATGAAGACCGAAAAGAAGCCGATCCCGTACCGACCGCTCGCCTTAAAATTTGTCTGGAGAAGTGCCGGCAGGTCTCTACGCAAAATGTCAGGCCGCCATCCTGACGTCCCAAAATCAAGCAATGCATTTCTTATCGTATCCATCGACATGCCGACGCCGAAATCAGTAACGCGCAATACCAAAGCTCGGCTGTCGAAATCAACCCGCACGCGATCCGATTGTAGTGTAGCGCCTCTTATAGCGCGAAGCGCATAAACTGCGTCAAGAGCGTTCTGCAAGAGTTCGCGCACAGATGTGATCGGACTAGTTCCATATAGATCCTCGCCACCGAACCGGCCGATCATCGCGCCAACGTCTGAAATTTTTGGGCGCGCGTCAAACGGAAGCCAGCCGTCCGCTTCAATGTAGCGTGAAAGCGCGGTCGCGTTTCCTGCGCCCACGACTCCTCGAGCGGCAAAGCGGAAGCCATTCGGGTTCGCACTACAATATGCGTCAACCGATGCCAATTCCGCATCGATCGAGGCGACGGCATCATATGCTATCCACCAAGCGTCCGCCATGTCTCTAGTCAACGGAGCCGAGGAGGTATACTCAAGACGATCCCCGACACGTCGCGGCTGGTTGATTCGCTCTTGAAATAGCCAATGTAATTCCGATATGCCTGAGATCCCACGAATTACACGTAAGAACGTCGGCGCCCGCCGCTGGTCCACATGCGCGGCGTCTGCAAGGCGCAATAATGCCGCAAGTTTCAGGGCATCAATAGTCCAACTTTGCGGAAAGTCGAGTGCAGCGCCATAAACTTTCGACAATTCACCTACGACCCGATCGAAGTCAAACCAATGACTTTCAGCTAGGCGACCGATTAAAGAGCCAAAAGCACGCCTGAGGTCAGTCTCGTCTATCAGGTAGACCTTCTCACCGGTACCACGCTCGCTCCAACCCTGCGTCGGTAACTTCGCGCCCTGTGCTGCATGATTTTCACGAAGAACCCATGCGACTGCGTCCGAATACTCTTCGTGGCTCAGCTCGGGCGTCGCCGTAAGTCCAAGGCACTTTAGCGCCTCCGACCACAACGGAGACGCCTCGACATCGGTTAGGCCTCCAACATACGCACTGGCTGACATCCCCAAGTCATGACACAAAAAAGCTCCGCCCAATACAAATGCCTCAGGCGGCGTCAAAAGTATTTCATCGCCGGCAATCTGGGATGCCAAGCCCCATAGAGCGTCAAGGTGCGTGATGTCGTGAACGGTATATGAAGAGAGATTGATCGGAATTTCGGCCGCTAGTTGTGATGCGCGCTCCCTAAACCTCTGGAAAGCGACCCGAAGGTGCCCGCGCTCTTGTTCACACGAGTCATCGATGCGTGCCCCGAGGGCACGCTGCCATAAAGGAACGTCACTATAGGCTGGCATAAGAACACCCCTTGCATTGACGAAATCCTAGTTCGACCTTTTCGGCTCAACTGCTGACACGCTACGGGGCACCTTCGAATACGTTGCTCTCGCCGACGATCGCCGCGAGGCGCTCGCGGACGCGGCGGTCCGAGGCGACGTTGCGCTGCACGGTCGAGCCGTTGATGTGCAGCACCAGCGGCGTCGTGCCGGACCATTCCGAGATCAGGAGCACGAGATTGTCGACGTGCTCCCGCGAGGTCACCGTGACGTGCCAGCCCTCCGGGGGCGGCGGCGCCGTGCGCACGCTGTTGCGGTCGAACGTCTGGACGTCGTTCACCGACACGTTGAGCTCCAGCGGAACGTCCTCGCCCGGCGTCGAGCCGCGGCGTTCGCGCATGCGCAGGCGGCCCGTGATAACGATGATCGCGTCCTCGATGAAGCGCATCTGCAGATCGGCGTACTGCTTCGGAAACACGACGCATTCGATCGCGCCGGTCGTGTCTTCTACCGTTGCGATGAGCATCTGCGACTGCGCCTTCGTTAGGGTGCGGCGTACCGAGGTTACCAGACCGGCGATCTTCACCGGGCTGTCGTCCTCGTAGTTGCGCAGGTCGCGCACCGGGACCGCGCCCGTGCGCGCGAGCGCTTCCGCGACGTCCGCGAGTGGGTGGCCCGAGACGAAGATTCCGAGCGTCTCCTTCTCCCAGCCGAGCTGTTCCATCGTCGACGGCGCCGACAGCTGCCGCAGCGACGGTTTGAGCGACGGGTGCGGCTCCTCGATCATCCCGAACAGCGACGACTGGCCCATCTCGCGGTCCCGCGCCTCGCGTGCCGCGACTTCGAGGGCGGAGTCGAGCGCGTCGAGCAGCTGCGCGCGGTTTCCCGGCAGCGGATCGAGCGCGCCGCACTTGATCAGCGCTTCATAGACTTTGCGATTCACGGCCTTGACGTCGACGCGATTCACCATGTCGAACAGGTCGATGAACGGCCCGCCGGCATCACGAGTCTCGAGGATCGACCGAACCGCGTTCTCGCCGACGCCCTTGATCGCCGCGAGGCCGAAGCGAATCTCCTGTCCGACCACGGCGAAGTCAACCAGCGACGCGTTCACGTCCGGCGGCAGCACCGCGATACCCATCTTCTTCGCCTCGTCGATGTACTCGACGAGCTTGTCGGTCTTGTCGCGCACCGACGACATCAGCGCGGCGAAGTACTGCAGCGGGTAATTCGCCTTCAGATACGCCGTCTGATATGCGATCCATCCGTACGCCTCAGAGTGAGACTTGTTTAAGACTTAGACCGCGAACGGCTCGACGAATGCGAAGATGTCCTCCGCGAGCTTCGCGTCGATGCCTTGCGAAACGCAGCCGTCCAAGAACTTCTGCCGGTAGATGGGGATCTGGTCTTTGAGCTTCTTTCCCATTACCTTGCGAAGCTCGTCCGCCTGACCCATCGTGAACCCGGCCAAATCACGCGCAATCTGCATGATTTGTTCTTGGTAGCACGCGATTGAATAGGTCTCCGAGAGAATCGGACGTAGCTTCGGGTGAAGATATGTGGGCTCTTTGCGGCCGTGCTTGATGTTAATGTAGTCCGGAATCCACTCCATCGGACCCGGGCGATACAACGCAACGAGCGCAATGATGTCTTCGAGGCGCGACGGTTTCAATTCCGTGCAGACGCGCTTCATGCCGTCCGATTCGAGCTGGAACACACCGAGCGTTTCCGCGCGCGTCAGCATGTCGTACGTCTTCTTGTCGTCGTCGGGGATATTCGCTAGATCGAATTCCGGGTTCACCGTGCGGCGGATTTCGTCGGACGCCGCTTTCATCACCGTGAGGTTGCGTAGGCCGAGGAAGTCCATCTTCAGCAGGCCGATGCGCTCGACGTCGCCCATCTCGTACTGCGTGTTCACCTCGCCGTCGCCGATGCGCACCAGCGGTACGTGGTCGGTGAGCGGGTTCTTCGAGATCACGACGCCGGCGGCGTGCGTCGACGCATGGCGCGCCAGGCCTTCGATCGACTTTGCCGTGTCGAGCAGCTTGCGCAGCAGCGGGTCGTTGTTGTAGAGCAGGCCCAGCTCGGGAATCTGTTCGAGCGCCTTCTCGATCGTCAGGCCGCCCGGTCCCGACGGGATCAGCTTTGCGACGCGGTCGACGTCCGGCAGCGGGACGCCCAGCGCGCGGCCCGCGTCCCGCACCGCGGCGCGTGCGGCCATCGTTCCGAACGTCACGATCTGCGCGACCCGATCCTTGCCGTATTTGTCGACCACGTACTTGATCACTTCGTCGCGGCGTTCCACGCAGAAGTCCGTGTCGATATCCGGCATCGAGATGCGCTCTGGGTTCAAGAAGCGCTCGAAGATCAGGCCGAACTTGATCGGGTCGAGGTCGGTGATCTTCAGACAGTACGACGCGACCGATCCGACCGCCGAGCCGCGTCCAGGACCGACCGGGATGTCGCGGTCGCGCGCGTACTTGATGAAGTCCCACACGATCAGGAAGTACGAGGAGAAGCCCATCTGGATGATGACGCCAAGCTCGTACTCCAGCCGTTCGCGCAGCGCCGTGTCGTTCTTCGCGCGCTCAGCACCGTAGCGTTCGATCAGCCCCTGCTCGCACACCAGCCGCAGATAGTCGTCCGCCGACATCTCGATCTGCCGGTTAGGATCGATCTCCGACACGGCAAGCGCCGTCGCTTCGGATGCCGCTCGCTCATCAGCCTCGTTCACCCACAAGCCGCCCGCGAACGCTCCGTTCGCGGATGACCCGTTCGTCGCCACGCCGTTCACCAGAGCAAAATTTGTGTCGCGCGCGTCGCTCGCTACCGCCGCCGCCGCCAGCACGCCCGCCACGTCCTCGGCCGGTGTCTTCGGCACCGGGTAGTCCGGCAGGTAGAACACCTTCTCCGGGATTTTTATGTCGATTCGCTTGACGATCTCCAGCGTGTTGTCGCACGCTTCCGGGACGTCTGCGAACAGCTCGCGCATCTCTTGCGCCGACTTCACGTAGAACTGGTCGGAGAAGAACTTCATCCGGCTCGTGTCCTGCACGGTCTTGCCGGTGCCGATGCACAGCAGCACGTCGTGCGCCTGTGCGTCGCCTTGCGTGAGATAGTGCGAGTCGTTCGTCGCGACGAGCGGGTAGCTCAGCTCGCGCGCGATCTTGATCAGGCCGTCGTTGATGACGTCCTCTTCGGGCATGCCGTGCCGCATGATCTCGATGTAGAACCGGTCGCCGAAGATCTGTCCGAACTCGATCGCGTTCTTCTTCGCCGTCGCGTAGTCGTTCTTGAGCAGCGGAGCGGCGACCAGCGACGACATGCAGCCCGAGAGGACGATCAGCCCCTCGTTGTATTTTGCGAGGAGCTCCATGTCGATGCGCGGCTTGTAGTAATAGCCCTCCAAGAAGCCCTTGGAGATCAGCGTCGTGAGATTCTTGTAGCCCACGTCGCTTGCCGCGAGCAGCGTGACGTGCGCTTCGTCGCGCACGGTGCGGTCGAGCCGGCCGCGCGGCGCGATGTAGGCCTCGCAGCCGATGATCGGCGTGAGGCCGTACTTCTTCTTGGCCGTGTCGTAGAAATCGACGGCGCCGAACATCACGCCGTGGTCGGTCAGCGCGATCCCCGGCGCACCTTCGACCGACGTATTCCGGCACAGGCTGTCGACGCGGCACGCTCCGTCGAGCAGCGAGTACTCCGAGTGCACGTGCAGATGGACGAAGGAGCTCAAGAGAAAATCAACCTACGACGGACGGCGGGCGCGGGAACGCTCCTGGATACCTGAGAGCCGTCGGCCCGCCCTGCGGACGACACCAACGCTCTACA